>NZ_JBKFEY010000003.1:0-284854 GCF_046507575.1 Pontitalea aquivivens | reverse complement strand
ACAGGCCGCCCAGTCGGGTGGTTACACTACCCGGGGGGGGGGGGGGCCCCCCCCCCCCCCCGTGTCACAAACGGCAAGGCCGGGGGTTTTGCACCCCCGGACCCCCGCAGGATATTTTCACAAAGCCGAAGAAAAGGGGCTCAGTAGCCGCGGGTCCGGTCTGCGCGGAACAGGAACGGTTCTGCCGCTTCGCCGCGGCGGATGTTTTCGGCAATAACCCGCGCCGCCGAGGCGGGGCGCGTCTCGGCCGCGATATGGGGGGTGACGGTTACGCGCGGATGCGCCCAGTAGGGGTGATCGGCGGGCAGCGGTTCCGTTCTGAACACATCAAGCGTCGCTTGTGCGATCTGGCCGGTATCAAGGGCTGCCAGCAGCGCCGTGTCGTCGATCAGCGGGCCGCGACCGGGGTTCAGGATCACCGCCCCCTTCGGCATCGCGGCCAGCGCGGCGGCGCCGATCAGGTTTGTGGTGTCGGGCGTGTCGGGCAATACCGTGACAAGGATTTCAGCGCGCGACAGGGCTGTCTGCAGGCCTGCAGGACCGGACAGGCAATCGATGCCGGGCAGGGTTTTGGACGTGCGGCTCCAGCCTGTCACGCGGAAGTTCAGGCGGGCAAGCATCTGCGCACAGGCCCCGCCCAGTTCACCCAGTCCCAGGACCACAACATTCCGGTCCCGTGCAAGTGGCGGAGTTTCGGCGTTGCGCCAGATCCCATCCTGGCAGGCCAGCCAATGATCCAGGCCCAGATGGGTGCGCAGGACATGGCCGGTGACCCATTCCACCATCCCCTCGCGCAGGCCCACATCGACCATGCGGCACAGCGGCTGGGTCAGGGTCGGGTTGCCGATGATGCGTTCCACCCCGGCCCAGAGGCTGAGCACCGCCTTGGCCCGCGTGAACGGGGTGAAATCGGTGACGGGGCCGCCGGGGGCATAGATCAGGTAATCCACCTGCGCGGGATCGGCCTCGGGTCCGACGATCCGCACCTGCAGCCCGGCCTCGGCGAAGGCCTTGGCAAGGGCGGGTTCATAGGTGGGCCAAAGCCTGTCGGGGGCGGCGAAGCGAATATTGGGCATGTCGATCCTTTCAGCGGGGGCGGTGGACATGGGCGCTTTGCACGACGCCGAAGGCCATCAGCAGGATCATCATCGCGGTTCCGCCATAGGACACAAGGGGCAGGGGGGCGCCCACGACCGGGATCAGCCCCATCACCATCGCCATGTTGACGGTGACGAAGACGAACAGCGTGCCGCCGATGCCCAGCGTGACGATCGCCGAATAGCGGTCACGGTTGGACAGCGCCGACAGGATGCAGAACGCCAGGATCAGCGCGTAAAGCATCAGCAGCGAAAAGGCCCCGACAAAGCCGAATTCCTCGGCCAGGGTGGTGAAGATGAAATCGGTGTGCTTTTCGGGCAGGAAGTTCAGCCGGCTTTGCGTGCCCTGCATGAAGCCCCGGCCCGCCCAGCCGCCCGATCCCAGCGCGATCTGCGCCTGCATGATGTTGTAGCCCGCGCCCAGCGGGTCGGAACCGGGGTCAAGGAAGGTATCGATGCGGCGGAACTGATAGTCGTGCAACAGTTGCCAGGGCGTGCCGCGGCTTTGCAGCACGGCGAAGATCAGCCCCGCGCCGGCCGCAAGTACGGTGGCGAAATACCACAGGCTGACACCTGCCACGAACATCACGATCCCCCCGCCCAGGATCAGCATGATGGATGTGCCCAGGTCGGGCTGTTTCAGCACCAGCGCCGTAGGCAGCAGGATCAGCGCCACCGGAATGGCCACCCACAGCGGCCGCGAGGTGCGCGATACGTCGAGCCAGTCGTAATAGGCCGCCAGCATCATCACCAGCGCGACCTTCATCAACTCTGAGGGTTGCAGCCGGAAGGGGCCGATCTCAAGCCAGCGCTGGGCGCCCATGCCGATGTCGCCGAACAATTCCACCGCGACCAGCAGCAACAGCGCCACGACATAGACCAGCGCCGAGACATTGCGCCAGAACCAGATCGGCACGAAGGCCACCACCAGCATCGCCGCCATGCCCAGCCCGAAGCGCTTGATCTGCGGTTCCGCCCAGGTCTGCAGATTGCCGCCCGCGACGGAATACAGCATCAGAAAGCCGGTGCAGGCCACCGCCGTCAGCAGGATGATCAGCGGCCAGTTCAGATACAGAACCTTGCGCAGCCCGGTGGGCACGGTCTTCAGATTGGCCTCAAGATAGCTCATGCGCGCGACCTTCCGCCGGGCAGGGTGTCGGGGTCGATCAGCTGCAGGCTGTCCTGCAGGGTCTTGATCCGTCCGCGCTGGCTTTCGGGATAGGCGGCCAGCGGCGGCACCCCGCCATGCAGCGCGAACAGCAGGATGTCGCGGGCAACGGGGGCGGCCGCGCTGGCCCCCCCGCCGCCATGTTCGACCACAAGGCTGATCGCATAGCGCGGGTTGTCAAAGGGTGCATAGCCCACGAACAGGCCGTGGTCGCGGCGGTTCCAGGGCAGCTGGTCGTTGCTGATCACGCCGCGCGCGCGTTCGGCGGCGGTGATGTTGCGCACCTGGCTGGTGCCGGTCTTGCCCGCCATCGTCCATTCCGCCGCCACGATGCGCGACCCGTTCGCGGTACCGCGGCGCGAATTGACCACCGCCGACATGCCGCGGCGCACCAGGTCAAGAAACCCCGGTTGCAGGTCCAGGTCCGGGGCTTCGGGGATTGCCACCTCGATCCCGTCGACCGACCGCACCAGCCGGGGCACCACGGCCTTTCCGGTGGCGATGCGCGCCGTCATCACCGCCAGATGCAGCGGCGAGGTCAGCACATAGCCTTGCCCGATCGAGGCGTTGATCGTGTCGCCCACGCGCCAGTCCTGGCCATAGCGTTCCTGCTTCCAGGCACGGGTGGGCGCCAGCCCCTCGGCCACGGCGGACATCGGCAGGTCGTGGCGCACCGCGACGCCCAGCCGCCGCGCCATTTCGGAAATCTTGTCGATCCCGACGCGCTGGGCGATGTCATAGTAATAGACGTCGCAGGATTGTTCGAGGCTCTGGATCAGGTCCATCCGACCGTGGCCCGCGCGCTTCCAGCAGTGGAACCGCCGGCCGCTGACCTCAAGGTGGCCGGGGCAATAGACGGTTTCGCCGGGCTTGATCACGCCCGCTTCCAGCGCGGCCAGCGCGGTCACCATCTTGTAGGTCGATCCGGGCGGGTAAAGCCCCTGCACGGTCTTGTCGGCCAGGGGGCGGTGGTCGTTTTCCATCAAGGCGCGGTAATCGGGCCCCGATATGCCGCGTACGAACAGGTTGGGGTCGAAGGCGGGCGACGAGCAGATCGCCAGCAGATCGCCGGTCCGCACATCCATCACCACCGCGGCGGCGCTTTCCTCGCCCATCCGGGCGGCGGCATAATTCTGAAGCCGGTAATCCAGCGCCAGTTGCAGGTTGACGCCCGGTTCGCCTTCCTGGCGGCCCAGCTCGCGTATCTCGCGCCCGGCGGAATTGACCTCAACCCGGCGCTGGCCGGCGCGGCCGCGCAGTTGATCTTCGAACTTGGCCTCGATGCCCAGCTTGCCCAGCTGGAATTTCGGGATGTGCAGCAAGGGGTCGGGGTTTTCGATCTGGCCCAGGTCGTAATCGGATACCGGTCCGACATAGCCCACGGCATGGGCAAAGTCGGGCCCCTGCGGATAGGCGCGCGACAGGCCCACATCGGGGGTGATGCCGGGCAGGGCAGGGGCGTTGACGGCGATGCGGGAAAACTCTTCCCAGCTCAGCCGGTCTGCGATGGTCACGGGGGCCGTGGGCGCGCGGCGGCGGATTTCCCCCAGCAACTCGGCGGTCTGTTCATCCGACAGCGGGATCAGGCGGCGCAGATCGGCAATCACCGTGTCCACATCACCGGCATCCTCGCGCGTGATCGTCACGCGATAATTCTGTTCGTTGCCTGCGATCAACACGCCGTTGCGGTCATGGATCAGCCCGCGTGCCGGCGGGATCAGCCGGATCTTGACGGAATTGCCGTCGGCCAGCAGGCGGAATTCCTCGGCCTGTTGCAGCTGCATCTTGCGCATCCGCAGGCCAAGCACCGCGACCATCGCCGCCTGTGCCGCGCCCAGCAACAACCCGCGCCGGGTGATCTGGCGGCTGCTTTCCTGTGCCTTGCGGGCCGAACGTCTCATAGCCGGTGCCCCAACGCATCGACCTCGCCGGGTGCGGCGCGGCGCAGGCCAAAGGCCAGCCGCGAGGCCGCCACCACGACCGGATAGGCCGCCAGCGTGGCCAGAAGCCGCAGCAGATCCTGCCCCAGCCCCGGCTGCGGTACCATCGCCAGCGCCAGAACCGCGCGGTTGCCCAGGAACATCGCCGCCAGCACCCCGCCGATCACCAGCCATTCCAGCATGAAGGGCAGATTGCGCAGGGCCTGTTCGCGCCGGCGCAGGAATTCGGTTCCCAGCAGCACCATCAGCGGCCAAAGCCCCGGCGGGCGCATGAACATCAGATCCTCCAGCAAAATGACCGCAACGATCAGCGGTGCCGGAACATAATCGGGCCGGCGCAGTACCCAGGCAAGCGTCAGCGCCAGAAAGATGTCGGGGCCGGGCAGTCCGCCGGTGCCCGGTGACAATGGCAGCAGGCGCAGGAACAGGATCACCGCGGCAATCGCCAGAAACAGGGCGCGATGCACAAGGCGGCGGGTGGACAGCGGATCAACCATCGCCGCGGCCGTCCCCGGCGGCGTCACCCTGCGCTGCCCCGTCCCCGGCCCCTGTATCGGCATCGGCATCGGCGGCGGGCGGGATCAGCGGGCCCGCATCGCGCAGCTGTTCGGCCGGGTGACTGCGCAGAACGCGCAGGAAATCCAGCCGCTCATAATCGGCGGCAAGGCGCACCCTGAGCCGCCGGTCGGGGCCCTGCAGCACCTGCCCCACCAAAAGCCCCGCCGGAAACACCCCGCCATCGCCCGAAGAAATCACCCGGTCGCCCGGGCGCACCTGTTCGGGGCTTTCGATGAAATCCACCAGCGGCAGCCCCGAATTGTCCCCCGCCAGGATTGCCTTCTGCCCCGAGGGCTGAATCGTCACTGGTATCCGGCTGGACGGATCGGTCAGCAGGATCACCCGGCTGGTCGTACGTCCCACCCCCGAAAAGCGCCCCACCAGACCCAGCCCGTCCATCGTCGCCCAACCATCCACGATTCCGTCGCGCGAGCCCACGTTCAGCAGCACCGATTGCCGGAACGGGCTGCCCGAATCGGCCAGCACCACACCCGACACGCTGGTCAGCTTGGGGTCCAGCCGCACCTGGTTCTGCGCCAGCAACTTGGCATTTTGCTGTTCCAGCTGCACGGCGGCCTCTTTCCAGGCCTTCATCTGCTGCAATTCGCGCCGCAGTTCCTGGTTCTGCTGATAGATCCGGGCATAGGACTGAAACCCCTCGACCATGCCCAGCACATGGGTCACCGGGACCATTGCCCAGTCGAAGGTCGGCACGAAACGGTCGATAAAGGCCGCGCGGAACCGTTCCACGCGCGGGCTGTCGATGCGCCAGATCAGGAAGGTCGCGGACAGGATCAACACCAGCACCGCAATAAGGATGCGGCGCAGCGGTCCTGCATAATCCTGATCGTCGCGGTGTCTGGCCAAGGCGTCCTCGTGTCAGGGCCGGCGGCGCTCAGCTGTCGTAATCGATCACATGGCGAAGTTGCTTTTCATATTCCAGCGCCTTGCCGGTGCCAAGCGCCACGCAGTTCAGCGACTGATCCGCGATCGAGATCGACAGCCCGGTCTGCTCGCGCAAGCTCAGGTCCAGATCGCCCAGCAGCGCACCGCCCCCCGTCAGCATCACGCCGCGGTCGACAATGTCGGCGGCCAGATCCGGCGGCGTCGCTTCCAGCGCCTGCATCACCGCGTCGCAGATCTGCTGCACCGGCTCGGCCAGGGCTTCGGCCACCTGGGCCTGGTTGATCTCGGTCTCTTTCGGCACGCCGTTCAGAAGGTCGCGCCCGCGCACCAGAATGGATGCGCCGCGCCCGTCATCGGGCATCCGTGCGGTGCCGATCGTGGTCTTGATCCGCTCGGCGGTGGATTCGCCCACCAGAAGGTTCTGGTTGCGGCGCAGATAGGAAATGATCGCCTCATCCATGCGGTCGCCACCCACCCGGACCGAACGCGCATAGACGATGTCGCCCAGGCTCAGCACCGCCACCTCGGTGGTGCCGCCGCCGATATCCACCACCATGCTGCCGGTCGGGTCGGTGATCGGCATGCCCGCCCCGATGGCGGCCGCGATCGGTTCCGCGATCAGCCCCGCACGCCGCGCCCCCGCCGAGATCACCGACTGGCGGATCGCCCGCTTTTCCACCGGCGTTGCGCCATGGGGCACGCAGACGATCACTTTCGGCTTCGAAAACGTCGTGCGCTTGTGCACCTTGCGGATGAAATGCTTGATCATCTGTTCGGCGCTGTCGAAATCGGCAATCACCCCGTCGCGCATCGGCCGGATTGCCTCGATGCTGCCCGGGGTGCGGCCCAGCATCAGCTTGGCATCCTCGCCCACCGCCAGAACCTGCTTCTTTCCGTCCTTGACGTGATAGGCCACGACGGAAGGTTCGTTCAGGATGATCCCGCGCCCCTTTACATAGACAAGCGTGTTCGCCGTCCCAAGGTCGATTGCCATGTCCGACGAAAAGATACCGCCAAGTCCCGCCATCTGTGTCCCACCCCGATTGTCTGCTGGACGCCGACTCGCGCCGCGCTGCGCAAACCTGCCCGGCCCGTATAGGCAAAGCGCGCGCTTTGCGGAAGCGGATTCCCTTGAACCGCCAGGCTACGGGGCGACATTCCGCCGGGGCGGATCGCCATCATATTCGTTATGCAACCTTCCGTGAATATTTCAGGCATTATATTCGCTATATTTTGCACTTTTCCAACATCTCACAAATCCGCGTGCCGGTCGTGCAAATCGCGACAGGCCAGAGCGTCGCACGCGCAAGCGAATCGACCGCGCCCATGTCCGGGCGCGGCCTTGCTTTCGGATTTGCGAAAATATCCTCGGGGGGTGAATTGGCGCGATGCGCCAAGAGGGGGGCAGACAGCCCCCCTTCCGCCCTTACAGATGATAGCTGACGGATTTCACATCCGCATCCGGTGCCGTTTTCTGGCTGCGCACGCGCAGCCGGTTCAGTGCGCCGACATAGGCCTTGACGCTGGCCAGGATCGTGTCGGTATCCGCGGCCGATCCGGTGACGATCCGGCCGTCTTCCTCCAGCCGCACGCTGACGGTGGCCTGCGCATCCGTGCCTTCGGTGACCGCATGCACCTGATACAGCTTCAGCCGCGCCTTGGTCGGATAGATCTCCTTCACCGCGTTGAACACGGCATCCACCGGCCCGTCCCCGGTGGTCGAGGCGGTCTTTTCCGCGCCATCCACCAGCATCTTCAGATCCGCGGTCTGCCCGTCCGACCCGCAGATGACGCGCAGCCATTTGACCTGCAGGTAATCGCTGTCGGTATTGGCCGCCTGATCGGCCATCAGCGCGACCAGATCCTCGTCGTAGATTTCCTTCTTGCGGTCCGCCAGCGCCTTGAAGCGGACAAAAACGTCCTTCAGCTGGTTCTCGCCCATCTCAAAGCCCAGATCGGCCAGTTTGGCGCGCAGCGCGGCGCGGCCCGAATGCTTGCCCATGGCGATATTGGTTTCGTTCAGCCCGATGTCGGCGGGGCGCATGATCTCAAAGGTCTCGACGTTTTTCAGCACGCCATCCTGATGGATGCCCGATTCATGCAGGAAGGCGTTCTTGCCGACGATGGCCTTGTTGAACTGCACCGGAAAGCCCGAAACCTGGCTGACGCGGCGCGACAGGTTCATGATCTTCGTCGTGTCGATGCCGGTGCGATAGGGCAGCAGGTCGCGGCGGACCTTGATCGCCATCACCACCTCTTCCAGCGCGGTGTTGCCGGCCCGTTCACCCAGGCCGTTGATCGTGCATTCGATCTGGCGCGCGCCGGCGGTCACTGCCGCCAGGCTGTTGGCGGTGGCCATGCCCAGGTCGTTGTGGCAATGGGTGGCAAAGATCACCTGATCGGCGCCGGGCACCCGTTCCAGCAGCATGCGGATGATTTCGGCGCTTTCCTCGGGCAGGGTATAGCCCACGGTGTCGGGGATGTTGATCGTTGTGGCGCCCGCCCTGATTGCGGCTTCCACAACGCGGCACAGATAGTCGCGTTCGGTGCGGATCGCATCCATTGCCGACCACTGCACATTGTCGCACAGGTTGCGCGCATGGGTCACGGTGTCGTGGATGCGGGCGACCATTTCATCCTGGTTCAGCGCGGTGATGTCGCGGTGCAGCGGCGAGGTGCCGATGAAGGTGTGGATGCGCGGCTGGCGGGCGTGTTTCACCGCCTCCCAGCAGCGGTCGATATCGGCGAAATTCGCGCGCGCCAGCCCGCAGATCACCGAATTCTTCGCGTTGCGGGCAATGGCGGATACGGCTTCGAAATCGCCTTCCGAGGCGATGGGAAAGCCCGCCTCGATGATGTCGACGCCCATGTCATCCAGCAGCTGGGCGATTTCCAGCTTTTCGTCATGGGTCATCGTGGCGCCGGGCGATTGTTCGCCGTCGCGCAGGGTGGTGTCGAAAATCAGGACGCGGGGTTCATCGGTGGTGGTCATGTCAGTCTCCTGTGGCAGGTCAGTCGCTGCGATCTTTCGCTGTGATCTTTGGGCGCTGGTCACCTCCGAGCGGTCGCGCCCAAGGGCACGCTCAGAGGCTGCTAAGGAGAAGGAGACCACGGAGATTCAGGGCGCAGGCCGCGCCCGAAGCTGCGAATATGTGCAGGGTCCGTGTCATGGCGGCGACTATATGCGCCGTGCCGGAAAAGAAAAGACCAAATTTGCCCGTGATGCGTAAGACGGATGGGCCCGCAAGAGGCGGCAAAAGCAGGTGCGGCGCACGAGGGGCCTTGGTGATCAGGGATATGGGCGGGATCGGCGCTGCGCTGGACGGGGCGGATCTGGCGCGGCGCGGGGCGCTGGGGTCAGTTGCCAGCCGCTGATCCGGCCGGCGCCTCTGCCGGACCATCCTGCGGCGTATCCGTTTGCGGCGCGGTATTCTCGGTCAGGGTGTTTTCCGACCATGTGCCTGTGGCGACCTCGCCGGTCTTGTAGCGCATTACCCCCTTGCCCTGGCGCTTGCCGCGGACAAAGCTGCCCTCATAGACATCGCCATTGGCATAGGTGGCGACGCCTTCGCCATCGATCTCGCCATCCTTCCAGCCGCCGTCATAGCGAAAGCCGTCGGCCATGGTGATGCGTCCCTGGCCCGCGCGCTGGCCGTTTTCAAAGCCGCCTTCGTAAACGGTGCCATCGGCATAGGTGGCGCGTCCCTGGCCGTGGCGCTGCCCATCGGCCCAGTCGCCTTCATAGATGTAACCGTCGGGATAGGTCATCTTGCCCTTGCCGTGGTTGCGCGCGGCCAGGAATTCGCCCTCATAGACCAGCCCGTTGGCATAGGTCGCGATGCCCGCGCCCTCGATCACGCCCGCGGCCCAGTCACCGTCATAGGTGGACCCGTCGGGATAGGTGATGCGGCCCTTGCCATGCGGCAGATCGTTCAGGAAAGCCCCCGCATAGACCGATCCGTCGGGATAGGTGACCTTGCCCATCCCCTCGATCCGGCCTTCCATCCAGTCGCCTTCATAGACATAGCCGTCGGTGCCGCGGAAGCTGCCCTTGCCCTGGCGGCGGTCGGCGACAAAGCCGCCTTCGTAGATGTCGCCATTGGCATAGGTCACCTTGCCGGTGCCATCGCGCCGGCCATTGGCCATCGCGCCTTCGTAGATGTCGCCATTGGCCTGCACCAGCCGCCCCTGGCCGTGCATCTGGCCTTCTTTCCAGCTGCCCTCATAGGTCAGCCCGTCGGCCATCGTCAGCTTGCCCTGGCCCGCGCGCTGGCCCGCCAGAACGTCGCCGTCATAGACCGCGCCGTCGGGATAGGTGATCAGGCCCTTGCCCTGTTTGGTGCCCATCACCCAGTCGCCGTCATAGCGGTAGCCGTCGGGGTTCTGCAAAACGCCTTTCCCGTGGTGCAGCGCGCCCTTGAAGCCGCCGGTATAGGTCGATCCGTTGGCATAGCGCGCGGTTCCCCCGCCGGTGATCTCGCCCGCGATCCAGTCGCCCTCATAGGTGCCGCCGTCGGCAAAGACGATCCGCCCCTTGCCCTGCGGCTTGCCCGCGACGAACTGGCCTTCGTAGACCGAACCATTGGCAAAGCGCGCCTGGCCCTGGCCCAGGATTTCCCCCATCACCCAGTCGCCGTCGTATTCATAGCCCGAAGGCAGGGTATATTTGCCCCGGCCGTGCTGCTTGCCGTCCTTGAACGTGCCCTCATAAAGGCCGCCGTCGTCATATTGCTTGGTCACGATGTCCTGCGCCAGCGCGGCCGGGGCGATCCCTGCCATGGCCATTGCCAGACCGATGCCGTGAAGCTGTTTGCGAAGCATTGTGACCCTTCTCCCAGAAGCTGGTACCCGGTCGGGCGGGGGCAGGCAGGCCCGCCGCGCGCGCACCCCGGGCGCGTTGCGAACCCTAAAGCGCGCGCGTCCCTTAGACAAGCGCCCCGGCAGGGACCGGGCGCGGGAACCGGGGGGCAGGGGGCGGGTTTTCGCCAGCGGGCTTTTCCTTGGCGGCGCATCTGCTAAACCCTTTGGGCAAACCGAAAGGAAGATCGCATGGCCGACCGTTTCCGCCTGACCCTTGCACAGCTGAACCCCACGGTGGGGGATTTCCGGGCCAATGCCGCCAAGGCGCTGGCGGCCTGGCGCGCGGGGCGCGATGCGGGCGCCGACATGGTGGCCCTGCCCGAGATGTTCCTGACCGGCTATCAGACGCAGGATCTGGTGCTGAAGCCCGCCTTCGTGGCCGATGCCATGGCGGTTATGGAGGAACTGGCCGGCCAGATTGTCGATGGCCCCGCGCTGGGCATCGGCGGGCCGTTTGCGGACCCGGGCGGCCTTTACAATGCCTGGTGGGTGATCGAACGGGGCCGCGTGGTGGCAAGGATGCTGAAACACCACCTGCCGCATGACGACGTGTTCGATGAAATGCGGCTGTTCGATTCCGGGCCGATTTCCGGGCCCTACCGGATCGGACCGCTGCGCATCGGAACGCCGGTTTGCGAAGATGCCTGGCATGAGGATGTGGCCGAGACGCTGGCCGAAACCGGGGCCAAGATCCTGCTGGTTCCGAACGGCTCGCCCTATCGGCGGGGCAAGCTGGACCTGCGGCGCAATGTGACCGTGGCGCGGGTGGTCGAGACCGGGCTGCCGCTGGTCTACCTGAACATGGTCGGCGGGCAGGACGATCAGCTGTTCGACGGCGCAAGTTTCGTGTTGAACCCGCATGGCGAGCTGGCGGTGCAGCTGCCCGCCTTCGACGAGGGTATCGAACACGTCGATTTCGAGCGCGGTGCCGGGGGCTGGCGCTGTCTGACCGGGACGCGCGCGGTGCAGCCCGACGACTGGGAACAGGATTACCGCGCGATGGTGCTGGGCCTGTCGGACTATCTGCGCAAGTCGGGGTTTTCAAAGGTGGTTCTGGGCTTGTCGGGGGGGATCGATTCGGCACTGGTCGCGGCGATCGCGGCCGATGCGGTGGGGCCTGCGAATGTGCGCTGCGTGATGCTGCCCTCGGAATACACCTCGGCGGAGTCGCTTGAGGATGCGGCGGCGGTGGCCGAACGGTTGGGCTGCCCACTGGACCGGGTGGGGATCGAAGGGCCGCGTGCCGCCGTAGCGCAGGCGCTGGCGGGCGTGATGGCGGGTACGAATCCCGACCTGACCGAGGAAAACATCCAGTCGCGCCTGCGCGGGCTGATGCTGATGGCGATTTCCAACAAGTTCGGGGAAATGCTGCTGACCACGGGCAATAAATCCGAGGTCGCGGTGGGGTACTGCACCATTTATGGCGACATGGCGGGGGGGTATAACCCGCTGAAGGATCTGTATAAAACCCGCGTTTTTGAAACATGCCGCTGGCGCAACGCGAACCACCGCCCCTGGATGGCGGGCCCCGCGGGCGAGGTGATCCCGCCGCGGGTGATCGACAAGCCCCCAAGTGCCGAGCTGCGCCCAGACCAGAAGGATCAGGACAGCCTGCCCCCCTATGAGGTGCTGGATGCCATCCTGGAACGGCTGATCGAGGGCGATCAGCCGGTGGCCGAGGTCGTCGCGGCGGGCTTTGACCGCGCCACGGTGAAGCGGGTCGAGCATCTGGTCTATATCTCGGAATGGAAACGCTATCAGTCGGCGCCCGGACCGCGGTTGAGCACGCGGGCCTTCTGGCTGGACCGTCGTTATCCGATGGTCAACCGCTGGCGCGATCCGGGCTGAGGCGCGGGCGGGCGGGGAGCGGGTCAGGGGGCGCTGCCCCCTCGGCGCGTTGCGCCGTACCCCCGGAGTATTTCGGCCAAGAAGAAGCCGCGGGGTCAGAGGCGGACAAGCCGGCATTGCGGCAGCAGGCGGCGCACGTCGCGGGCGCGGCAGAGGTCTGTGGCCGGGGTCATCACCGCGGCGGCGGCGGCGGCGGTGCCGTGGCGCAGGGCCTCGGGCAGGGGGGCGCCGCGCGCGGTTGCCAGGGTGAAGCCCGCGACGAAACTGTCGCCCGCGCCCACGCGTGAGGTGACGGGAACCTGGGGCGCGGTGGCGCACCAGCGGTCTTCGGCGGTTGCCATCACATTGCCTTCGGCCCCGCGCGCCAGGATCACCGCCCGCGCCACCCCGTCGCGCACCAGCGATGCGGCGAAATCGGCGCTGTCGGCCGCGGTATCGAGGCGGCTGCCCGCCAGGTGCCGGGCCTCAAGGTCGTCGAGGCGCAGGACATCGGCGGGGGGCGTTGTGATGGTGCGCAGTTTCTGCAGCGCCGCGCCGGAAATGTCGAGGAGCAGCTGGCTGCGGCAGCGCGCGATGCGGGCGGCCAGGCGGGCGGAGAAATCGTCTGGCAGGCCCGGGGGCAGGCTGCCCGACAGAACCGTCAGCCCCCCCGTGGGCGCCGCGCGGACGATGCGTGCCAGCGCGCGGTTCATCGCGGCGAGCGTCCAATCGGGGCCGGGCATGACAAAGCGGTATTGTGCGCCGCTGGACAGATCGGTGGCGGTCATGCTCTGGCGGGTTTCCCCGGGGGCGGGAAAGGGCATCAGGCCGATGCCGGTTTCGGCCAGAAGCCGCATCACCTTGTCGCCCGTGGGGCCGCCCACCGCCACGAAAGCGGTCGAGGTGCCGCCCAGTTCGTGGATCGCGCGGCTGACATTGATGCCGCCGCCGCCGGGGTCGGTGTCGGGGCGTGAGCAGCGCAGCTTGCGGTCGGGGGTGATCGCCGGGGCGGTAATCGACAGGTCGACGGTGGGGTTCAGGGTGATCGTCAGGATCGGTTTCATTGCGTGGCGTCCTTGGGCGGGGGCCAGAGTGCCAGCTTTTGCCGCGTCCGCCAAGCGGTCGGGGGCCGTGGGTCCGCCCCACGGCCCCGCCGGATCACAGGCTGAGCTGGTAGGAGGCGGGGACGAAGCGGAAGCCCGCGCCCTTCGGTTCCAGATACCCCATCGCGGGGAAGGGCATGTGATAGCCGGTGAAGGGCAGCCGGTCGGCCGCGATCATGCCCAGCAGTTCCTTGCGGGTGGCGGCGGCGGCGGCCTTGTCCATGTCAAAGCGCACCTCCCAGTCGGGCTGTTCCAGCGACCAGACGTAATGGTTGGCGGCATCCGCGATGACGATCAGGCCCTGTCCCTCGCTTTCGATGCGCCAGGCCATGTGGCCGGGGGTGTGGCCGAAGGCCTCGATGGCCGAGATGCCGGGGGCGGCTTCGCCGCCTTTTTCGACGAAGGTCATCTTGTCGTTCAGCGGCTTGACCCTGGTATCGAAGCCCTCGTTCCCGGCGGCGGACCAGTGGTTGTGTTCCACGGCGCCGGTGACGTAGCGGGCATTGGCGAAGGTGGCAGTGGTGCCGTCGGACAGTCCGCCGATGTGGTCGCCGTGCATGTGGGTCAGCACCACGACATCAACCTGATCGGGGGTGACGCCCGCTGCCGCCAGCGCCGCGGTGATGCCGGCGGGGTCGTTGCCGGTGTCGAACAGCACCAGTTCGGCCCCGGTATTGACCAGCGTGGGGGTGAAGTAGAAGCGCGCGGCCTCAACCGGGATGAAGGCCGCGGCGGATACGGCGGCAAAATCCTCGGGCGTGGCGTTCAGGCCAAAGATTTCCTGCGGCTTTTCCACGATGCGGGTGCCGGACAGCAGGGTCGTCACCTCATAATTGCCCAGTTTGACGCGGTGGAAGGGGGCGATGGCGGGGCCTGCCATCGGCGCATTGGCCAGGGCCGCGCGCGGGCGGGCGATCATCGCGGCGGCCAGCGGTACGGCTGCCGCCCCCAGCAGCGCGCTGCGGCGGGTGAATGTGGGTTCGGTCATGGGGGCCTCCCTCTTGTTGCCATAAGGCCGAGGTAGGGCGGCGGTGAAAAAGGGCAATACTGCAGGGCAATACTGTGGTGCGACCTGCGCCGGGGTCATTCCCACCAGCGGTCGATGGCGGCGATGTCGTCATCGGACCAGCCGAAATGATGGGCGAGTTCATGCACATAGACATGCGCCACCAGCGCATCCAGCGCCACATCCCCGCGCCCGGCCCATTCATCCAGGATCGGGCGGCGGAACAGCCAGATCACATCGGGGCCGGCCTGCTGATCCATCACCGATTTCCGGGTCAGGGGAATGCCGTCGTAAAGGCCGGTCAGATCGAAGGGGTCATCAATTCCCATTCCGGCCAGGATCGCGTCGGGGGCGAAATCCTCGACCCGCAGCACGACCTGCGCGGCGGCGGTGGCAAAGGCCCGCGGAAGGGTCAGGCGCGCGGCCTCGGCCATGGTTTCGATCGCGGTCAGGTCGGGCGCCGCGCGGCCCTGCCAATCGGTCATTCCTGTCTCCTTGCTCTGGCCCCGATATGGACAAAAGCCCCGCCCTGTGAAAGAGCAGGATGAACAGGAGTTGCACCCATGACCACGGTTACCCGCTTTGCCCCTTCGCCCACCGGCTATATCCATGTCGGCAACCTTCGGACCGCGCTGTTCAACTATCTGATCGCGCGCAAGACCGGCGGCACCTTTATCCTGCGGCTGGACGATACCGACCAGGAACGCTCGAAGCAGGAATATGCCGATGCGATCATGGAGGATCTGGAGTGGCTGGGCCTGACCTGGGACCGGGTGGAACGCCAGTCGGACCGGATCGACCGGTATGAGGCGGCGGCCGAAAGCCTGCGCCGGACGGGCAAGCTGTATGAATGTTTCGAAAGCCCGACGGAACTGGACCTGAAGCGCAAGAAGCTTCTGAACATGCATCGCCCGCCGGTCTATGACCGCGCTTCGCTGAAGCTGACCGATCTGGAAAAGGAGCGGATGCGCGAAGAGGGGCGTGAAGGCTATTGGCGGTTCCTGCTGGATCAGACCCGGATCGAATGGCCCGACGGGATTCTGGGCGACATCTCGATCGATGCGGGCTCGGTGTCGGACCCGGTGCTGATCCGGGCGGACGGGCAGGTGCTGTATACCTTTGCCTCCTCGGTCGATGACATCCAGATGGGGGTCACGCATATCGTGCGCGGCGCCGACCATGTGACCAATACCGCGACCCAGATCCAGATCATCGAGGCGCTGGGCGGCAAGCCGCCGGCCTTTGCGCATCACAGCCTGCTGACCGGCGCGCAGGGCGAGGAATTGTCGAAACGGCTGGGCACGCTGAGCCTGCGCGACCTGCGCGCCAATGGCATCGCGCCCGAGGCGCTGCTGAGCCTGATGGCGCGGCTGGGATCGAGCCAGCCGGTCGAGCTGCGCATGAGTCTGGATGAGCTGGCCGATGGGTTCGACCTGGGCCAGTTCGGCGCGGCCCCCACCAAATTCGATGCCGAGGACCTGATCCCGCTGACGCGCGCGCGCAACCAGCAGCTGCCCTATGCCGCGGTGGCCGACCGGATCCGCCATCTGGGCGTTCCCGACGCGTTGGCCGAGGCGTTCTGGGCGGTCGCCTCGAAGAATATCGACAAGCTGGATGACCTGCAGCACTGGGCCGATCTGGTGCTGGAAGGCGCCGATCCGGTGATCGATGCCGAGGATGCGGAGTTTGTGGCGACCGCGCTGCAGATGTTGCCGCCCCCGCCCTATGGCGCGCAAAGCTGGGCCGACTGGACGGCCGCGGTGAAAGAGGCCACGGGCCGCAAGGGCAAGGGGCTGTTCATGCCGCTGCGCAAGGCCCTGACGGGTCAGGCGCATGGTCCCGAGATGGCCGATCTGATGCCGCTTTTGCAAAAGGTCCGCGCCCGCGGCTGAGGGCGCAGCCGGGGCGCTGCCCCGGACCCCGGGATATTTTTGCAAAGCCGAAGAGGGCGGGGCGGTTGACCCCGCCCTGTCGTTTTTTCCGGCTGCGGCGCCGGTTGCGATTTCCCCGCTTGCGCGGAGGCAAGGTGCTCGGGTAGCAAGGAAAGGTCAGGATCGGGAGAATCCGGGTGGCCAGGTTTGGCCGATCCGGTGCCGAAGGAGCAACCGCCCCGGTAAACTCTCAGGCGCAAGGGACCGTTCTGGCAAAGGACTCTGGAGAGTGGCTGCAAGGCCCGCCGAAGGGATAACGATCTCAGGCGCCCGCAAGGGTAGGGACAGAGGGGGCATCGTTTTGGGCGGGCGCAGCCTGTCCTGGATTCGGTGCCGGGGGACCGGCTGACAGAGGGGGGCGGCATGACCGACCTGTTGCGGACCGGTCTTTATGACCTGCATGTGGAACTGGGCGCGAAAATGGTGCCTTTCGCGGGCTATGAGATGCCCGTGCAATATCCGATGGGTGTGCTGAAGGAACATCTGCACACCCGCGCCGCCGCGGGCCTGTTCGATGTCAGCCATATGGGCCAGGTGATCCTGCGCGCGCAATCGGGCAAGGCGGCGGATGCGGCCGCCGCGCTTGAGGCGCTTGTTCCGGTGGACCTGATGTCGCTGGCCGAGGGGCGGCAGCGCTATGCGATGTTCACCGATGCGGCGGGGGGCATTCTGGATGACCTGATGGTGGCAAATCGCGGCGATCATCTGCTTGTCGTGGTGAACGCGGCCTGCAAGGCGCAGGACCTGGCGCATATGCGCGGGCATCTGGACCTGGAGGTGCAGGAAATCACCGGTCGCGCGCTTCTGGCGCTGCAGGGACCGGCGGCGGAAACCGCGCTGGTGCGGCTGGTGCCGGGCGTGGCGGCGATGCGCTTCATGGATGTGGGCGTCTTTGACTGGCAGGGGGCGGCGCTTTGGGTGTCGCGGTCCGGCTATACCGGCGAGGACGGGTTCGAGATTTCCGTGCCCGATGCGCAGGCGCTGGCCTTTGCCCGCGCGCTTCTGGCGATGGCCGAGGTCGCGCCGATCGGTCTTGGCGCGCGCGACAGCCTGCGGCTTGAGGCGGGGCTGTGCCTGTATGGCCATGACATCGACACCACCACCAGCCCGGTCGAGGCCGCGCTGACCTGGGCGATCCAGAAGGCCCGCCGGACGGGTGGTGCGCGCGCGGGCGGGTTCCCGGGCGCGGACCGTATTTTGCGTGAACTGGCCGAAGGCCCGGTGCGCCGCCGTTTTGGCCTGCGCCCCGAGGGCCGCGCGCCGATGCGCGAGGGGGTGGAACTTTACGCCGGCCCCGAAGGTGGCGCGCCGATTGGCCGCGTGACCTCGGGCGGATTCGGGCCGTCGATCAATGCACCGATGGCGATGGCCTATCTGCCCGCCGACCTGCCCGAAGGGGCCACCGTTTATGGCGATCTGCGCGGCAAGCGCCTGCCTGCCCGCATTGTGCCGATGCCCTTCCAACCCACCACCTACAAGCGCTGAGGAGCGTTTCCGATGAAATATACAGAAGATCATGAATGGCTGCGCGTCGAAGGCGATCTGGTCGTCGTGGGGATCACCGAACATGCCGCCGAGGCACTGGGCGACGTGGTATTCGTCGAACTGCCCGAAGCGGGGGACGTGTCGAAGGGCGATGAGATCTGCGTGATCGAATCGGTCAAGGCGGCCTCCGACATTCTGGCCCCGCTGGATGGCGAGATCGTCGAGGTGAACGAGGCCCTGGCCGAGACACCCGGCCTTGTGAACGAAGACCCGCTGGGCAACTGGTTCTTCAAGATGAAGGTCGCCGATCTGTCGGCGCTGGATGGCTTCATGGATGAAGCTGCCTACAAAGAGATGATCGGCTGAGGACATCATGGCTTTCACCCGTACGACCTACGATACCTACGATTTCGCCAACCGCCGCCACATCGGGCCAAGCCCCGCCGAAATGGCCGAGATGCTGAAGGCCGTGGGGGTGCAAAGCCTCGATGCGCTGATCGATGAAACGGTGCCAAAATCCATCCGCCAGTCACAGCCTTTGGGCTGGGCGTCGCTGACGGAACATGAGCTGCTGGAAAAGATGCGCGCGGTGGCGGCAAAGAACCGCGTGATGACCAGCCTGATCGGGCAGGGTTACTACGGCACCGTCACCCCGCCCGCGATCCAGCGCAACATTCTGGAAAATCCGGCCTGGTATACCGCCTATACCCCCTATCAGCCGGAAATCGCGCAAGGCCGGCTTGAGGCGCTGCTGAACTATCAGACCATGGTCAGCGACCTGACCGGCCTGCCCATCGCCAACGCCAGCCTGCTGGATGAGGCGACGGCCGCCGCCGAGGCGATGGCGATGGCAGAACGCGTTGCTAAATCGAAGGCGCGCGGCTTTTTCGTCGATGAAAACTGCCACCCGCAGACGGTCGAGGTGATCCGCACCCGCGCCTTGCCGCTGGGCATTCAGGTGATCGTGGGCGCGCCCGAGGCACTGGACCCTGCCACCGTTTTCGGCGCGATCTTCCAGTATCCGGGCACCTTCGGCCATGTGCGCGACTTCACCGACCAGATCGGGGCGCTGCATGCGGCCAAGGCGGTGGCAGTGGTCGCAACCGATCTGCTGGCGCTGTGCCTGCTGAAGGAACCGGGCGCGATGGGCGCCGATATCGCCGTGGGTTCGGCCCAAAGGTTCGGCGTGCCGATGGGTTATGGCGGGCCGCACGCGGCTTTCATGTCCTGCAAGGATGATTTCAAGCGCGCCATGCCGGGCCGGATCGTCGGGGTGTCGATCGACGCCAGGGGCAACAAGGCCTATCGCCTTTCCCTGCAGACCCGTGAACAGCATATCCGGCGCGAGAAGGCCACCTCGAACGTCTGCACGGCGCAGGCGCTGCTGGCGGTGATGGCCTCGTTCTACGCAGTGTTCCACGGGCCGGTGGGGCTTCGGGCCATTGCGGAAAAAGTGCATTTCAACGCAGTGAAACTGGCCGGCGCCCTGCGCGCGGCGGGCGCAAAAGTGCAACCCGAGGTGTTCTTTGACACGGTCACGGTCGAGGTCGGGGTGGGCCAGGCCGGCATTCTGGCCGCCGCCCGGCACCGCGGCATCAACCTGCGCAAGGTCGGGCGTGACCGGGTCGGGATTTCAGTCGATGAACTGACCGATGCGGGCGTCATCGCACGGGTTCTGGATGCCTTTGGCATCACCGACCCCGCAGCGGAACCGCAGGCGCCTGCCGTCCCCGAAGGGCTGCTGCGCCAGTCCGATTACCTGACCCATCCGGTGTTCCACATGAACCGGGCGGAATCGGAAATGATGCGCTACATGCGCCGCCTGTCGGATCGCGACCTGGCACTGGACCGGGCGATGATCCCGCTGGGGTCCTGCACGATGAAGCTGAACGCCGCGGCCGAGATGATGCCGATCACCTGGCCCGAATTTGGCAGCCTGCATCCCTTTGCCCCCGCCGATCAGGCGCTGGGATATAAAGAGGCGATCGACGATCTGACCGCCAAGCTGTGCGAAATCACCGGCTATGACGCCTTTTCCATGCAGCCCAATTCCGGCGCGCAGGGCGAATATGCGGGCTTGCTGACCATCGCCGCCTATCACCGCGCCCGGGGCGAGGGACACCGCAACATCTGCCTGATCCCGGTCTCGGCACATGGTACCAACCCCGCCTCGGCCCATATGGCGGGGATGGAGGTGGTCGTGGTGAAATCCGCCCCGAACGGCGATGTGGACCTTGAGGATTTCGAGGCCAAGGCCAGGGCCGCGGGCGGCAACCTGGCGGCCTGCATGATCACCTACCCCTCAACCCATGGCGTGTTCGAGGAAACCGTGCGCCGCATCTGCACGATCACGCATGAGCACGGCGGCCAGGTCTATCTGGACGGCGCGAACATGAATGCGCTGGTGGGGCTGGTGAAACCGGGCGAGATCGGCTCGGATGTCAGTCACCTGAACCTGCACAAGACCTTCGCCATCCCGCATGGCGGCGGCGGTCCCGGCATGGGCCCGATCGGGGTCAAGGCGCATCTGGCGCCCTACCTGCCGGGCCATCCGGAAACGGGGGGATCCGCGGGCGCAGGCCCGCAAGACAAAGACTATGCGGGCCCGGTGTCGGCTGCCCCCTATGGCTCGGCCTCGATCCTGCTGATCTCCTGGGCCTATTGCCTGATGATGGGCGGCGAGGGGCTGACCCAGGCGACCCGCGTGGCGATCCTGAACG
The DNA here is from genome assembly GCF_046507575.1 of Pontitalea aquivivens. Lineage (NCBI taxonomy): Bacteria > Pseudomonadati > Pseudomonadota > Alphaproteobacteria > Rhodobacterales > Paracoccaceae > Pontitalea > Pontitalea aquivivens. The sequence goes on along the minus strand of NZ_JBKFEY010000003.1, from coordinate 264,253 downwards.
CCAACTATATCGCGGCGCGGCTCAAATCGGCCTATCCGATCCTGTTCATGGGCAACCGCGGCCGGGTGGCGCATGAATGCATCCTCGACACCCGCCCCTTCGCCGAAGTGGGCGTGACGGTGGATGATATCGCCAAGCGTCTGATTGATAATGGCTTCCATGCCCCCACCATGAGCTGGCCCGTTTCCGGGACCCTGATGGTCGAGCCTACGGAATCCGAGACCAAGGCCGAAATCGACCGCTTCATCACCGCGATGCTGGCGATCCGCACCGAAATCCGCGCCGTGGAACAGGGCGAGATAACGGCCGAATCCTCACCCCTGCGCCACGCGCCGCACACGGTCGAGGATCTCGTCACCGATTGGGACCGTGCCTATAGCCGCGAGGCCGGCTGCTTCCCGCCCGGGGCCTTCCGTGTCGACAAATACTGGCCGCCCGTCGGCCGCGTCGACAATGTCTATGGTGATCGCAACCTGGTCTGCACCTGCCCGCCGGTCGAAGCCTACGCGGCAGAGTGAGCTTCTCCTTGCAGAAATACTCCCGCCGGAGGCGTCCGCGGGTATCGCCGGAGCCTCCGGCGGGAGTATTTCGTCCAAGAAGAAGCCGCATCTTGAAGGTCCTGCCCGATGCACCGATATATTCGGAAAGATGAATGCAAGGGGGCTTTGGATGGCCGAGACTGTGAAACTGACCTGTCTGGACTGTGGGCAGGCGAACCGGGTTCCGGCGGACAGGCTGGGGGCTGCGCCGAAATGTGGGATCTGCGGGGCCGGGCTTGTGGCGGGCAAGGTCGCGGCGCTGGATCTGCGCACACTGGAGAAAGCGGCGAAGAGCGATGATCTGCCGCTGCTGGTGGATTTCTGGGCGCCCTGGTGCGGCCCTTGCCGCGCGATGGCACCCGAATTTCAAAAGGCCGCGCAGATGCTGGCGCCCCGGGTTCGGTTGGCCAAGATCGATACGCAATCCAATCCTGATGCGGCGATCCGTTTCTCGATCCAGGGCATTCCGGCCTTCATCCTGTTCCATCGGGGACGGGAAATTGCGCGTCTGGCCGGCGCGCGGCCTGCGGCGGATCTGATATCCTTCGTGCAGGGAAAAATCCCCGTGCGGGTCTGAGTGTCCGCAGGCGCCGGGGCGGTGTGGGGGCGTGAAAATTCTTCGCAAACCGCTGCGGCGTCGCTTGACAATGCGCGTCGGTTGGGCGAAACACCCGCCCACGGTGAGGGGCAGTAGCTCAGTTGGGAGAGCGCGTCGTTCGCAATGACGAGGTCAGGGGTTCGATCCCCCTCTGCTCCACCAACCGTACCACAACCGTACCAGATGCATGAACCGGGCCACGCCGTGTCCCGGTTTTTCAATTTTCTGCGAGTAGGTTTACCCCGGAGGAACGGGCCACCGCAGAAACGGAAGCAGGTCTGCGGTCGGCGGGTGCCCGTGTCACATCGTCCGTGTCACATCGTCCGTGTCACACCGGGCGCGGCGCGGTCGGTGGTGTCGCGGTCAGCGGGAGTGGCACTGTGACTTGCGACCGAAGCCTGCGGGCGAGCAGACATAGCGCCCGCGGCCATGCACCACCCGGGTCAGGGCGCGTGGCTTTTGGGCGCTTGCGGTCTGCGGCCCCTTCTTGGCGCGCCAGTCGAAGCTGGCCGATCCCTTGCCTGCGACGCTGGACACCAGCACAGGCAACGCCCGGATTTCAGAGGCCGTGCTTTGTGCGGCAGCGGTGGTGGCTGTGCCAAGGCTGACCATGCACATGAGGGCGAACGCGCGCAGGGCGCGCGAGGAAAGGTCTTTCATGTCGAACTCCTGCCTCGATGGGTGGGCTGCTGCGCTTGGGCTGTGGGGCCTGTGTTGCAGCGTCTGCACCTCGGGATTTGGGACAATTTAGGGTCACACCGCCTTGCAGCGCAACCGGGGCCAAATCTGGGAATTTTCAGGGCAGGGGGGATCGCGGCGTGACGCGGGCGAATGTCGTTCGCTTTCAGCGTCTTGGTGGGCGGCAGGCGGTTGGCGGAAATCCGCCACGCCTGCCGCGATGGTTGGTTTCAGTCCAGAATCTGATTCTTCACGCGCCAATCGGGCATGCCGAACCCTTCCGGCCAGGGATAGACCTCGGGATAATTGAAATAGGCCACGCCCACCAGCGAGGGATATTCGGGCTTGGCCTGACGGACTTCATTGTCCCAGGCCTCGACATAGTCGCGCTGGCCGACATAGCCCAGTTCGGCCACCACGACCGGCTTGCCATAGGCGGCGGCACGTTCGTAGCGGGGCTTGAAGATTTCCTCATAGCTCCGGTCGCGGCCGAATTTTGCCTGATCCCAGGCCTGCAGGCCAAAGACCGAAATGCCGACCAGGTCCACATAGTCATCGCCGGGATAGTATTCTTCCATCCCTTCATCGCCCAGCGGCGACCACATCACCGTGATGTTCGGCGCCGAGGTGCGGCAGGTATCGACCATGCGCTTGTAGGCGGCGATGTAATCATCGGGTTTCCAGCCGGCCCAGATGAACTGGCCGTTGTCGTCGTCCATTTCGTGGCCCCAGCGCAGGGTGACCGGGCTTTCCAGCGTGGCCAGCACGTCGCAGACGGCCTTCATGTTGCCGTCATAGGCGCCCGAGGCGATGCCGCGGCGCAGATATTGCGCGGTATTGCGTTCGCTGCGCGACCAGGTCCAGGGTTCCAGCGTCACCAGAAGGGCGCGGTCGCGCGCCTTTGCATAGGCATCGGCGTCATTCAGCGAGGGCAGGTAGACATCTTCCCAGGGCAGGAACAGATGTTCGATCACCACCTCATTGTCATCTTCGAAATCCCCGTCTGGATCATAGACGCCAAAGGGAACGGTGCCGGGGGGGGCGGCCTGGGCGACCGCGCCAAAAGTGCCGAATGTGGCAATAAGCGCGGCGCACAGTGCGGCACGCAGCCGCCCGTTGCCACGGTTCGTCATGAAATCCTGTGCCATCTGGGCCTCCTTCACTGGCCTTTTCCCCGTCACGCGTCGTGTCAGTTCCACCCCGGGGCGAAGCGGAACCGAACCTCTCCGGCGGCGCCCCGGCCTGCGCCTGCGGCCACATATTCGGCCTTGGTCAGACGCAGCGGTTCAAGCCCCGTGGCAAGCGCGTGCAGGCTTTCCTCTGCGCGCATTGTCAGGGCTGCGACCGCAAGCCAGATGATCGCCGCCAGGACCCCTGTCTGTGCAACAACCTCGACCGGGGCCTGATGCCACTGCGGGCGTGTGTCGCGCAAATGCCGGACGATGATTATCGCCACAGAGCAAATGTATAGCATGGCGTTCAAAACGGATAGCAAATAAAAACCGCGCGCCTCGGTCACGCCCTCGACCAGGACCACCGGCAGCAGGCTGCCTGCCGCCAGCACGACATAGACCATCAGCACCTTCCAGGGCAGGCGGGCGGTTGCGGCCTCGCCCTTGGGGGTGATGCGAAAGTCGACGAAGCGCCCGGTGATCCGGTCGCGCAGCGCCATCAGACAGCCCCAGAGAACCCAGGGCCATTGCAGCGTCACGAACAGCGCCTTTTCCCAGGCGATGACCCGCGCATCGCGGGGCCGGAAAAAACCGTCGCGCCGCAGCGCATAGGCAAACACGATCATCGCCGTCACGGCGGGCAGGGTATGGCCCACGAAGGCGGGGTAGGTGACATCGGCAAAGCGCATGTCAAAGACGATGGCCAGGATCGGCGAGACATACATCAGCGCCATGGTCAGCGCGAAAATCGGATACCAAAGCTGACAAAGCACGAACAGGAACCGAAGGCGGAGCGGCAGGTTCGGCAGATAGCGCGGGGTATGGCGCAGCAGCAGCGACAGCAGGCTGCGCGACCACTGGAATTCCTGGGTCACCAGATCGGGCAGGCTGGCCGGCCCGTCGCCATAGGCGATTGCGTTCATCGCATGGACCCCACGCCAGCCGCCGGCATTCATCAGCATGGTGGTGGAATGATCCTCGGCCAGTTCGGGGCCCAGACCACCCACCTCTCGCAGCGCCTTGGTGCGCACCGCGTAATGCGAGCCGATACACATCGGCGCCAGCGCCCCGGTATAGCCGGCCTGAAAGACGCCGTGAAAGGCGGCCTCGGCGTAAAGCCGTGTGCGTGCGGCCCAGCTTTGACGCGCATTGGCGGAACAGATCGACGGGGCCGAGACATAGCCGACGCCGGGGTCGGCAAAGGGGCGCAGAACCTCGCGCAGATAGCCGGGTTGGGGGACGTGGTCGGCGTCCAGCTGGGCGACGATATCGTAATCGCGATAGCCCCAGTGGTCATAGAAATAGGCCAGGTTGCCTTCCTTGCAGCGGGTCCGGCGTGGCCATTCGGCGCGGTGATAGTCGGCCACCCCCTTGCGCGAAGAAATCCTGACCCCATGGGTTGCGCACCATGCGATGGTCTGGGGCTGGGGGTCCTCATCGGCCAGCCAGGTGTCATGGGGGTAATCCTGGGCCAGCATCGCCTCCAGCGTGGGGCGCAGCACGCTGAAGGGCTCGGACGGGGTCTTGGTGACGATCATCGCCACGCGCCAGCGCCCGGGAACCGGGTCGGGCGCCACGGATACCTGCGCCATCAGGAACACGGTCATGAAATAAAGCTGCATGCCGTAGACCCAGGCCAGTGCCAGGGTCAGGATGATGAAACGCCCGGTGCCGATGGCGTGTTCGGGACGCAGCCACCAGCCCCAGAAAAAGCCCGCTGCCACAGCCCAGATCAGCGCCAGGACGAAATATTTCGCAGCCCGTCTGCCGGTCAGCACCGGGGTCAGAAAAAGCGGGCCAGGCATGGCCTTGCGCGCGGGCATCAGATATCCCCTGAAAACCAGGGCGCGGCATGGGCGACGATTTCATCCAGGTCGACATGACCGGCACGGAATCCCAGCGTCGCAGCCGCGCGCGCGGGATCAGCGGTCAGTTCTGCGGGATCGCCGGGGCGGCGCGGCGCCTCGGCCACGGGGACACGGCGACCGGTGACGCGTTCGACCGCGGCGACCACTTCGCGCACGGAATGGCCGCGCCCGGTGCCCAGGTTCAGCGCCAGACTGTCGCCCCCCGCCGCCAGCCGGTCCAGCGCCATCACATGGGCGCGGGCCAGATCGCTGACGTGGATGTAGTCGCGGATGCAGGTGCCGTCGGGGGTCGGATAATCGGTGCCGAAGATCTGCAGCGGCCCCCGCCGGCCCGTCGCCGCCAGCAGCGCCAGCGGGATCAGGTGGGTTTCGGGGCTGTGCCGTTCACCCAGATCGCCGTCCGGGTCGGCACCGGCTGCGTTGAAATAGCGCAGCGCCACATGGCGCATCCCGTGCGCCACACCGTGATCGCGCAGCATCCATTCGCATACCAGCTTGGTGCGCCCGTAGGGGTTGATCGGCGCCTGCGGCATGTCTTCGCCGATCGGCAGCCGTGCCGGGATGCCATAGGTCGCGCAGCTGGATGAAAAGACGATCTGATCCACACCCGCCGCTTGCGCCGCCGACAACATCGCGATCATGCCGCCCAGGTTGTTGTCATAGTATTTTGCCGGATCGGTCACCGATTCCCCGACATAGGCCGAGGCGGCGAAATGCACGATCGCCTCGATCCTGTGGTCGCGCAGCACCCGCAGCACGGCGTCGCGGTCGCGCAGATCGGCGCGCACCAGCGGCCCCCAGCGCACCGCATCGGCATGGCCGGTGGACAGGTTGTCGATCACGACAGGCAAGGCGCCCGCCGCCGCAAGCGCCTTGCAGGTATGCGAGCCGATGAAACCGGCGCCGCCGGTCACCAGCACGGGTCTTCGGGCAGGGATCACGATGCGCGCACCGGCTCTTTGGTATTGCGCCGCAGCTCAGCCGCGAAATAGGCGATGGTCGGGTCCAGCCCCCGGACCAGCGGCACCGTCGGTTCCCAGTTCAGCCGGTCCCGGGCGCGGGTGATGTCGGGGCGGCGCTGGCGGGGGTCATCGACCGGCAGGTCGCGGTAGACCAGCGCCGATTTCGACCGGGTCTTGTCCAGAACGATCCGCGCCAGTTCCTGCATCGTGAACTCGCCCGGATTGCCCAGATTGACCGGATCGGTCATTTCGGCCGGGCTGGCCATCAGGGCGATCAGCCCGGTGACCAGATCATCGACATAGCAGAAGGACCGTGTCTGCTCGCCCGTGCCATAGATGGTGATTTCACGCCCCGACAGCGCCTGCACGACAAAATTCGACACCACGCGCCCATCCTCGGGGTTCATCCGGGGGCCATAGGTGTTGAAGATGCGCGCGATCTTGGTGACCACGCCATAGCGGTCGTTGTAGTCGTGAAACAGCGTCTCGGCGCCGCGCTTGCCTTCATCATAGCAGGACCGCGGCCCTACGGTATTGACCGCGCCGCGATAGCTTTCCGGCTGGGGCGAGATTTCCGGATCGCCGTAAACCTCGGAGGTCGAAGCCTGCAGGATGCGCGCGCCCTTGTCGCGGGCCAGGTCCAGCAGGTTCAGCGCCCCCAGGATCGAGGTCTTGAACGTGTGCACCGGATCAATCTGATATTTCGGCGGTGAGGCCGCACAGGCCAGGTTGTAGATCTCGTCAATGGCGCCGTCGACGATCAGGGGGTTGATCACGTCATGCAGCCGGAATTCGAAGCGGGCATCGCCCACCAGATGGTTAATGTTTGACATGCGCCCGGTTTCCAGGTTGTCGACACACAAGATATGGTGCCCCTGGGCATGCAGGCGATCGCACAGGTGCGACCCCACGAACCCCGCACCGCCGGCGATGACGATGCGTTTGATTGAACCGGAAGTTTTGCGCCTGTCCGCCGCGCCCATTTTGACAATTTCACCAGCCATGCTCACACCCTTGGCGATCGAAAATAATCTGAACCCGTCTGACACAATTACGCCGCAAAACGCGGAACAGTTGACGGCCCGGCGCCGTTGGGGCGCTTGTGGCCGTCGATAAAAATGAAGGCGCTTCATCTTAAAATCTTTAGATGACAACAATTTCCCTCTGCTGGAAATCGTGACCGAATGGCTGGGTGCTGTCAAGGAAACGCCTTGTTTTTGCCGCGAATTTACGGTTTCCGCATCGGTGCGGTCTAGATTTTGCGGTAGGCACGGATCGCGGGCCCGGTCGACTTGTCCAAAAGGATAGGTTACATGCCTAATTTCCGGGCGCTGGTCTTTGGGATGGCCCGGCGCGCTGCCGAATCGGTTCGGGGCGGGCCGGTCTGCCCCGGGGGGCGGGTCCAAGATGGCCCAAGATATTGTGCCGGCGGGCAAACCCGGGTTTTCCCCAGCTTTCTGGATCCATCCACAGGCAACCGCCCAGAAATCGCTTTACAGAGGGGGGCTTTGGGGACACCATATCTAGTAAGGATAACGGCGGGTTTGCCTTGTCCTTGTGGTGATGACAAGAACTTGAGGCAGGAGATCGGACATGGCGCTGGGCGAAGACTATCTTCACTCTGACGATCTTCACCCGATCGACATCGTCGAGACGCTGGCCGAACATCACGCTTGGGATTTCGACCGCGTCACCGACGATCAGATCGCCATGGCGGTTGAAGGGCAGTGGCGGACCTATTCGATCACGCTGGCCTGGTCCTCGCGCGACGAAACCCTGCGCCTGATCGCCACATTCGAGATGGACCCCCCCACCGGGCGCGAGGCGGCCCTGTATGACCTGCTGAACCGCGCCAATGATCAGGTCTGGACCGGGGCGTTCACCTTCTGGCCCGAACAGCGCCTGATGGTCTGGCGCTATGGGCTTGTGCTGGCCGGGGGACAGGGGGCGGGGCCGGAACAGATCGACCGGCTGATCGGATCGGCGGTGGCTGCGGCCGAACGGTTCTATCCGGCGTTCCAGCTGGCTTGCTGGGGCGATGAAACACCCGAGGCCGCGATGCAGGTCGCCATTGCCGAGGCCTACGGTCGGGCCTAATCTTCCCCGGACCAAGGGGAGACAAGATGGACTTTTCCGATATTTCCACGCGCGGCCTTGTTCTGCTGGGCTGCGGCAAGATGGGGTCGGCCATGCTGGAAGGCTGGCTGAAGGGTGGGCTTGCGCCCGGCGCAGTCTGGGTGATCGACCCGAACCCGTCCGATTGGCTAAAGGCGACCGGCGTGCATCTGAACAGCGATCTGCCCGTCGCGCCGGCGGTGGTGCTGGTCGCGGTCAAGCCGCAGATGATGGGGGCGGCGCTGCCGCAGCTGGCCGCGATGGGCGGGGGCGATACGTTGTTCGTGACGGTCGCGGCAGGCACCACGATGGCCACCTATGAACAGGTGCTGGGGGCGGCCACGCCGCTGGTGCGCGCCATGCCCAATACGCCCGCCGCCATCGGCCGCGGCATCACCGCGATCTGTGGCAATGCCGCCGCCCGCGCCGCCGATCTGGACCTGGCCGAGGGGCTTTTGCGCGCCGTGGGGCAGGTTGTGCGCCTTGAGGGCGAACATCAGATGGATGCGGTCACGGCGGTATCCGGATCGGGCCCGGCCTATGTGTTTCACCTGATCGAGGCGCTGGCCGCTGCGGGCGAGGCCGAGGGCCTGCACCCCGATCTGGCCCTGCGCCTGGCCCGCGCCACCGTGGCCGGCGCCGGTGCCCTGGCCGAGGCCAGCGTCGACAGCCCCGCACAGCTGCGCGTCAACGTCACCTCGCCCGGCGGCACCACGGCGGCGGCGCTGACGGTTCTGATGGACCCTGAAACCGGCTTTCCCGCGCTGCTGCGCCGCGCCGTCAAAGCCGCCGCCGACCGGGGAAGGGAGCTGGGAAAATGACGATCACCTATGATGATTTCGCCAGGGTCGATATCCGCGTGGGCCGGATCACCCGCGCCGAACCCTTCCCCGAGGCGCGCAAACCCGCCTACAAGCTCTGGATCGATTTCGGCCCTGATATCGGGGAACGGAAATCCTCGGCCCAGATCACCAAACATTACACGCTGGATGAACTGATTGGCCGCCATGTGCTGGCGGTGGTGAATTTTCCGCCCCGCCAGATCGGCCCCGTGCGATCCGAGGTGCTGACGCTGGGCGTGCCGGATGCGGAAGGAGAGGTCGTGCTGATCGCGCCCGGCCAGGATGTACCACTGGGAGGAAGGTTGTTCTGATGAAGGTTCTGGTAACGCGGGCGCTGACCCGCCGGGTCGAGGAAACACTGGCTGCGGAATTCGACGTGACATTCCGCAACAGGCCCGAGCCGATGACCCTGGCCGAGGCGCAGGCGGCGCTGGCCGGCTATGATGCGATCCTGCCGACGCTGGGCGATGCCTTTGGCACGCAGGCCTTCGCGGGCCCGGTGAAGACGCGGATGATCGCCAATTTCGGCGTGGGCTATAACCATATCGATGTCGCGGCCGCGCGCGCCAAGGGGGTGATCGTGTCGAACACCCCCGGCGCCGTGACCGATGCCACCGCCGATCTGGCGATGACGCTGATCCTGATGTCGGCGCGCCGCGCGGCCGAGGGCGAACGCCTTGTGCGCACGGGCGGGTGGACCGGCTGGCAACCCACGCAGATGCTGGGGCTGCATGTCTCGGGCAAGCGGGTGGGGATCGTCGGCATGGGCCGCATCGGCAAGGCCATCGCGCGCCGCTGCCATCACGGTTTCGGCATGGAGGTGGTGTTTCACAACCGCTCCACCGTGGCCGATGCGGGCGTGCCCGCACGCCAGGTCCCGCTGGCCGAGGCGATGGGCGCCGATGTCGTCGTCGTGGCTGTGCCGGGCGGGCCCGCCACGCGCCATCTGATCGGCGCCGCGGAAATCGGCGCGATGCAGCCCCACGCGCATCTGGTCAACATCGCGCGCGGCGATGTGGTGGACGAAGCTGCCCTGATCGCCGCGCTGCAGACCGGCCGCATCGGTGGGGCGGGGCTGGATGTCTATGAACGCGAACCCGAAGTGCCGCAGGCGCTGCGCGATCTGGACAATGTCACGCTGCTGCCGCATCTGGGCACCGCCGCCGAAGAGGTGCGCGATGACATGGGCATGATGGCCGTGGCCAATCTGCGCGCCTTCCGGGACGGCCTGCCGCCACCCAACGCGCTTTAGGCTTCTTCTTGGCCCAAATACTCTCGCCGGAGGCGTCCACCGCCTCCGGTCAGCGATCGCCCACCGCTTCGCGCCAGTGTCGCCGGCAAAGCGAGACATAGGTTTCATTGCCGCCGATCTGCACCTGATCGCCATCGCGTGCCACGCTGCCATCGGCGGCCTTGCGCACCACCATCGTCGCCTTCTTGCCGCAGTGACAGATCGTGCGCACCTCGCGCATTTCATCGGCCAGCGCCAGCAGCGCGGCCGATCCGGGGAACAATTCGCCCCGGAAATCCACCCGCAGTCCGTAGCACATCACCGGCAGGTTCAGGTCATCGACCACCCGTGCCAGTTGCCAGACCTGTGCCGGTGTCAGGAACTGCGCCTCGTCGATGAACACACAGGCGCAGGGGCCGGCCTGCAGCCGGGCGGCGATCCGGGTAAACAGATCGGTGCCAGGGGCAAAGGTATCAGCTTCGGCACCGATGCCGATGCGGCTGGCGATGCGGCCCTGTCCGGCCCGGTCGTCCAGGCGCGCAGTCACCAGATAGGGCGCCATGCCCCGTTCCTGATAGTTGTGGGCCGCCTGCAGCAGGATCGTGCTTTTGCCGGCGTTCATCGTGGAATAGTGGAAATAAAGCTTGGCCATGGCGCGGGCATAGCCCGCCCCGCAGGGCACGGCAAGATGACCCAAAGGCCGCCGCCGGAAACCGGGGCCACCGCGCTTGCATCCGATTTTCGAAGACGATCCCGCCGGCCCCGTTCGGCAGGCACGCGATGGCCATACTGGTACGCAACACCCGGGGCGCGTGACCGTGCTACCACGCCCGGGTTACGAAACCCTTTCCAGCCGGGCCAGGGTGTGTGGCCGGGCACAAGGAAAAGGGCGCCCGAAGGCGCCCTTGTGTCATGCCACCTGTTCGCGCTTGGGTTTACGCGACGGGCGCCGGGCGGGGCGGCGGTTTCCACCTTCGTCAATCGCAGGCTTGGGGCCACGGCCACCGGGATTGGGCGCACCCGCGCGCCGCTCGGTCCGGTGCTGGGCCGGCTTGGCGCCGGGTTTGCCGCCGCGGGGCTGGCCCTGGCGCGCCCCCGGCTTTTGCCCGCCCGCCGGTTCGGCATGGGGCTCTCCGCCGATCACGGGGATTTTCGCCTGCATCGCCTTTTCGATGGCGCGCAGATCGCCCATTTCCAGCGGCGCACAGAAGGCCACGGCGCGACCGTCGCGTCCGGCGCGTGCGGTACGCCCGATCCGGTGGACATAGTTTTCGGGCACATTCGGCAGGTCATAGTTGTAGACATGCGCGACCATCGGAATATCCAGGCCCCGCGCGGCCACATCTGTCGCCACCAGCACCTCGACCTCGCCCGCGCGGAAGGCGGCCAGCGCACGTTCGCGCTGGCCCTGGCTCTTGTTGCCGTGGATCGCCACGACTGAGAAACCCCATTTTTCCAATAGCTTGGCCAACTTGTCCGAGCCATGCTTGGTGCGGTTGAACACCACCGCCAGTTCCCCTGGATGTTTGGACAGATATTCCGCCAGAAGCGCCGCCTTGTCGCCCTGGGTCACGAAATGCACCCCCTGATCGATCTTCTCGGCGGCCTTCCCGGGGGCGGCCACCTGCACGCGCACCGGATCGGTCAGGTAGCTGGCGGCCAGTTCCTCCATCAGCTTGGGCATCGTGGCCGAGAACAAAAGCGTCTGGCGTTCCGCGGGGATCAGGCGGGCGATCTTGCGCAGCGCATGGATGAAGCCGATGTCCAGCATCTGGTCCGCCTCATCCAACACCAGATATTTCGTTTCCGACAGGATCACCGCGCGCCGTTCGATCAGGTCCAGCAGACGGCCCGGTGTTGCGATCAGCACATCGACGCCCTTGGCCAGCTTGTCAGCCTGGACATTGATCGAGGCGCCGCCGACGACGCGCAGGATGCGCACCGGCGCGCCCGCGGAAAACGCCGCAAGATTGTCATGGATCTGGGTCGCAAGCTCTCGGGTCGGGGCCAGGATCAGCGCGCGCACGGTTTTCGGCGCGGGGCGCTTGCCATAGGCCAGGATGCGCGTCAGCATCGGCAGGCCGAAGGCGGCGGTCTTGCCGGTGCCGGTCTGTGCCAGGCCCAGCAGGTCGCGGCCCTTGACGATATGGGGGATGCCCTGCGCCTGAATCGGCGTGGGTTTCACCAGGCCCATCTGGCCCAGGTTCTGCAAAAGCGCCGGGGCAAGCCCCAGATTGTCGAAGTTTTCCAAAATAATATCTTTCATGGCCCGGACAGGCCCGGGCAGGATCGGATGAACCCGCCGGAAACGGCGGGCATGGGCGGGGCGCAGGCAGGCTGCCTGCCGGACCCCCGCGTGATCTGGGAACCGAAGTTTCCCCGCCTTCGGGCGCCCGGTCGGGCGCGGCTGCTCACGCGGCAGCAAAGGCGGTTGACTGCCAGATGGGGGATCCGGGCGGAAAAGTCAAGGCAATTGACCTTTTCGTCCGCGGCCGCGATCAGGCCCGATCCGCCGTGTCCAGCCAGATCGTGACAGGCCCGTCATTGACAAGGCTGACCGCCATGTCGGCGCCGAATTCGCCGTTTTCTACCGCGATGCCTTCGCGCCGCAGCGCGTTGGAAAAATGCTGATACAGCCGTTCTCCCTCGGCGGGTGGGGCGGCGCTGGAAAAACCCGGGCGGTTGCCGCGGCTGGTATCGGCCGCCAGGGTGAACTGGCTGACCACCAGCGCCTGGCCGCCGATATCGCGCAGCGACAGGTTCATTTTTTCCTCAGCATCGCGAAAAATGCGCAGCTTTGCGATGCGCGCGGCCAGTTTGTCCGCCTCGGTCATGGTATCGTCGGTCATCGCGCAGACCAGGATCAGCAAACCGCGCTCGATCGCGCCGGTGGTCCGGCCCGCGACCTCGACCCGGGCTTGCGTGACACGTTGCACCAAAGCTCTCATCTGGCATCCTCCAATCGGCGAACTTGCGCCCCGGGGCTAGCGCAACCGGCCACATCGGGCAACAGGATCGCGCGTATCCCTTCGGATTTGCCCAAATATCCTCGGGGGGTGCGGGGGGCAGACAGCCCCCCGCCGCGGCCGCCACGTCCCTAGCGGTTGAAATAGGCCACGACCCCCGCCAGGATCAGCGCCAGCAGCACCGCAAAAGCGATCTTCCAGGCTGACCAGGGGCGATCGCCCTGCACCCGCCCGGTCTGCCCGTTCACCACGAAACGATAGCTGCGCCCGCGATAGCGATAGGCTGCGGTCCAGACCGGCAGCAGGATGTGCTTGAAGGTCTCGTCGGAAAAATCGGTGTCGATCCGGTCGATGCGCTGTTCGTCCCCGCCGATGTCGCGCCGGACGTCGGATGCGATGACATGCGCCATTTCCGCCCGCGCCAGATAATGCCCTTCGCGCAGATCGACGGTATAGCCCTCGGCCTCGAACCCCGCCAGATAGTCCGGCCTGTAGGCCGCCAGCGCGGACAGATCCCAGGGTTTCAGCGCGTCGGTATAGCGCGGCGGCAACGAGCGCGCGGCATAGATCAGGACATCGTCAAAGGCCCGTGCCACGCGTCCCGCAACCGATTGCCAGCGGATGCGGCGGACCTCTTCCTGGCGCCGTTCATTGCGCCCGTCCACCCGAACGGTGACAGTCCTGGTTTCATAATAATAGGTGCCGCGCTGCCCGACATAGGCCGATCTTGTCTGCGCGTCGAAGGTCCAGAAAGGGGCATAGATGCCGGTCATCCGGCGCCCGCGGCGGGCGTATTTCGCCACGCCCGAGGGCGCGAACCACAGCCGCCCCAGCCAGCGCCCCACCGCGGCCCGCGCCTGTGCCTCGGTCAGGACAAACGGCACCACACCCTGCGGCTTGATCAGCCGGTGCGTGCCGGTATCGACCACGACCGGGGTTGCACAATACGGACATTCCGCCGCATGGTTCGCCCCCGTAAGCTCAATAATGGCTGCACAATTCGGACAAGAGACGGTCCGGTGATCCTCCATCTCCAGTTCGGGAAGCTCGGCGCGCAGCGCCGCCTCAAGGTCCAGTTCGTGCAGCATCGCGGTGCCGCGCCCGGTGGCGGGGGGAATGTCCTGCACATGCCCGCAATGATCACAGACCAGCCGCGTCTGGCCGGGGGAAAACCGCAGATCCGCCCCGCATGCCTCGCAGGGGTAATGGTTGGTGTTCTTGCGCGCCATCCCGCCCCCGGATCAGGCCACCGGCGGGGGCGGCGGCGGCGGGGCAATGGTGAACAGCTGCGCCAGTTCGGCGATCTCTTCGGCGCGGATCCAGCCATCCTGCCCGGGCGACCAGACCAGCGTGTCGCGGGTAAAGCTGCCTTCGGTTACCATCCGGCCCAGATGGCCGCGCCCGTAGGGGCCCTTGGTCTGGCCCTGTTGCGCCAGGTGCCAGACCTTTTCGACCACCGGCGGCGGCGGGGGCGGCGGGGCCGCAACGGGGGCCTGACCCCAGGGACCGGGCTGCGCCATCTGTGCGCCCATGCCCATACCCATGCCTGCGCCCATTCCCATGCCGATGCCCGCGCCCACGGCCGCCCCCATCGCGCCGCCTGCGGCCCCGCCCTGTGCCAGTGCCTCGGCCGCGCTGAACTGGGTGTAACGGTGCAGATCGCCCACGATCCCCATCGAGGTGCGTCTGTCCAGGACCTTTTCCACCTCTTCGGGCAGGCTGATGTTTTCAATGTAGAATTCGGGGATCGACAGGCCGTAGGCGGCAATCGTCGGCTCGATCGCCTTGGTCACAAGCTGGCCCAGATCGGCGGTGTTGGCGGCCATGTCCAGCACCGGGATGCCCGATCCGGCGATCACGCGGGAAAATTCCTGCACGATCACGTTGCGGATCTGAAAGCTGATTTCATCGGCGGTGAATTCGCCGTCGGTGCCTACGATCTCGGCCATGAAGCGGGCGGGGTCCGACACGCGCATCGAATAGGTGCCAAAGGCGCGCAGGCGCACGGGGCCGAATTCGGGGTCGCGCGCGATGATCGGGTTTTTCGTGCCCCATTTCAGATCGTTGAAACGGGTGGTGTTGATGAAATAGATTTCCGACTTGAAGGGGGACCGGAAGCCGTGGTCCCAGTGCTGCAGCGTGGTCAGCACCGGCATGTTGTTGGTTTCCAGCATGTAAAGGCCGGGGCCGAAGACATCGGCCAGCTGGCCTTCATGCACAAAGACTGCCGCCTGGCCTTCGCGCACGGTCAGCTTGGCACCGTATTTGATCGCGTGGCCTTCGCGCTCGAACCGCCAGACCATGGTGTCGCGGGTGTCGTCGGTCCAATGGATGACGTCGATGAATTCGCCGGTCAGGAAATCCAGAATGCCCATGGGGCCCTCCCTCAGCTTTCGCCGCCCAGAAGTTCGGCGGCAATGGTCTCGATGATCGGGCGCGCCTCGGCCTCGGTCATGCCGGGGCGCAGGCGCGGGTCGTACAGGATGCGCAGCAACAGTTCGTCGTGCCGGGTCAGCAGCGCGAATTCCTCATCGTCGTTGAAGATTGAAGGACGCGCGCGCGGGCTGTCATTGGCCAGCCCCATGCCCTGGGCCAGTTCCTCGTGCAGGCAGGACAGGCGCAAAAGGTCGGGATGCTCGCCCCGGATAACCGCCACCGCGCGGCTGTAACCTGCGGACCTGGCTTCGGAAAACGCAAACACGACGCAAAAGGTGGCGGGTGACAGATCGGTGACGGCGCGAACGGACCCGGGGTCGATGCCTGGCACCAGCGCGCGCAGCCGCGGCCCGATGGCGCGGCGTTCATCCTCATTGAGCACAAGAACCGTGAAATTTCCGCCCTGCGGCACGACCGAAACCGGATGCCCCGTGGCCCGCCCCAGCCGCCCGGCAAAGGCCGAAATGTCGGCGCTGTCCTTGCGGCGCTGATCCAGCGGGATCGAGGCACCATATTCCACCGACATGCGCACCGGCACCTCCCAGCGGCGCAGGCGGCTGGGGCTTTGGCGGGCAATGATCGTGCCGCCCTGTGTGGCATATTCATCATAAAGCGCGATGCGGATGAAGTTGTTCACCAACTGGCGCGCGCCAAAGGGCGCATCGCGCGGGGCGATGTCCTGGCGCAGCAGGCCCTGGCTGGCAAGCGTGGCGGTGATCTGGGTGTAATAGGCGCGCATTCCCTCGGATTCGGCCGAAGGCGCGGGCGGGCCTGCCGTGTCAGGCGCGGGCAGGGGGCGCGGCGCGCTGTGGGGCGCGCCGCCCTGCGCCAGCGGCCCGCTTTCACAGCCCGCCAGCGCCGCCACAAGCAACGCCACCCCGCCCGCCCGTGTCAGGGCGGCGACGGGCCGCGCCAGAAAGGTCGGCCGCGGCAAAACGGGCCGGGTGGCGCGCATGGTCAGACGGACCCGCCAATGGTCACGCCGGTCTTGTCGGCACGCGCGCTGGCGGCGGCCAGCGTGTCGCGCAGCCCGGACTCCATCTTCTTCAGCTCTTCCTCGGCGGCGGCGCGCTTGCGCTTGCCCTCGTCCGCGATGCGCAGGCTGTCCTCGATCGTGGCGATCAGTTCGGCATTGGCGGTCTTGACCGCCTCGATGTCGAAAACGCCGCGTTCCATTTCCTCGCGTACGATCTTGTTGGCCTCGCGCAGGTTCCTGGCATTGGCGGTCAGCAATTCGTTTGTCAGGTCATTGGCCGCGCGCACGGCCTTGGCGGCCTCGGAGCTGCGCTGGATCGTCACTGCCTGTGCCAGCTGCGTTTCCCAAAGCGGCACGGTGTTGACCAGGGTCGAATTGATCTTGGTCACCAGAGACTTGTCGTTTTCCTGCACAAGCCGGATCGAGGGCAGCGACTGCATGGTGACCTGGCGTGTCAGTTTCAGGTCATGGACGCGCCGTTCCAGATCGTCACGCGCCCCGCGCAGGTCACGCAATTCCTGCGCCTTCATCACCTGGTCGTTTTCGGCGGCCGCTGCCACTTCGGCCTCTTTCGCGGGGATCGTGGTGGCGTCGAGTTCGGCCAGCTTTTCCTCGCCAGCCGCGATGTACAGCGCAAGTTCATCATAGAAATCAAGCGTCTTTTCGTACAGCAGGTCCAGCGACTTGATGTCTTTCAGCAGCTTGTGTTCATGCCCCAGAAGATCGTCGGTGACTTTGTCGATCTGGCCCTGAACGGCCTCGAACCGGGCCAGGAAATTGGCGAAGGGCGCGGTGCGGCCCAGCAGCTTTTCCCACCAGCTGCGTTCGCGCCGCACGTCAAGTTCGGAAACCGAGAACCCCCGGATCGTGGTCACGATCTTGCGCAGGCTGTCGCCGGCGGGGCCCACGTCCTTGTTCTTCACATCCGCCAGCATCGCCTGGCTGATCTGTTGCAATTCGCCTTGGGCGCGCGCGCCGAAATTCACGATGGACCCGGTGTCGGCCAGGTCGATTTCGGCCATGCGGCGGCGGATTTCCTCGGCTTGGGGGGCGGGGGCGGTGGCCAGCGGCACGATCTCGGTGCCCGGTTCGGGCAGGATCGCGGCGGTCACCTTTTCAATCTCGGCCAGTTCCGCGGCGGCTTTCTGACGAATGGTCTCGGTCATCTCGGCTCTCCACTGTCGCGGGGTGTGGGCTGATCGGGCCGCACCCCTTCACGCGCGAGACGCTCGCGCAGCACTTCGATCTCGACATCCAGCCCCTCGCGCCCGTTTTCGATCAGGCTGCGGGTGCGGGCGGTGAAATTGGCCTCCAGATCGGCCAGAAGCGCCTCGTAATCGGCGCGCGCGCCGGTATCGCGCGTGGCCGTCCAAAGGTCGGCAAAGCGGATCGTGGCATCGCGCGCACCCATCAGATAGACGCCCATGTATTTGCGCGCGGCCGTCAGGTCCGCCGGGTCCTGCTCGACCGCGTCGAACAGGCTGCGGGCGGTGGCGGCGAACATGTCCACCCGCGCGGCCAGCCGCCGGTCCCTGGTGCGGGCAATGGCCTCACGCATGCCGTCCAGGTATTTCTCGCCCTCGGCGATGATGCGGGCCACGCGGTCCTGCTGAAACCGGTCGATGCCCTCCATCCCCTTGTCCTTGCGCGGGTCGGGGCCGAAGGCGAAGGCATGGGCGACGCCCCCCACCACCCCGATCAGGCCCGCGCCCGGCAGCCCCGAGGCCAGCCAGGCCCCAATCCCCAGGGCGATCGCATACAGCGCCGCGCCAAAGGCCTTGCGCGGAATGGCCGGGCGGCGGGCAACGCGGCGGGCGTCATATTCGGCCTGGGCCCGCAGCCCCTCGCGCGTCAGCCAGGACGATGCGGCGATCCCCGCAAAGGCCGCAAGGTTCAACGCCAGCGCCACCGGCCCGTCGCCAAAGGCCCCCAGCAGAAACGGCGTGGCCGCCAGCGTCACCCAGAAGGGACGGTTTTCATGCGGGTGGCGCGGCCGGACGGGCGTCAGGGCGGGGTCATATTCGCGCCCCGCCAGCGGCGGTTGCCCGCGTCCGGGGGGGCGGTCGTTGTCAGGACTGTATTTTCCGCCAAATCGCTGCGCCATGACCCGCCTCACACGCTGCCGGTCAGCGCGACCGAAAGCGTCAGCGCCACAAGAAGATAAAACGCGACACGTCTGACCGTGGCTTGCGACATGTGCCCCCCGGCGTTCTGGCCGGACCGAAAATGCCCGACTTCTTATGGATATGCACGTTCTTTTGTATAGGCACGATCCCGCCCCGCCGCCAGAGGCATCGGCTGCAATCTGCCGCAAACGGCATCCGTTCCTGGCGGGGGTGGCGGGAATCGGCCTATGGGATCAGCGCGTGCCGCCCGGCTTGGGGCGCCCCCCCTTCGGGCCGCCGGGCCTGGGGCCGGACCGCGGCCCGGTGGCGGGCCGGAACCCGCCCTGTTTCGCACCCGCTGCGCCGGGCTTTCCGCCACCCGGCTTGCCCCCACGCGCGCCGCCTTCGGGCTTGTGGCCCGCGGATCGCGCCCCGGCTTCGGGCTTGGCGCCATGCGACTTGTAGCCGGCCGATCTTCCGGCCCCCGCGGGCCCCGATCCGCGCGTGCGATCACCGCGGTCAGCGGGACGCTGATCGCCTTCCGAACGCGCCTTGCCGCCAGCAGCACCCCAGCGCGGCTTGCGTTCGCCGTCCTCGCGCTTGGCAAAAGGCTTGCGATCGCCATCTTCACGCCGGGCATAGGGCTTGCGATCCCCATCCTCACGCCGGGCAAAAGGCTTGCGATCCCCATCCTCACGCCGGGCATAGGGCTTGCGATCGCCATCCTCACGCCTGGCAAAAGGCTTGCGGTCGCCATCCTCACGCCTGGCATAGGGCTTGCGGTCGCCATCCTCGCGCTTGGCAAAAGGCTTGCGATCGCCATCCTCACGCCTGGCATAGGGCTTGCGGTCGCCATCCTCACGCCGGGCATAGGGCTTGCGGTCGCCATCCTCACGCTTGACATAGGGCTTGCGGTCGCCATCTTCACGCCGGGCATAGGGCTTGCGGTCGCCATCCTCACGCCGGGCATAGGGCTTGCGACCCCCATCCTCACGCCTGGCAAAAGGCTTGCGGTCGCCATCGCGCCGCGGGCGGTCGCCTTCGGCGTCGCGGGCGGGCCGGCTGTCCGTCTCTTCCCCGGTCAGAAGACTGCCCAGCTGATCACGCAGCACACGGCGCTTTACCTCGACCACATCGCCGGGCTTCATCTCATTCAGGCGGAACGGGCCATAGCTGACCCGGATCAGCCGGTTCACGACCAGACCCACCTCGGCCATCGCGCGGCGCACCTCGCGGTTGCGGCCCTCGCGGATGCCCACGGTCAGCCATGCGTTGGCCCCCTGCTGGCGGTCCAGCGTGATTTCCATCGGCTGGAATTCCTCGCCCTCGATGGTGATGCCCCGGCGCAGCGGATCGAAGGTCGCGTCATTCGGCCGCCCGTTCACCCGGACGCGGTATTTGCGCAGCCAGCCGGTCTCCGGCAGCTCCAGCCGTCGCTTCAGCCCGCCGTCATTGGTCAGCAGCAGCAACCCTTCCGAATTCAGGTCCAGCCGCCCGACGTTCAGAACCCGCGGCATCCCCTCGGGCATTTCATCAAAGATCGTCCGGCGGCCCTGCTCGTCCTTCTCGGTCGTCACCAGGCCAAGGGGCTTGTAATACAGCCAGACCCGCGTTTCCTGCGGCGCATCAATCGGCTTGCCATCGATCGTGACCCGGTCGGCGGGCGTCACGTCCAGCGCGGGGCTGTCGATCTTCTTGCCATTTACGGCAACGCGCCCCGCAAGGATCATCTTTTCCGCATCGCGGCGCGAGGCCACCCCGGACCGCGCGATCACCTTGGCGATGCGGTCGGTAGCGGGGGCTTTGTCTTCGGTGGCCATCGGATCATCCTTCGGGGAATTGCAAGCCGCCTCTCTACAGCGAAGCGTGGCAGAGGGGAAGCACCTTGCGCAAGGGACCATTCTGCGCCCATGAAGGGCCATGAGCAGGTTCACAAGTTTCATGGACGAAGCCCTGGCCCAGGCCCGCGCCGCCGGTCTGCGCGGCGAGGTGCCGGTGGGCGCGGTCGTCGTCGCCCCGGAAGGCCATATCGTTGCCCGCGCCGGCAACCGCACACGCGAGTTGCGCGACCCGACCGCGCATGCCGAAATCCTCGTCCTGCGCGCCGCCTGTGCCGCTGCGGGGTCGGAACGGCTGCCGGGCCATGACCTTTACGTCACGCTCGAACCCTGCCCGATGTGCGCCGCTGCCCTGTCCAACGCCCGTATCGCGCGCGTCTATTATGGCGCGTCGGATCCGAAATCCGGCGGCGTGGCGCAGGGGCCGCGCATCTTTTCCCATCCCCAGTGCCACCATGTGCCCGAGATCTATGACGGCATCGGCGCGGCCGAAGCCGAGCGGCTTCTGAAAAGCTTTTTCGCCGAAAGGCGCTGATCGCAGCTTCTTCTTGGCCGAAATACTCCGGGGGTCCGGGGGCAGCGCCCCCGGCGCAGGCGCAAACGGCAAGGGGGGGGGGGGGGGGGCCCCCCCCCCCCCCCCCGCGATTTGAGGAAAACCAGAGGGGGGGGAGCAGGGGCGCGGGCGGGGGCGGGGGGGGGGGAGCCACCCCCCCCCCCCCCCCCCCCCCCCCCCCCCCCCCCCCCCCCCCCCCCCCCCCCCCCCCCCCCCCCCCCCCCCCCCCCCCCCCCCCCCCCCCCCCCGCCCCCCCCGCCCCCCCCCCCCCCCCCCCCCCCCCCCCCCCCCCCCCCCCCCCCCCCCCGCAGGCGCAAACGGCAAGGCCGGGGGTTTTGCACCCCCGGACCCCCGCAGGATATTTCGACAAAGCCGAAGGGTTCAGAACCGGATCGGGTCCAGTGCCTGCGGTTCGATCACCTGCACCCCGGGCAACCCGGCCTTCAGTGCCTCGGCCGATTGTTCCAGCAGCGGGAAGGTGCGGTAGTGGCAGGGAATCACGGTCTTGAAGTCGAAATATTTCCGCGCCGCAAAGGCCGCGCGTTTCATGTCCATCGTGAAATGGCCGCCTGCGCACAGGATGCCGATGTCGGGGGTATGGTATTCGCCCATCCAGTCCATGTCGGCCATGATGTCGGTATCGCCCGACACATAGATCGTGTGGCCCTCGCCGGCGATCATGTATCCAGCTTCTGCCCCGGCATAGACCGGCCCCGCCGCCGAACCCATCGAGGAAGAGTGGCAGGCGTTGACCATCGTCACTTTCGCCCCGCCAAGATCGATCGTGCCGCCCTTGTTGAAACCGATTCCCTCGATCCCCTCGGTGCCCTGCCAGTGGCTGATCAGGTCATAGATGCCCGCCACCGGGATCTTTTTCTGTTTCGCGATGGCCAGCGCGTCGCCGGTGTGATCGCCATGCCCGTGGGTCACCAGGATGTGGGTCGCGCCCCCGGTCGCCTCGTCCCGGCGGTCGGCGGGAAAGACCGGGTTGCCGGTGATCCAGGGGTCGATCAGGATCACGGCGTCCTCGATTTCCAGCCGGAAGCCGGAATGGCCAAGCCAGGTCAGTTTCATGGGGTCCTCCGTTGCTGTTGCGCCAACAGTAGCGCCGATGGGGGGAAAGGGAAGGGGCGGGCGGTGGCTTGCAGGCGCGGCGCGCTTGAAAGCCTGCCCCTTGGGCGCTAAACCCGGCCCCGAGAACAGCGGAGAGCCCCATGTCCATCGACATCGACACCGCCCGCAAGGTGGCGCATCTGGCGCGCATTGCCGTGGCCGAAGAAGATCTGCCGGCGCTGGCCGGCGAATTGTCCGGCATCCTGACCTTCATGGAGCAGCTGAACGAAGTGAATGTCGACGGGGTCGAGCCGATGACCTCGGTCACGCCGATGCGGCTGAAGCGGCGCGCAGATGTGGTGACCGATGGCGGGTATCCCGATAAGATCCTGTCCAATGCGCCCGATGCCCGCGAGGGTTTCTTTGCCGTGCCGAAGGTGGTGGAATGAGCCTGAACGAACTGACGATTGCCGATGCCCGCGATGCGCTGCGCAAGGGCGATGTGACCTCGGCCGAGATCACCGAGACCTGCCTGAAGGCGATCGAGGGGGCGGGCGCGCTGAATGCTTTCGTGCACCACACGCCCGAGATCGCGCGCGAACAGGCGCAGGCGGCCGATGCGCGGATCAGGGCGGGCGATGCGCCGGCGATGTGCGGCATCCCGCTTGGGATCAAGGATCTGTTCTGCACGAAGGGCGTGCCGTCGCAGGCGGCATCGCGCATTCTGGAAGGGTTCCGGCCGGAATACGAATCCACCGTGACGCAGAACCTGTGGGATGCGGGGGCGGTGATGCTGGGCAAGCTGTCGATGGACGAATTCGCCATGGGCTCGTCGAACGAGACCGCGTGCTATGGCAATGTGGTCAACCCCTGGCGGCGCGGCAATGACCCGACGGCGCTGACGCCGGGCGGGTCTTCGGGCGGCTCGGCCGCGGCGGTGGCGGCGGATCTGTGTCTGGCCGCGACCGGTACCGACACCGGCGGCTCGATCCGGCAGCCGGCGGCCTTTACCGGCATCGTCGGGATCAAGCCGACCTATGGCCGCGTCAGCCGCTGGGGTGTGGTGGCCTTTGCCTCCAGCCTCGATCAGGCGGGTCCGATGACCAAGACGGTGCGCGATGCGGCGATCATGCTGGGGGCGATGTGCAGCCACGATCCGAAGGATTCCACCAGCGCCGACATCCCCGTGCCGGATTTTGAGGCCGCGCTGAGCGGCGATATCCGCGGCAGGAAGATCGGCATCCCGCGCGAATACCGCATGGACGGCATGCCCGCCGAGATCGAGAAGCTGTGGTCCGACGGGGCGGCGATGCTGAAGGATGCGGGTGCCGAGATCGTCGACATCTCGCTTCCGCATACCAAATACGCGCTGCCGGCCTATTACGTCGTGGCCCCGGCCGAGGCGTCCTCGAACCTCGCGCGCTATGACGGGGTGCGCTATGGCCACCGCGCGCGGCTGGGCAAGGGCGACGGCATCACCGAGATGTATGAAAAGACCCGCGCCGAGGGGTTTGGCAAAGAGGTCCAGCGCCGGGTGATGATCGGCACCTATGTGCTGTCGGCGGGCTTCTACGATGCTTACTATAATCGCGCCCGCAAGGTGCGCGCCCTGATCAAGCGCGACTTCGATCAGGCTTTTGCCGCAGGGATCGACGCGATCCTGACGCCCGCGACCCCGTCTTCGGCCTTTGGCCTGGGGGAAATGGCCAATGCCGATCCGGTGGCGATGTATCTGAACGATGTGTTCACCGTGACGGTGAACCTGGCCGGACTGCCCGGCATCGCGGTTCCTGCGGGGATGGATGCCAGGGGCCTGCCGCTGGGGCTGCAGCTGATCGGCCGGCCGTGGCAAGAGGGCGATCTGCTGAACCACGCCTATGTGCTGGAAAAGGCGGTTGGATTCGCCGCGAAGCCCGCGAAATGGTGGTGACGGGGGGCTGATCCCTGCAAATCGAAGGGGGGCAAGGATGCGTGCGGTTCTGCTGGTGATCCCGGCGCTGATACTGGCGGGCTGTGACGCCCAGGGGCCGAACCTGTCCGCCGGGGTCGGGTTTGGCGATTATCAGACCTATCTGGCCGAGCGCGAGGCCGCCCTGCGCGGCACCGCCCCGGCGCCGGTCGCGCCGGCCTCGCCCCCCCCCGTTCCGAACGCCTCGGTAGGGGCGATCCAGCCCGGGCCGATATCGGTGGCGCCGATCGCGCCAGCCCCGGCAGACGGGGCGCCCCTGTCGGCGATCCCGGGTCTGACATCGGCCACGGCCCCGGTGTCGGCCCCTGTCGCGACATTGCCGGTCGCCACACCGCCTGCGACGGCCGCCGCCCCGAACCTTGCGGCCTATGCGCTGCAGGCGCCGAACCGGCTGGGCCAGCCGGTCTGGCAGCGCGGGGGGCTGCTGGCCCTGACCAATCACGACCGTGCCTGCGCGCGCTTTATCTCTTCCGATCAGGCACAGATGGAGTTTCTGCGCCGCGGCGGACCGGAACGCGATCCGCGTCACCTGGACCCCGATGGCGACGGCTTCGCCTGCGCCTGGGATCCGACGCCGTTTCAGTCGGTGCGCAACTGATCCGATGGGGCTGCCCTCTCCGAATTTCGGCGACAGGCGGGGGGGCGGGCGGCCCGGGCTGATCGTGATCCATTACACCGCCATGCCAAGCTGCGTGGCAGCGCGGGATCGCCTGTGCGACCCCGCGGCCGAGGTTTCTGCGCATTGGCTGATTTCGGAAACCGGAACGGTCGAACAACTGGTCGCCGAAGAAGCCCGGGCCTGGCACGCCGGTGCGGGCGAATGGGCGGGGCAGGGGGATGTCAATTCCCGCTCGATCGGGATCGAACTGGCCAATCCGGGCGATGCGCCCTTTCCCGAACCGCAGATGGCCGCGCTGGAGCAGTTGTTGCGCGCGATCATGGCCCGCTGGGCCATTGCCGCGGACGGTGTGATCGCCCATTCCGATCTGGCACCGGACCGCAAAGCCGATCCCGGTCCGCGCTTTGACTGGCGCCGGCTGGCGTTGCAGGGCCTGTCGGTCTGGCCCGAACCGCTTGACCCGGCCCCACCCGCCGATCCATTGGCCTTCGCGGCGCTGGCACAGGCCTTTGGCTACCCGGCCGCGCCTTTGGATAAGCTGCTGCAGGCCTTCCGCCTGCGTTTCCGGCCCCGCGCCACCGGGCCACTGGCCTCCGCGGACATGGCGCTGATCGCCGATCTTGCAGCCCGCTTCGGCCAGGACGGAGATTTCTGGCGCGCCTGAGAAGGGCGCAGGGGGCGCTGCCCCCTCGGCGCTGACGCGCCTCACCCCCGGAGTATTTCAGCCAAGAAGAAATCGCGTCCTTCTTTTTGGCCCAAAATACTCCGGGGAGGGCGGCGAAGCCGACCGGGGCAGAGCCCCCTGCGCCATTGACGCGGGCGTGACCACCGCCTATCTGGAACGGGCGCGGAGGGCTGGATGACCGCGCGGGTCCAAAGGTCTGCGGTTTGCCCCGGATACCTGGACGCGCGAGGAAAGTCCGGACTCCATGAAGTGACGGTGCCGGGTAACGCCCGGCGGGGGTAACCCCAGGGAAAGCGCCACAGAGAACAAGACCGCCCGTTCACGGACGGGCAAGGGTGAAACGGTGGGGTAAGAGCCCACCGCGGGACTGGCAACAGGACCGGCATGGCAAGCCCCACCGGGAGCAACGCCGAATAGGGACCGCGCGCCGCGCCGCAAGGCCGGCAGGGGAACTTCGCCCCGAGCGGTCCGGGTTGGCGGCTAGATCCCGCAGGTAACTGCGGGGCCAGAGGAATGGTCATCCAGAGGGGGCGACCCCTTGGACAAAATCCGGCTTACAGGCCCTCCGCGCAAAGTTCCCCCGATCACCCGTGCGTGATGGTGTCCCGGCTTGACGGCGCTGGCGGCGCGGGGGACCATCGCGCGGCGCAGCAAGGAGGATCGGGGATGGGCTACACGATGGATCGCCTTATCGAGGGTGCGGATGTTGACCAGGTCGAGGCGCGGGTGCGCAAGGCGCTGGCCGGCCAGGGCTTTGGGGTCCTGACCGAGATTGACGTTCAGGCGACGATGAAGGCAAAGCTGGACCGGGACATGGATCATTACCGTATTCTGGGCGCCTGCAACCCGGGTCTTGCCTGGGATGCGATCGGGCAGGAACCGCGCGTGGGGACGATGTTGCCCTGCAACGTGATCCTGCGTGCGGTGCCCGGTGGGGTTGAGGTCAGCGCGATTGATCCGGTTGCCTCGATGATGGCGGTCGGGAATGACGATCTTTTGGTGACGGCCCGTAAGGTGCGTACATTGCTGGCCACGGCTGTGGCCGCGATCTGATCGGTCCGGACCCGTTGGCGCCCGGTTTGCATTGGGGTGTGAATCCTGTTGGCGATCGGGTGAATTGTCCGCACAATCACAGCACGGAAACCATAGGGAGACACGACCATGAGTTTCGTCAAGACGCTGGCCACCCTGGCCGTTGGCTTTGCCGCCGCGCGGGGGGTGGATCGGTTCCGCAAGGGCGGTGGCATGGACGGCATGAAAGAGGCGCTGCGTGGGGCGGGCCAGCCCGGTGGCATGGCCGACCAGATGGGCGACATGGCCGAACGGTTGGGCTTGCCCGGCGGCAAGCAGGCGGTGCGTGACATGATGGCCCGCTTTGGCACCCAGGCGGCGCAGGCGACCGAGGCCACCGAGGCGGGGCTGGGGGCGATGATGGGGGCGATGACGGGGGCCGCGAAAACCGGCGCCTCGGGTCTGGGTGACATGCTTTCGGCGGTCACGGGGGGCACGGCCGTCGACGCGATGATGGAGGATAACGCCAGGCTGATGATCCGCGCCATGATCCAGGCTGCGAAATCGGATGGCGAGATTGATCCGGCCGAACGCGCCGCGATTCTGGATCATCTGGGGGATGCCACGGATGAGGAAATCGCCTTCGTCGCCGCCGAACTTGACCGGCCCATCGACATTTCCGGCCTGGCCGCCGCTGTGGGCGAGGGGGCGAAGGCCCAGGTTTATTCCGCGGCGCTGATGGCGATCAGCGCCGATACGGATGCCGAAAAGCAATACCTGGCCAATCTGGCCGCGGCGCTGGCTCTGGAGGCCGGGAAGGTGCTGGAAATTCACCGGGCGATGGGAAAGCCCACGCACTGACCCCGGTTCGGAAAACGTCTGCAGCGGGCAGAAATTTATGCCCGCTGCGGGGTTTCGCGGTTGACTCTGGTCCGGGTCCGTTTAAAAGGCGGGCTTCAAGGATTTCGCGGGCGGCCTCGCCCGACTCTAGGAGACTGAGAAATGGCGAAGCCGACGACGATCAAGATCCGTCTGAACTCGACGGCGGGCACCGGGCACTTCTACGTGACCAAGAAGAATGCCCGCACCATGACCGAAAAGATGACCGTGAACAAATACGATCCGGTCGTGCGCAAGCATGTCGAATACAAGGAAGGCAAGATCAAGTAAGATCTGCCGATCCGCCCGGGTCGTTTTCCGGGGTGTTTCAGGGGCCACGCAATGCGTGGCCTTTTCCTTTGCGCCGGGCTTTTCACTTTGCCCGCGGCCAGTTGCGTCATGGGCCCGGGCGACGTAGCCTGTTGCAAATAACGGAGGTCCCCATGCGCGCAGCCACCCTGTTCATTCCCCTGTTCGCCGGTCTTGCCGCCTGCATGCCGATGAAGGAGGCGGTATCCACACCGACGGGGGCCGATGACTATGCCGACATGTGCGCGACCTGCCACGGCCCCGCAGGCCGGGGCGATGGCGAGGTTGCCCGTGATCTGGGCGTGGCCGCGCCCGATCTGACACAGCTGGCCGTGCTGAATGGCGGGGCCTTTCCCAAGGCCCAGGTCATGAGCCAGATCTACGGCTATGCCCGCGATGGCCATGGCGGCAGCGACATGCCCGCCTTTGGCGAGTTGCTGGAAGGGGAAACCGTGCTGGTCGATACCGGCGATGGCATCGCCACGCCTACGCCGCTGCGTCTGGTGCAGCTGGCCGAATATCTTGAGGCATTGGGGCGCTGAACCCGGGGCCCAAACACGGCCCCGGGGCGCGTATCCCCCGGGCCTAGACGTCCAGCTCTTCGACGAATTGCGCGTTTTCCTGGATATACTGAAAACGCAGTTCCGGCTTCTTGCCCATCAGACGTTCCACCAGATCGCCGGTCTCGCCGGGGATGTCGTCATGGATCGTCACCCGGATCAGCTTGCGCGTTACGGGGTTCATCGTCGTATCCTTTAGGTCCTTGGCGTCCATTTCGCCCAGCCCCTTGAACCGCTGCACGTCGATCTTGCCCTTGCCGCCCAGGCCCTTCTGCAGCCACTGCTCTTTCTCGGCCTCATCGGCCACATAAAGCCGCTTGGCCCCCTGCGTCAGCCGGTACAGCGGCGGGCAGGCCAGATAAAGGTGCCCCTTGTCGATCAGCGGCCGCATCTGGGTGAAGAAAAAGGTCATCAGAAGGCTTGCGATATGCGCGCCGTCCACATCCGCGTCGGTCATGATGATGACCTTGTCGTAGCGCAGATCCTCGATGTTGAACTTGGTTCCCAGCCCCACGCCAAGTGCCTGGCACAGGTTGCTGATTTCCTGGTTTGCCCCCATCTTCCCCGAGGCCGCGCCCAGAACGTTCAGGATCTTGCCGCGGATCGGCAGCAGGGCCTGAAAATTCCGCTCGCGCGCCATCTTGGCGCTGCCCCCGGCCGAGTCGCCCTCGACGATGAAAAGCTCGGTCCCCGCGCGGTTGGTGGCCGAACAATCAACCAGCTTGCCCGGCAGGCGCAGCTTTTTCGTTGCGGATTTGCGCTGGGTTTCCTTTTCCTGCCGCCGTCGCAGCCGTTCCTCGGCGCGTAGCACCAGGAAATCCAGAATCGCCCCCGCCGATTTCGTATCCGCCGCAAGCCAGTTGTCGAAATGGTCGCGCACCGCGCCTTCCACCAGCCGCTGCGCCTCGACGGTGGCCAGCCGGTCCTTGGTCTGGCCCACGAATTCCGGCTCGCGGATGAAGCACGACACCAGCGCGCAGCCCCCGGTCAGCAGATCGTCGCGGGTGATCTGTTCGGCCTTGCGGTTTTTGACCAGTTCGCCATAGGCGCGGATGCCCTTCAGGATCGCCGCCCAGAAGCCCGCCTCATGCGTGCCGCCCTCGGGCGTGGGCACGGTGTTGCAATAAGACCCGATGAACCCATCGCGCGCGGGCGTCCAGTTGATCGCCCATTCCACGCTGCCCGGCACGCCGAACTTTTCCTGAAAGCCCACCTTGCCCGCAAAGGGGCGGTCCGCATAGGTCATCGCCTTGCCAAGGCTTTCGGTCAGATAGTCCGACAGCCCGCCAGGAAAGTGGAACACCGCCTCCAGCGGCGTCTCGCCATCGTCGATCGCGGATTTCCAGCGGATCTCGACGCCCGAAAACAGATAGGCCTTGGACCGCACCATCTTCAACAGCCGCGCGGGGCGGAACCGGTGGTGGCCAAAGATCTGCTCATCGGCATGGAAGGTCACCGTGGTGCCGCGCCGGTTCGGGGCGGCGCCGATCTTTTCCACCGGGCCCTGCGGGATGCCGCGCGAAAAGCGTTGTTCGAACAGCTCCTTGTTGCGCGCCACCTGCACCACCATAAGATCCGACAGCGCATTGACGACCGAGGCGCCCACCCCGTGCAACCCGCCCGATGTCTGATAGGCATCGCCCGAGAACTTGCCCCCCGCATGCAACGTGCACAGGATCACTTCCAGCGCCGATTTGCCGGGGAATTTCGGGTGCGGATCGATCGGGATGCCGCGGCCGTTGTCGCGGATGGTCACCGAATGGTCCGCCCCCAGTTCCACCTCGATGCGGCTGGCATGACCCGCTACCGCCTCATCCATTGAATTGTCGAGGATTTCCGCCACCATGTGATGCAGCGCGCGTTCATCCGTGCCGCCGATATACATGCCTGGCCGTTTGCGCACCGGCTCCAGCCCCTCAAGCACCTCGATCGAAGAGGCGTCATAGGTTTCGGGCTGGGAAGACAGAAGGTCGTCGGCCATGCTGCTCGTCTTTCTCTTGGGGCTGGCCCAAGGGGATACCGCATCCGGGGGACCGGGGGCAAGCCCGGCCCCATGCGGTACCCTTTTGCCCGTGGCGGCCGGGTCATGAGTATTTGGTCCAAGAAGAAGCCCGCACCGCTTCTTCTTGGATCAAATACTCCGGGGGAGGGCCGCAGGCCCGGGGGCAGAGCCCCCTGCGCGCGCCGGGGTCAGATCGCCTCGGTCTCGCGTGCGGCCCACATCTTGCGGAAGGCGGGGCGGGACTGGCAGTGGTCAAGCCAGCTTTTCACCCGGCCGAAGCGATCCATCAGCGGGTTGTGCGGCTGACAGTAGCGCAGGATTTCCGCCATGTTGATGTCTGCCACGGTAAAGCGTCCGCCGACCATGTGGCTGTGGCAGGACAGATGCGTTTCCAGCGCGGCCAGGGGCCGGGTCAGCTGTTCGGCAGCCGACCGGATCACCGCCTGTCCCGCCGCGCTTGCCGCCTCGCCGCGCGCATGGGCATAGGCGATTTCAAGCGCATGGGATTCGATCCATGTCGCCCCGAACAGGGCCCATTGCACCATCTGCGCCTCTTCGCGCAGGTCCGTGGGGGCCAGCGGCCCGCCGTGCTTTCGGGCGATGTAGTGGTTGATGGCCAGCGATTCCGACAGGATCAGGCCGCCGTCCTCCATCACCGGGATGGCGCCGGCGGGCGAGAGTTTCAGAAACTCGGGGCTGAGCGTGTTGAGGGGCGCGTCCGGGGCGCCGGGATCGGCCAGCCGGTTGGCCTGGACCACGGCCTTGAGCGTATAGGGCGCCTTCAGTTCTTCCAGCAGCCAGATGTTGCGCGTCGCGCGGGAGCGGTAGATGCCGTAGATGGTGATCATGGGTTCTCCTGCCTGTTCGGGGGCCAGACTGTCGCGCGTCTTGCGGATTGAAAAGCCCAGTGGCCTGTTCGTGCTCATGAGCTGTGCAGGGCGGCCTGTTGCGCGGCAGATTTGACACGCATCAAGGTGGGCTGCGCCAAAATGTCCTATGGATCATGTGTGATGTGTGGAGCGGTGCGTATGAACGATCAGCTTGTCGAAACGACCGTCGAAGAGACGATGTCTGAAGACGTGATGCCCGCGGTGGCGAAACCGCCCGGGGACGTGGCGCCGGTTGAGGCGGACGTGATCGCGGATGCTCCAGAGGGTGAGGGTCCCAAGGCCTTTCCGCGTGTTGATCCCAATGCGATCCGGCTGGCGTTCGAATCTGGGCGCTATCCCTATCCGCGCCGCATGGGACGCACGGCCTATGAAGCCGAGAAGGCCAGGCTGCAGGCGGAACTGCTGAAGGTCCAGATCTGGGCACAGGAGACGAGGCAAAAATTCGTCATCCTGTTCGAGGGCCGCGATGCCGCCGGCAAGGGGGGCACGATCAAGCGCTTCACCGAACATCTAAACCCGCGGTTCGCGCGCGTGGTGGCGTTGAACAAACCCACCGAGGAAGAGCGCGGCCAGTGGTATTTCCAGCGCTACATCGACCACCTGCCGACCGGCGGGGAAATGGTCTTTTATGATCGCAGCTGGTACAACCGCGCAGGCGTGGAACGGGTCATGGGCTTTTGCACCGCCACCGAATATCTGGAATTCATGCGCCAGACCCCGGAATTGGAACGCATGCTGGTGCGTTCGGGGATCCGGCTTTACAAATACTGGTTCTCGGTCACGCGCGATGAACAGGGCCGGCGTTTCAGGGCGCGCGAGACCGATCCGCTGAAGCGCTGGAAGTTGTCGCCCATCGATCTGGCAAGCCTGGGCAAATGGGATGACTATACCGAGGCGAAAGAGGCGATGTTTTTCTATACCGACACCGCCGATGCGCCCTGGACGATCGTGAAATCGAACGACAAGAAACGCGCGCGGTTGAACTGCATGCGCCATTTCCTGTCCACGCTGGATTATCCGGACAAGGACCTTTCCGTGGCTACGCCACCTGATCCGATGATCGTGGGCAATGCCAGCCACGTCGTTCACAGGTCCGAGCATATTCTGGGCCTGTCGCTGCATCCCGATCAGCGCCGCGCGCGCCCGGTGCAGGGGGGCGCGCCGGTGACACAAGCGGCGCCGTGATCGCGGCGGGCCCCCGGTGCCGTGGTTGCCGCAGCGTCGGGGGCTGTGCGGGTGGCTGGACGGCGCGGTGGCGTGGCTGTAGCGTCCGGCCATGACGCATCCTGACCGCCTGTCCCCCGGCGCCCATCTGCGCGCGACGCTGACGCTTGGCCTGCCGCTGATCGGCTCGCACCTGGCGCAGATGTTGCTGCATGTTACCGATACGGTGATGCTGGGCTGGTATGGCGTCGAAGAGCTGGCCGCCGGGGTGCTGGGGGCCTCAGGCTTTTTCATTGTCTTCATCCTGGGATCGGGGTTCGGAATCGCGGTGATGGGGATGGTCGCCGCGGCGCTGGGCGCGGGCGATCGCACCCAGGTGCGGCGCGATGCGCGCATGGGGCTTTGGCTGTCGATTCTTTACGGGGTGGTCATCCTGCCGCTGATGTGGTGGTCGGGGCCGATCCTTCTGGCGCTGGGCCAGCAGCCCGAGATCGCGGCGCTGGCGCAAAGCTATCTGCGCGTGGCCGGCTGGGGCATGGTACCGGCGCTTCTGGTGATGGTGCTGAAAAGCTATCTGGCCGCGAATGAGCGCACGCAGGTGGTGCTGTGGGTCACCTTGTCGGGGGTGGCGGCCAATGCCGCGCTGAACTGGGTGCTGATCTTTGGCAATCTGGGTGCGCCGGAACTGGGCGTGCGGGGGGCGGCGGCGGCCTCGGTCGTGGTGCAGGTTCTGGGGTTTGTGGCGCTGGCAGTCTATGCCGCCTGGCTGCCCGCGCTGCGTGGCTTTGCGCTGTTCCAGCGGTTCTGGCGGCCTGATTGGCCCGCCTTCCGGCAGGTGTTCCGGCTGGGCCTGCCGATCGGCCTGACCGGGCTGGCCGAGGGCGGGTTGTTTCAGGCCTCGGCGCTGATGATGGGCTGGATCGGCACCCGCGAACTGGCCGCGCATGGCATTGCGGTGGAACTGTCGGGCCTGACCTTCATGGTGCATCTGGGCCTGTCCAATGCGGTGACCGTGCGGGCCGGGCGCGCGCAGGGGGCGGGCGATGTGCAGCGGATGCGTGATGCCGCCGCCGTGGGGATCGCCCTGTCGCTGGCGATCGCCTGCGCCATGGTCGTGCTGTTCCTGACCTTGCCCGAGCTGTTGATCGGCGCGTTCCTGGACCCGGGCAACCCGGACCGGGCGGTGATCGTGGGGTTCGGGGCGGGGCTTTTGGCGGTGGCGGCGCTGTTTCAGCTGTTCGATGCGGCGCAGGTGATGGCGCTGGGCCTGCTGCGCGGGGTGCAGGATACGCGGGTGCCGATGTGGATTGCCGGGTTCAGCTATTGGGCGGTGGGTGTGCCGGCAAGCTATGTGCTGGCCTTTCCGCTGGGTTTCGGCGGCCAGGGGCTGTGGTTCGGGCTGGTGATCGGTTTGGCGCTGGCGAGCCTTTTGCTGATGGCGCGGTTCTGGCGTGGGGCCTGGGTCCGCATCGCGGCCTGAGGCGATGGTGTGGCGAAGGCGCCAAGGCGCGGGGCAGGGGGCGCTGCCCCCTCTTGGCGCGAAGGCGCCAATTCACCCCCGGGATATTTGGGCAAAGCCGAAGGATCAATCCGTGGTGCTGGCCGGGGCTTTCAGCAGTCGTTCGGACTTCTTGCGCACCAGCACCGTGCGCAGATCGTGCATCGCAAGCAGCAGCGAATCGGTGACCGCGTCCAGCTGCGTATCCGTCGCGCGCGACTGGGCCCAGTGCGCGGTCAGATTCAGATGGTCGATGGTGCGGTGGATGTCGTCGATGTCGCGCGCCGCCAGTGTCTGGCTGCGCGCGGCGATCCAGTCGCGGATGACCTGCATGTCACGATCTGACAGGCTGCGGTCGCCCTGGGGTTTGATTTCGCC
Organism: Pontitalea aquivivens; assembly: GCF_046507575.1. Taxonomy (NCBI): domain Bacteria; kingdom Pseudomonadati; phylum Pseudomonadota; class Alphaproteobacteria; order Rhodobacterales; family Paracoccaceae; genus Pontitalea; species Pontitalea aquivivens. Next base: position 230,357 of record NZ_JBKFEY010000003.1, on the reverse strand, counting down.
GTTGCGGATGTTGACGACGGCGATCTGATCCATCTCGATCCGCCGCTGGCGGTTTTCCGTATCGACCCGGAAAACCGCTGCGCCATTTTCGCGGATGCGGAAGTAATAGTCTGGCAGATCGCCCATCCGTTGCCCTTTCGCGGCCTATTTCAGTTCTTCGCAGAACCGCCTGATGCGGGCGCAGGCCTCGGCCAGGACCGCGTCGGAGGTGGCATAGCTGATGCGGAAGTTGGGCGACAGGCCGAAGGCCGAACCAAACACCACGGCAACGCCCGCCTCTTCCAGAAGGGCGGTGGCGAAGGTTTCATCATCGGTGATCGTCGCGCCCGCGGCCGAGGTCTTGCCGATCAGGTCCCGGATCGAGGGGTAGACGTAGAAGGCACCTTCCGGGATGGGGCAGGTGATGCCGGGGCAGGCGTTCAGCGCGCTGACCACCAGATCGCGGCGCCGTTCAAAGGCCACGCGGCTGTCGCGGATGTAATCCTGCGGGCCGTTCAGCGCCTCGACCGCGGCATATTGGCTGATCGAGCAGGGATTCGAGGTGGATTGCGACTGCACCTTGCCCATCGCCTTGATCAGATGTTCGGGGCCCCCGGCATAGCCGATGCGCCAGCCGGTCATCGCATAGGCCTTGGATACGCCGTTGCAGGTCAGCGTGCGGTCGTAAAGCCCCGGTTCGACCTGCGCGGGCGTGGCGAACCTGAAATCGCCAAAGACAAGGTGTTCATACATGTCATCCGACATCACCCAGACATGGGGGTGGCGCATCAGCACATCGGTCAGATCCCTGAGTTCAGCCGCCGAATAGCCCGCGCCCGAGGGGTTCGAGGGCGAGTTGAAGATGAACCACTTGGTTTTCGGGGTGATCGCGGCCTCAAGCTGTGCGCCGGTGATCTTGTAGCCGGTTTCCATCGGCCCTTCGACAAAGACCGGGGTGCCGCCGGCCAGCAGGACCATGTCGGGGTAGCTGACCCAGTAGGGGGCGGGGATGATCACCTCATCCCCGGGGTTCAGGGTGGCCACCAGCGCATTGTACAGCACCTGTTTGCCACCCGTGCCCACGGTGATCTGGGCGGGGGTATAGTCCAGCCCGTTTTCACGTTTGAACTTGGCGCAGATGGCTTTTTTCAGTTCCGGGACGCCGTCGACGGCGGTGTATTTCGTCTTGCCAGCGTTGATCGCGGCGATGGCGGCGGCGCGGATGTTTTCGGGGGTGTCGAAATCGGGTTCGCCCGCGCCAAGGCCGATCACGTCGCGCCCGGCCTCTTGCAGTTCGCGCGCCTTGTTGGTGACGGCGATGGTGGGCGATGGTTTCACGCGCGCCAGCGTGTCGGAAAGGAAGGCCATGGGAAGCTCCGGTTTGTATCTGCCGGTTGCATGTCTTAGGGTGCGGGGGTGAACCGATCAAGCACGAACAGGGGGCGCCATGGCCGATACCACCGGCACAAGCGACTGGTACGGGGCGCAGATCGCCACCTTCGGGGACAGGCTGGCCGGCGCGCGCGAGGCCGCGGGCCTTAGCCAGCGCGCGCTGGCCACGCGGATGGGGGTGCGGCTGGAAACGCTGCAGCGATGGGAAGATGATGCCGCCGATCCGCGCGCCAACCGGCTTCAGATGCTGGCGGGGATGCTGGGCGTGTCGCTGATGTGGCTGCTGACCGGCACGGGAGAGGGGCTTGACGGCCCGCCCGAGAGCCGGGCAGAAGCGGGGGGCGATCAGGATACCCTGCGCGAAATCCGCGCGATCCGCGACCAGTTGCAGTATCTGGACGCGCGTCTGGGCCGGCTGGAACGCAGGCTGGGGCAGGGGCAATGACGCAAGGCGATGTGCCGCAGGGGGACGGGGCGATGGGCGAAACGCAGGAAGCACGGCTGAAACGCATGAAGATGCGCAGCTGGCGGCGTGGCACGAAGGAAATGGACCTGATTCTGGGTCCCTATGCCGATGCGTCCCTGGCGGCGATGGACCCCGCGCGCCTGGACCTTTTCGATGCGCTTCTGGAAGAGAACGATCAGGATCTGTATCCTTGGGTGTCAGGCACGCAGGCCTGTCCCGCGCGCTATCTGGACCTGCTGACCGAGATTGCCGCCTTTGCCCGGGCCCGCCACGCCGGCGGCTAAGATCGCTTAACCGAAATTTCGGGTTTCTGGTCCAGTGTCGCTTTCGGGCAGCGAGACCGGCGGAGATACGAATGACTTTGCATACCCCTTTGACACAGGCATCCGGCACCGGTCTGATGGCCGGCTATCTGGAAAGCCTCGCCTTGGTAGAGCGGCTGCACCGCTTGCTGCTGGATGTCATCAAGGATGAATTCGAACGGCTTGGGATTCTGGATATCAACGCGGTTCAGGCGCTGTTGCTGTTCAATGTCGGCGATCATGAGGTGACGGCCGGCGAATTGCGCACGCGCGGGTATTATCAGGGCTCGAACGTATCCTATAATCTGAAGAAGCTGGTCGAAACCGGTTACATGCACCACCAGCGCTGTGAAATTGACCGAAGGTCCGTCCGGGTGCGGCTGACGCCCAAGGGGCGCATGCTGCGCGATGCGGTGGCGGCACTGTTCGAACGTCACGCAAGCGGCATGGAGACGCGCGGCGTGATCGGGCCGGATGCGATCGATGCGGTCAATCATACCTTGCGCCGGATGGAACGGTATTGGAGCGATCAGATCCGCTATATCTATTGATCGCCCAGCCCGCGCACCAATTTGCCGCCGCCGCGCCTGCGGGATGCCCCCGGCGACCCGTCACCAGTGGCCGGTGTTTTCCATGCTGGCCCAGGGCTCGACCGGCGGCAGCGCGCTGCCCATCTGCAACAGCTCGACCGAGATATTGTCGGGGCTGCGCACGAAGGCCATGCGCCCGTCGCGCGGGGGGCGGTTGATGGTCACGCCATTGTCCATCAGGTGCTGGCACATGTCATAGATATTATCGACCTCATAGGCGAGATGGCCGAAGTGGCGGCTGTCGCTGGGCAGGCCGGGATCGCCGTCCCAATTCCACGTCAGTTCGACCGGGCAGTCGGGCTGGCCGGGGGGGGCCATGAACACCAGCGAAAAGCGCCCGCCCTCATTTTCATAGCGGCGCGTCTCCTCAAGGCCCAGAAGGCGATAGAAGGCCATCGATTTTTCCAGGTCGAGCACGCGGACCATGGTATGCAGATACTTCAGTTTCATCGCGATCTCCTTGGGCTGCCGGGCCCCACCCTAGCGCAGCAAAGGCCCGTGTCCAACCGCTTCAGAAGGCGGATCGCAAGTTGAGCCCGACCCCGATATCGCGGCTGTCATAAAGCAAGATGTTCGAATTGGTGCGCGCGGCCTGCAATGAAACCTCGGGGGCAAAGCCCATGTAGTCGAGGTCCGGCAGGAAGGCGGTTACGCCAAGGCGCAGCTTCAGATCCTGGCGCCCCGCGGGGTCAAAGGCCGAGCGGTCATAATCACGCGTTTCCAGTCCAAGGTTCAGGCCGATGCGGGCGCCCGCCAGCGGCTTGGCCAGGGTGTAACCGGCATCAAGCCCATAGGCGGTATGGTCCACGTCACTGGCCTGCGACCGCACGCGCGCGGCGCGCAGGCCAAAGTTCAGCGCGCCGCCGGGAACCGGGCGGGCGTAGCGCGTTTCAACCGACTGGATGGTGGCGGAACGATCGGCCTTGTCCTGCCGCCACTGTCGTTCCAGTCCCATGCCAAGGCGCAGGCGCTGCTGCCCCGGCAGCGCGATCGCCTTGCCCAGATCAAGGCGCGCGTAATTCGACAGGGGATCGCCCCCATAGACGTTATGGCCCAGCGTCGCCCGCATGTCCCAGGGCGCGCGCCAGCCCGACGGTTGCGCTTCGTGGCTTAGATAAAGTTCGGCCGCGGCAAAGGCATAATCATCGGCATCCGCATCGGGGGCCTTGCGGCGCGCATCCGATGACAGGCTGTAGGCGCGGCCCGACAGGTTCACCCCCACCCGCGTTTCATGGCGCGGGCCGGTGCTGAACCGCCGGTCCAGCCCCAGCGACAGGCGCGTCTCAATCCCCGAAAGCGCCTGGGCCTCGGGCGACAGGGTGAAGGGGATGGGCTGCCCGAACAGCGTCAGCCACAGCGTATCTGATGATGACCCGCCGTTGATGTTCGACGACGGCGCAAGGCCGAAACCGAACGTGACGCGCAGCGGGTTGCGCGCGCGCACATACCGGAAATCACGCAGCGCAAGGGCCCGGGCGTGTTCGTCGGGGGCGTCCTGTGCGGCGCGGCGCAGCCAGAGTTGCGACACCGTGCGCCGCCCGTCCGAGGCCTCGGCCTGCGCGCGCGCCAGGGCTGCCGCGTAGCGCCGGGGGCTTGTTTCGGCCAGGCGCCAGGCCCGCTGCGCGGCGGCGCGGGCAAGATCCATCTGCCCCAGATCGCGGGCGGCTTGCGACTGGATCAGAAGCGCCTGCCAGTCGTCCGGGTCGCGCGCCAGCAGGGCATTTGCGACCTGCAGGGCCACATCGGGCCGCTGCGCCTGCAGCGCGGCCTGCCCGGTGGCGCGCATCGACGCTGGCGAAAGCTGCACGGGATCGGCGGCGACCGCCCTGCAAAGACCCAGCGCAAGGATCAGCGCAAGGACGAAAATCCGGCCCATGGTCAGGGCCGGGTCAGGATGAACCCGCCGGTTTCACGCACGGTGACGTCCTTGTAGCGCGGGTCATCGCCTGCAACGACGACGATCCCGACCACTTCGTTACCGCCGTCGATGCCGGTGCCCGACAACAGCGCATAATATTTGCCGGTATCAAGCGTTTCCAGCGCGCCATCGCCGTTCATCACACTGCTTGCGATCGTTCCGGTGATCTCGCCGTTGCGGTCGACGCTGCCGGGGCCGACGTCGATGACAAGGTTGGGTATCGCGCTGATCGCCGGGTTGTCGTAGGTGGTCCGCAGGCCCGTGATCACATCGCTGGTGATGTCATTGCCGTCCACATCAAAGATCCTGCGGTTGTACACGCTGCCCTTGACCGCGTCACCATCGTTGAAATCCTCGAAATCGATATCCAGGAAGGCCTGGCCCGCGACATATTCGATGCCGGTGCGATTGTTGAAATCACGCAGCCCGCGATATTCACCGCGGTATGTTGCCTGTCCGGTGGTGGGCAGGGGCAGGCGCACGCCGCCTTCGCGGCCGTAGATGAAGCCGCCGAAGCCGAAATCGCGATAGGCGCCGGTGCGGACGATGGCGAATTCGACGAACTCGGTATCATCGGCACCCGTCGCCGATGATCCGACGATGGCGCGGTGCATGAACTGATCGATCACGGCGCCGGTCACGCTGTCGGCGTAGGTTGACGCCGACTCGTAGACCCGGAAGGGGCCGGGGTCGAAGGCGCCCAGATTGGCGGTTTCTATTCGCGTATAATTGTTTGCGCCATCGAAGCCGAGCCCGTCTACGCTGAAGCTGTCTGTATCAGGATCATAGGCAAAATCTTCAGCGTAACCGTCCCCGGTTCCGGCGGCGCGCGCCTCATAGCGGGTGATGTCACTGGTCGAGGTCGGGTTTTCGGTCCCGGGGGGCAGGTCCGGCGTTTCTTCTTCCGGCGGGGGATTGGCCCCTTCGACCACTGCCGGACCGTCGCAGGCTGCCAGGGCCAGAAGCGCGGCAAAGGGCAGAATAAATCTCGACATTTTTGTTTCTTTCGTTGAACCAGCCTCTGCGAAAGGGTGAATAAACTCTCAAAAGAAGTCAATTTTTTAACGGTCTCATGCGTCTTGTCGTGGCCTGGGTGGGGCCGTCGGGCCACAGCCCCATCATGTCGCGGTTCCTTGGGGCGCCGGTGCCAGATATAGTCACCCCGATTCTATGACCCGGAGGATTCGATGTCCCTTACCCCCGAACAGCAAGCCGAGATCGCCGCGGCCCGCGCGACGACCCGCGAAACCCTGCGCGCGACCGCGCCGGGGATGGAGGCGCATCTGTATACCGCCCATCAGGTGCTGGACCACGGCCTGATCCGGGTGATCGACTACATGGGCGACGATGCGGCGATCTGTCAGGCGGCGCGCGTCAGCTATGGCCGCGGGACCAAGGCGGTATCGGACGACCGCGGGCTGATCCGCTATCTGATGCGGCACTGGCACTCGACCCCGTTCGAGATGTGCGAGGTCAAGTTCCACGTCAAGCTGCCGGTCTTCGTCGCGCGCCAGTGGATCCGCCATCGCACCGCCAATGTGAACGAATATTCCGCGCGCTATTCGATCCTTGACCGCGAATTCTACATTCCCGCGCCCGACCAGTTGGCCGCGCAGTCCACGGTCAACAACCAGGGTCGCGGCGCAGTCCTGGAAGGCGCCGAGGCGCAGCGCGTGCTGGACATCCTGCGCCAGGATGCGATGCGCGCCTATGATCATTATGAGGATATGCTGACCCCCGACCCCGAGGCCGGCAAGCAGGGCCTTGCGCGGGAACTGGCGCGGATGAACCTGCCCGCCAATGTCTATACCCAATGGTACTGGAAAACCGACCTGCACAACCTGTTCCACTTTCTGCGGCTGCGGGCGGACCATCACGCGCAATACGAAATCCGCGTCTATGCCCAGAAGATGTGCGACATCGTCAAGGACTGGGTGCCCCACGCCTATGAAGCATTTGAAGATTATCGCCTGGGCGGGGTGAACCTGTCGGGCCGCGCCGTCGAGGTGCTGAAACGCCGGCTGGCCGGCGAGACGGTGACGCAGGAAAGCAGCGGCATGAGCAAGGGCGAATGGCGCGAGTTTGTCGAAGTCTGGGGGTGAGCCCGGACCGCTTGTACGGCGGGAACCGCTGCCCGCAGACGCGGGCAGCCCCGGGGCTGGCCTAGCGCAGTCCGCAGGCGGACAGCCAGTCGCTGATCAGGGCGCGTGATCCGGGTTCGTCCAGAAAGGGAATATGGGCGCGGCCCGGTACCTCGGCGAACAGCATGTCGGGGCGGCGGGCGTGCATTTCGGCGACCGTTTCAGGCAGCAGCAGGTCGGAATTCGCCCCCCGCAACAACGCAAGCGGCAGGCCCGCGCAGGCGTCGAACAACGGCCACAGGTCGATGTCCGGCCCGGCCAGTGCCGCCAGAAAGCCCTCGCGCAGGGTCTTGTCATAGTTCACGCGCAAGCCCTCGGGCGTTTCGGTGTAATGGCGGTCGACTTCTTCGGCCCAGCGGCTGGCGGGCACGCCGTCAAACCCGGGCATCAGCGATGGCAATTTGGCCGCAAATTCGGCCTTGCTGCGGGCGGAAGGATCGCGGCCCACATAATCCTTGATCTTGTCCAGCCCGCCACGCGCCAGCACCGGGCCCACGTCGTTCAGGCACAGGCCCAGCATCCGGTCCTTTTTCGTGGCGGCCAGGAACATGCCGATCATCCCCCCGCGCGAGGTGCCCAGGACCGCCGCCTTGTCAATGCCCAGATGATCCAGCAGGGCGATCGCATCGCCCGCTTCGGTCGGCACTGTATAGGTGGCAACCCCGGTCCGGTCCGATCCGCCCCGTCCGCGGTAATCGGGGCGGATCAGCCGCACACCGTCGGGCAGATGCGGTGCCAGATAGTCAAAGTCGCGCCCCGTCCGCGTCAGCCCCGACAGCGCCAGAAGCGGCAGGCCCGCGCCTTCGTCGCGATAGGCCAGACGCGCGCCGTCTTTCGCGGTAAAGTATTGGATCCCGGTCATGTCACCCCCTGTTTCGGGGCATGTTTACATGGATCGGGCGGGGGCGAAAGCCCCACTGGCCGGCGCCTGCATTCCCGATCATACTGTCCCCGGCAGGGAGAACGCGATGAACAACACGCTGGAGAAATTGCAGCAACGTCTGGCCGAGTTGCAGGACCAGATCGAGGCCGAGATCGCCGAACGCCGCGCGCAGTGGCGCTATCGGATGGAAAACCGCCGCATCGTCTTTGAGGAAGGCGTGCGCGAGACCCATCGCGCGGCGCGGGTCAAGCTGTGGGCCTTCCTGCGCCAGACGCGGCCGCTGGTGGTGCTGACCGCGCCGTTCATCTATGCGCTGATCCTGCCGCTTGTGTTGCTGGATCTGTTCGTGACGGTCTATCAGGCGATCTGCTTTCCGGTCTATGGCATCGCCAAGGTCAGGCGTTCCGATCACATCGCCATCGACCGCCAGCATCTGGCCTATCTGAACGGCCTGCAAAAGCTGAACTGCGTTTATTGCGGCTATGCCAACGGACTGATTTCCTATGTCCGTGACATTGCGGGCCGGACGGAACAATACTGGTGCCCGATCAAGCATGCGCGCAACCTGCACGGGATGCATGGCAATTATCCGACCTTCGTCGATTATGGCGATGCTGAAGGGTTCAGCAACCGCCTGACGCCGCTGCGCCACGCATTGCGCGATGCACCCAAGGCCCCTGCGGCTGAAAAGCCACCCACCCCCCCGCGTGACGGCGGCTGACCCTTCGATGAAACAGGGGCCCGAAGGCCCCCGCGTTCAGATGTTGTCCGCCTGTGGCAGGCCCAGAACATGATAGCCGCCGTCGACCATGATGATCTCGCCGGTGGTGCAGGCGCCCATGTCGGACAGCAGATAGGCCGCCGTGCCGCCGATCGCCTCCAGCGTGGCGTTGTGGCGCAGGGGCGCGTTCGCCTCGGTGTGGCGGAAGGTCTTGCGTGCGCCGCCGATGGCCGCGCCCGCCAGCGTCTTCATCGGGCCGGGGCTGATCGCGTTGACGCGGATGCCGTCGGGGCCAAGGTCATTGGCCAGATAGCGCACCGCGCTTTCAAGTGCCGCCTTGGCCACGCCCATCACGTTGTAATAGGGCGTCACCCGGTTCGACCCGGCATAGGTCATTGTGATCAGGCTGCCCCCGTCCGGCATCATCTCGGACGCGCGGCGGGCCACGTCGATAAAGCTGAAGCAGGAAATGTTCAGCGAATTGGTGAAATTCGCGCGGCTGGTGTTGACGATCCGGCCGGTCAGCTCGTTCTTGTCGGAATAGGCGATGGCGTGGACCAGAAAGTCCATCGTGCCCCATTCCGCCTTGAGCTTGTCGAAAGCCGCGTCAAGGCTGGCGTCGTCGGTCACATCGACATCGACCAGAAGGTTGGACCCGACCGAGGCCGCCAGCGGTTCGACCCGCTTGCCGAACGCCTCGCCCTGATAGGAAAAGGCCAGTTCGGCCCCTTCGGCGGCCAGCGCCGCGGCGATGCCCCAGGCGATCGAGCGATCATTCGCCACCCCCATGACAAGCCCGCGTTTGCCCTTCATCAGATCGGCCATGGCTTACCCCTGGAATTTGCTCATCACGAGCGTCGCATTGGTGCCGCCAAAACCGAAGCTGTTGGACAGGACCGAGTCGAACTCGACCCCTTCGCGCAGGGTGGTGGCGATTTCCTCGGGGCGGATCGCGGGGTCAAGCTGTGTCACGTTGGCCGAGGCCGCGATGAAGCCGCCCTGCATCATCAGCAGCGAATAGATCGCCTCATGCACGCCGGTGGCGCCCAGGCTGTGGCCGGTCAGCGACTTGGTGGACGAGATCGGCGGCACGTTGCCTTCGCCAAAGACGCGGCGCACGGCCTCGACCTCGGTCACGTCACCTGCGGGGGTCGAGGTTCCGTGGGCGTTGATGTAGCTGATCTTGCGCCCTTCCGGCAGGGTCGACAGCGCCAGCCGCATTGACCGTTCGCCGCCCTCGCCCGACGGCGCCACCATGTCATAGCCGTCCGAGGTCGCGCCATAGCCGGTCAGTTCGGCATAGATTTTCGCGCCGCGCGCCTTGGCGTGTTCAAGTTCCTCAAGCACGACAACGCCGCCGCCGCCCGCGATCACGAACCCGTCGCGGGTCGCGTCAAAGGCGCGGCTGGCGGTGGTCGGGGCGTCGTTGTATTTCGACGACATCGCGCCCATCGCATCGAACAGGCACGACAGGGTCCAGTCCAGTTCCTCGCCGCCGCCGGCAAAGATCACGTCCTGCTTGCCCATCTGGATCAGCTCTGCCGCGTTGCCGATGCAATGCGCGCTGGTCGAACAGGCCGAGGTAATCGAATAGTTCACACCCTTGATCTTGAACGGTGTCGCCAGGCAGGCCGAGTTGGTCGACGACATGCAGCGCGTGACCATGAACGGCCCCATCCGCTTGGGGCTGCCCTTTTCCAGGGTGATCCGGTGCGCTTCAAAGAAGTTCGAGGTCGACGGTCCGCCGGACCCCATGATCAGCCCGGTGCGCGGGTTGGAAATGTCGGCGTCCTCCAGCCCGGAATCGGCGATTGCCTGCTCCATCGCAAGGAAGTTGTAGGCCGCGCCCGGCCCCATGAAGCGCAGGTTGCGCTTGTCGATATGGTCTTCCAGCACGATCTGCGGCATGCCGTGGATCTGGCTGCGAAAGCCCCGTTCGGCATATTCGGGCGCAAAGACGATGCCCGAGCGGCCGGCGCGCAGGCTGGTGGAGACTTCTTCGGCATTATTGCCGATGGGCGAGATGATCCCCAGCCCGGTGATGACGACGCGACGCATGGGCGGCTCCTTCGTTCGTTGGGTCAGCTGGCGGACAGCGCGACCTTCATGTCCTTGACCTGATAGATGACCTCACCGTCGGCTTCGACGATGCCGTCGGCCACGCCCATGGTCAGCCGGCGGGTCTGTACCGCCTTGGTGAAATCGACCTTGTAGGTCAGCATCTTGCGGTCGGGGCGCACCATGCCGGTCAGCTTGACCTCACCCACGCCCAGGGCATAGCCGCGCCCTTCCCAGCCGCGCCAGCCCAGGTTGAAGCCGGTCAGCTGCCACAGCCCGTCCAGGCCCAGGCAGCCCGGCATGATCGGGTTGCCGGGGAAATGGCAGGAAAAGAACCACAGGTCGGGGTGGATGTCGAATTCCGCCACCACATGGCCCTTGCCGTGCAACCCGCCATCGGCCGAAATGTCGGTGATCCGGTCCATCATCAGCATCGGCGGTTCGGGCAACTGGGCATTGCCGGGCCCGAACAGTTCGCCCCGCGCGCATTTCAAAAGATCGTCACGGTCGAAGCGTGTCGGATAGAGTGCCATCGGCCCACCCCTTATCTATCGGTTTCCATCCCTCTAGCACCCGCCCGGCGCGGCGCGCAAGGCCCGCCCCGCGCCACAATGGGCGCATCCGGCCCTTTGGGCATTGAATTCTTCGGCTTTTGGCGCATATATGGACCCTGAGGAGACTGTATCGTGACTCAGAAAACCCAAGCAACCGATCGTGGCCAGAAGTGGCTGGCAGGCGCGGGGCTGCGGCCCACCCGGCAGCGGCTGTCGCTGGCCTCTTTGCTGGTCGGCGACGGGATGGATCGCCACGTCACCGCCGAAGGACTTTATGCTGCCGCGCGCGATGCGGGCGAGGCCGTTTCACTGGCCACCGTCTACAACACGCTGCGCGCCTTTTGCGATGCCGGCCTGATGCATGAAATCACCGTCGATGGCACGCGGTCCTATTTCGACACGCGGATGGACGATCACCCTCATTTCTTCTGGGAGGATACGTCCGACATCACCGATGCCCCGCCCGAGGAACTGGAAATCACCCGCGTTCCCGCCGCCCCCGCCGGGGCCGAGGTCACGCGCGTCGATGTTGTGATCCGGGTCCGCAAGATCTGATCCGATACGGCCGTGCCAAAACCGAAACGCGCGCCAGTGGCGCGCGTTTCGGTTTTGGGCGGGTCCGAAGGCCCGCCCCTGTCCCCGCCCGGATCAGTCCTTGGCGCGTTCCACATAGGAATTGTCCTCGGTGTTGATGATGATGCGGGTGCCCACGCCGATATGCGGCGGCACCATCACCCGGATCCCGCCGCTGCAGGTCGCGGGCTTGTAGGAGGACGAGGCCGTCTGCCCCTTGACCACGGGCTCGGTTTCCTCGACCTCGACCGTCACCTTCTGCGGCAGTTCGATGGCGATCGCCACGTCCTGGAAGGTTTTCAGCCAGACGCGCAGCCCGTCGCGCAGGTGCACCTTGGCATCGCCCACGACATCCTCGGTCACGACGAGCTGTTCATAGGTCTCGGGTTCCATGAAGTGATAGCCTTCGCCGTCTTCATACAGGAAATCATATTCCTTTTCCTCGACATGGGCACGCTCGACCTGTTCGGTGGTACGCCAGCGTTCCGACACCTTGGTGCCGTCGGAAATGCGGCGCATGTCGACCTGGGTCACGGGCGTGCCCTTGCCGGGGTGGAAGTTCTGGGCGGTCAGAACGACATAAAGCTGGCCGTCGATCTCGACGACATTGCCTTTGCGCAGCGAGGAGGCGATGACTTTCACGGGTGCTCTTCCTTGTGATGAACAGGCCCGCGGCGTAAGGATGCGGGCGCTTGGCCCCGCGCCTAGCCTATCTGAACCGGAATTTCCAGCCGAAAGCCGCCGCAATGCCCCTGACCCCCTGGTGGAACCCCGAAACCCACGCCGACCGTCGCCCGCTGCTTCTGGCGCGCAATCGCATCCAGGCGGCGATCCGGGGATGGCTGGCCGACGAAGCCTTTACCGAGGTTGATCCCGCCGCCCTGCAGATCAGCCCCGGCAATGAGGCGCATCTGCACGCCTTCGCCACCGAGGCGATCGGCAATGACGGGCAGGGGCGGCGGATGTATCTGCATACCTCGCCCGAATTCGCGCTGAAAAAGCTGCTGGCGGCGGGCGAAACGCGCATCGCGGCCTTCGCCCATGTCTGGCGCAACCGCGAAAGGGGGGTGCTGCACAGCCCCGAATTCACCATGCTGGAATGGTATCGCACGGGCGAAGATTACACCGTCCTGATGCAGGACTGCGCCCAGATGCTGCGCCTCGCCGCCCGGGCCGCGGGCGCCACCACCCTGCGCTACCGCGACCATCGTTGCGATCCCTTCGCCGATCCCGAACGGCTCAGCCTGCCTGATGCCTTTGATCGCTACGCCGGCATTGACCTGATGGCCACGATCGCGCCCTCGGGCGAAACCGATGCCGGGGCGTTGCGCGCCCAGGCCCAGGCCGCAGGCTTGCGCCTCGCAGCCGATGACACCTGGTCCGACATCCTGTCCAAGGTGCTGGTGGACAGGGTGGAACCGCATCTGGGCCATGGCCGCGCCACCATCCTTGACCGCTATCCCGTGGCCGAGGCGGCGCTGGCCCGTCCCGCCCCCGATGATCCGCGTCTGGCCGAACGGTTTGAGCTTTACGCCTGCGGGGTGGAACTGGCCAATGGCTTTGGCGAACTGACCAACCCGGGCGAACAGCGCCGCCGCTTCCAGCTGGAAATGGACGAAAAACACCGCGTCTACGGCGAACGCTACCCGATTGATGAGGATTTTCTGGCGGCACTCGCCCTGATGCCGCCTGCTTCGGGCATCGCGCTCGGCTTCGACCGGCTGGTGATGCTGGCCACCGGCGCGCCGCGGATCGACGCGGTGATCTGGGCCCCGGTTGCGCCCTGATCCCTTCGGCTTTGCCGAAATATCCTCGGGGGTGAGGCGCGGAACGCGCCGAGGGGGGCAGACAGCCCCCTAGCGGCGGAACCGATCCACAAGCCGTTCCAGGGCCGAACGCGCCGGTTCGGGTTCCGGGGCTGCCTTGGCGGGGTGCACCGCCGCTGCCGCCACCGGCTTTGCCGCTGCCGTCTTCGCGCCCCCGGTCGAAGGCCGCGGCGGGGCGGTGCGCAGCGCAACCGCGTTCAGGAACCGCGCGCCATCGCCCGCCGCCAGCGCCGCCGCCCCGTCCGAAATCCCGCGCAGCAGATCCTCCAGCCAATCCTGATCGGCCTTGGCGAAATCCGACAGCACATAGCCCGCGACCCGGTCCTTGTGGCCGGGATGGCCAATGCCCAGCCGCACCCGGTGATAGGTCTCACCGACATGGGCATGGATCGAACGCAACCCGTTGTGCCCGGCATGGCCGCCGCCCGTCTTGACCCGGCAGCGCCCGGGCGCCAGGTCCAGTTCGTCATGGAACACGGTCACATCATCGGGCGCGATCTTGTAAAACCGCATCGCCTCACCGACCGATTGGCCGGACAGGTTCATGAAGGTTTCGGGCTTCAGCAGGACCACCTTCGTCCCGCCCAGATTACCCTCGGATAGCTGGCCCTGAAACTTCGACCGCCAGGGCGCAAAGCCGTGATCGGCGGCGATCCGGTCCACCGCCATGAAGCCGATGTTGTGTCGGTTCGCGGCATATTTCGCGCCCGGATTGCCAAGCCCTACCCAGAGTTTCATGCCCCCTCCGTTTCGCGCGCGACCTTAACGGCGGGGCAGGGGGGCGCGCAACCCTGCCCCAAATGAAAACGCGGGGCCGGTGATGGCCCCGCGCTTCCCGGTTCGCTTGTGCGAAGATCACTCTTCGCCGGCTTCCTCATTGTCCGACGACCGCAGGCCCGAGGGCGCCGCGATGTTGGCGATGACGAAGTTGCGGTCGATCGTCGGCTTGGCGCCGGCGGGCAGGACCACGTCGTTGATGTGGATCACGTCGCCGATCTGCTTGCCGGTCAGGTCGACCACGATCTGTTCGGGGATGTCACCGGCCAGCACTTCCAGTTCCACCTCGGGGCGGACCACGGTCAGCGTGCCGCCACGCTTCAGCCCCGGCGAGGCTTCGTGGTTCACGAATTCGACGTGGATGAACAGCGCGATGCGCGAATTGCGGTGGGTGCGCATCAGGTCGATATGGGTCGGCAGATCCTTGACCACATCGCGCTGCACGCCGCGGCAGATCACGCGGACGTCTTCCTGGCCTTCAACCTTCAGGTTGAACAGCGTCGACAGGAAGCGGCCCTTGCGCAGGCGGGTCAGCAGCTTGTTGTAGTCGAGGTTGATCGGCTGCGGGTCCTTGCCGTCGCCATAGACGATGCCGGGCACATAGCCCTCGCGACGCGCTTGACGAGCGGCCCCCTTGCCTGTCCCCGTCCGCACCACAGCTTCGAGATTTTCGATCTCTTTGGCCATTGGTCTTCTCCATAGGTCAATAGGTTACCGGGCCTCCTCCAAGGGTGCAGGCCCGCAAGGTGGCCCGGTTACCCGCGATGGGCCCGAAAGGCAAGGGGGAATCTATCTGGCCCGGGTCCGGGGCGGCGGGCTATTCGTAGGCGCCCAGAAAGCCCTTGGGCAGAGCCAGGTTGTGCCGCCCCAGCGCGGTGACATCGCGTTCCCCGCACAGCGCCATGGTGATGTCCAGTTCCTTGCGGATCACCTCAAGCGCCTGGGTCACGCCGGCTTCGCCCATGGCGCCAAGCCCGTGGATATAGGCGCGCCCGATATAGGTGCTGCGCGCCCCCAGTGCCAGCGCCTTGAGCACGTCCTGCCCCGACCGGATGCCGCTGTCCATATGCACCTCGATCCGGTCGCCCACCGCCTCAACGATGTGTGGCAGCATGCGGATCGCGGACAGCGCGCCATCCAGCTGGCGCCCGCCGTGGTTCGACACGATGATCGCATCGGCGCCGAAATCGGCGGCCATGCGGGCATCGTCTTCATCCAGGATGCCCTTCAGGATCAGCTTGCCGCCCCACTGGTCGCGGATGCGTGCGATCTTGGACCAGTCCAGTTGCGGGTCGAACTGCTCGGCGGTCCAGCTCATCAGGCTTGACGCATCGCCCACGCCCTTGGCATGACCCACGATATTGCCAAAGAAACGCCGGGGCGTACCCAGCATTTCCAGACCCCAGGCCCATTTCGTCGCCAGGTTGACCAGCGTGGGCAGGGTCAGTTTCGGCGGGGCCGACAGGCCGTTCTTCAGGTCCTTGTGGCGCTGGCCCAGAATCTGCAGATCCAGCGTCAGCACCAGCGCCGAACAGTTCGCCTTCTTCGCGCGTTCGATGATGCGGTCGACGAAATCCTCGTCCTTCATCACATACAGCTGGAACCAGAACGGCTTGGTCGTATGGGCGGCCACATCCTCGATCGAGCAGATCGACATGGTCGACAGGGTAAAGGGCACGCCGAATTTCTCGGCTGCGCGGGCGGCCTTGATCTCGCCATCGGCGCGCTGCATCCCCGTCATGCCGACGGGGGCAAGGGCCACGGGCATCGTTACCTTCTGGCCGATCATCTGCGTTGCGGTGCTGCGCCCCGACATGTCCACCGCCACCTTCTGGCGCAGGCGGATCTGCGCGAAATCGGTGGTGTTTTCGCGGAAGGTCTGTTCGGTATAGCTGCCGCTTTCGGCATAATCATAGAACATCTTCGGCGTATGCCGGCGGTGCAGCCGCTTGAGGTCGTCGATGCAGGTGATCACGGGCATGCGGGACTCCTATGGCCGGATTTGGTCATTCGCTTTTACCAATCCCGGCGGGGCCGTGCAATCGGTACGGCGCGGCTTGCCTTTTTGCCGCGCCCGGTATCCAGTGCCGCAAACGGAGGGGGCGATGAGCGTCATTGTCTGGGGCCTTTTGGGGAGCCTCTGCGCCGGGCTGATGACCGGGGTGGGGGCGTTGCCCGTTTTGTTCGGCCGCAGCATTTCGCGGCAATCAAGCGATGCGCTGCTGGGCTTTGCGGCAGGGGTGATGCTGTCGGCCTCGTTCTTCTCGCTGATCCTGCCGGCGATCGAGGCCGCCGAACGGGCCGGCGGATCGACCTTTTCGGCCGCGCTGGTCGCGGCGGGGGGGATTGTTCTGGGGGCGATCGCGGTTGCCGCGATGAATGAGATGCTGCCACATGAACATTTCATCGAAGGCCGCGAAGGCGCCGATCCGGGCGCGTTGGCCCGGATCTGGCTGTTCGTGCTGGCGATCACGATCCACAATTTCCCCGAAGGCATGGCCGTTGGCATCGGCTTTGGCACGGGTGAGATTTCACACGGGATGTCCCTGGCCATCGGGATCGGGTTGCAGAACGCACCCGAGGGGCTGGCCGTGGCCGTGGCGCTGCGGGGGCAGGGCTATGACCGGCGCCGCGCCTTTGTGATCGCGCTGCTGACCGGGCTGGTCGAGCCGATCGGGGGGCTGTTGGGGGCGGGGGCCATGACGCTGGCCGCGCCGCTATTGCCCTGGGGGCTGGCCTTTGCGGCGGGGGCGATGCTGTATGTCATCAGCCACGAAATCATCCCCGAAACCCACCGCCACGGTCATCAGAACAGGGCGACCGCCGGGCTGATCCTGGGTCTGGTGCTGATGATGATCCTGGATGTGACACTGGGCTAAGGGCGCGTCCCGGGGCCGATCAGGCCCCCCGGTTCAGGCCCCCTGGATCAGGCCTTGTGCGCCCCGCCGGCCAGCGCGGCCACGCGGTCCAGCACCTCGGGCACGGGCTTGCCCTCGCCGATCAGCTTGACGATGGCCGATCCCACGACGCAGCCATCCGCAACCCCGGCAATGGATTCGGCGGCCTCGGGCGTGGTGATGCCAAAGCCCACGATCACGGGCAGATCGGTCTGCGCCTTGATCCGTGTCACCTCGGGGGCGACATCGCCGGCCTGCGCCGCCGCGGCCCCGGTGATGCCGGTGATCGAGACATAATAGACAAAGCCCGACGTGTTCTGCAGCACCTTGGGCAGACGCTTGTCATCGGTGGTGGGGGTCGCCAGGCGGATGAAGTTCAGCCCGGCCCTTTGCGCGGGAATGCACAGTTCGCTGTCTTCCTCGGGCGGCAGGTCCACCACGATCAGCCCGTCGATTCCGGCGGCACGCGCATCGTCCAGGAACCGGTCCACACCCCGGTTGTAGATCGGGTTGTAATAGCCCATCAGCACGATCGGGGTGGTGTCGTCGCCCTTGCGGAATTCGGCCACCATATCCAGCGTCTTTTGCAGCGTCTGCCCGCCATCCAGCGCGCGCTGGCCGGCCAGCTGGATCGTCGGGCCGTCGGCCATCGGATCGGTGAAGGGCATACCCAGTTCGATGATGTCCACGCCCGCGCCCGGAAGCCCCTTCATCACCTGAAACGATGTTTCAGGATCGGGATCGCCCGCCATGATATAGGCGACGAAGGCTTTCTTGCCCGCAGCCTTCAGTTCCGCGAATTTGGCGTCGATCCGAGTCATCTTGGCTTCCTCTTCTGCCCCGGTCCGGGTTTGCGGCATGGGGCGGGGAAAATCAATGGGCCTTGGCAGGGGATCGGGGAAGGGGGGATCGGGGCAGGCGGCCTGGCCCCGGTCTCTTGCCTTGCCTTGCGGCCCCCGCGCGCGTAATAGGCGCGCAAGGTCAGCGAAGGGGAAAGATCATGGGTTTCAAGATGGGCATCGTCGGGCTGCCGAACGTTGGCAAATCGACGCTTTTCAACGCACTGACCCGCACTGCCGCCGCGCAGGCCGCCAATTTCCCCTTCTGCACCATCGAACCCAACGTGGGTGAGGTTGCCGTGCCCGATGCGCGGCTGGACAAGCTGGCCGCCATCGCCGGGTCCAAACAGATCATTCCCACGCGCATGACCTTTGTGGATATCGCGGGTCTGGTAAAGGGCGCGTCCAAGGGTGAGGGGCTGGGCAACCAGTTCCTGGCCAACATCCGCGAGGTGGACGCGATCGCCCATGTGCTGCGCTGCTTTGAAGACGGCGACGTGACCCATGTCGAAGGCCGCGTCGATCCGGTCGCGGATGCCGAGACGATCGAGACCGAGCTGATGATCGCCGACATGGAAAGCATCGAAAAGCGGCTGGCGAACCTGCAACGCAAGATCAAGGGCGGCGACAAGGAAGCGGTCGAACAGGAACGCCTGCTGAAATCCGCGCTGGCCGCGCTGGAGGCGGGCCGCCCCGCGCGCACCGTTGCGGTGGCCGATGATGACCGCAAGGCCTGGGCCATGCTGCAACTGCTGACCGCCAAGCCCGTGCTCTATGTCTGCAACGTCGAAGAGGCCTCGGCCGCCAGTGGCAACAGCCAATCCGCCCGCGTGGCCGAAATGGCCGCGGCGCAGGGTGCGGCTTCGGTCGTGATTTCAGCCAGGATCGAGGAAGAAATCAGCCAGCTGCCCGAGGATGAGGCCGCGATGTTCCTGGACGAGATGGGCCTGGCCGAGGCCGGCCTCGACCGGCTGATCCGCGCGGGATATACGCTGCTGGGCCTGCAAACCTATTTCACCGTCGGCCCGAAAGAGGCGCGCGCGTGGACCATCCGCAAGGGCACCCTGGCCCCGCAGGCCGCCGGCGTCATCCACGGCGATTTCGAACGCGGTTTCATCCGCGCCGAGACCGTCGCCTATGAGGATTACATCGCCTTCAAGGGCGAGGCAGGCGCGAAAGAGGCCGGCAAGTTCCGCGTCGAGGGCAAGACCTACGAGGTCAAGGACGGCGACGTCCTGCATTTCCTGTTCAACGCCTGAGCCAAAGCCCCGGAACTTCGCGCAGATGCAGAATTTGCCCTTGTCGGGCGCGAGCAGGGCGGATAAACGGATCAGCGGAGACGTGGCCGAGCGGTCGAAGGCACACCCCTGCTAAGGGTGCAGACGGGAAACCGTCTCGAGGGTTCGAATCCCTTCGTCTCCGCCACATACCATTGACTTTATTGGATAATTCGGTGCTTTCGCGATCCCTTGCATGTCGCACTGCATGTCGGGGAAAGGTCTAGATCGGGCCGGTTCGCAGCCCAGAAGCGGCGCGGGCGATCACGCGAACGTGAAGATTCCGTGCGCGAGACCGCGCTAATTGCCGACCGAGAGATACAGCTTGCCTGTAAGCTTTTGCAGTAGCTGTTGCCAGTAGTCGAACAACTCTTCCGCACATGTGTCGAAGCTGATCTGGTTTCCGCCGTCATCGAAGACAACCTTGGTGCCCCCGCCATAGGCTTGACCGTAGCTTTGGCCGTAGCCAATCGCGACGATGTGGGTGTTGGCGATGTGGGACATGCCGGTAGAAGGCTTCATATTGCCCGCCCCAGAAATCCTCACATGTTTTGAAGCATTGGTCACATCGCGAATGTAGCCAAAGTTAAGGTTTGTAGCCTGAACCGCTCCCCAAAAATCGCCCTTCTTCGCGAAGGACTTTCCAAATTCCGTTTCCAATTGAGACTTGAATTCATCGAACAGCCATTCGTGAAAATGAAACAAGGATGTGGCAAAGTTAATCGCCGTAGCAAATTCGCTGGATGACCCAAAGAACGATTTTTTGTTTGGGCTAAGAACATTGAGGAAATAATCTTCGCAGCCTGAAAGAACTTGTGTATTCTGGCCTGTGCCGCTCATTTTCAACCCTCTGCTAAGTTCATACTGAACGATGCGCCGAAGACTGTCACGAAGCAACGAAAAAGCCCCGACCGAAGCCGGGGCAGTTTGGCCTTGCTGATCTTCCGCCACAGGCCCGCGACGGAAGCTTGTGAGCGGCACCGGCTGGACGGGCCGCAATGGGGTCATTCTTCGGCGGGCGGTTCGGCGAAGGGCGCTTCGGCGTCAACGAAGGTTTCCCGCGCCTTGTTCGACTGCGCCGTGTCATAGGCGGCTTGCCGCAGCTTCGACATGCCTTGTTCGATCTTGTCGGCTTCATTGCCCACATTGATCGCATGAACCATCGCTTCGGCATCTTCGGGCGAGAAGTGCGTTACAGCGGTCATCACAAGGTCCATGCGGCGGGTTTCGCTCATGTCCGAGTTAAAGGCCGGGGCCGCGTTAAGGGCGGCGGCAATGTCGCTTGACGACTTCACAAGGCGCGTTGCTTCGGCGGGCCAAGCCGGATCGCCCTTCGCAGCCATTTCGCGAAAGATGGCACGGGTTTCAGCGTATAGCGCGGCCTTGTCGGGGTCGGCTGCAATGGGCGAGAAAGCGCGTTGCTTCGCGGCTTCTGCGTCCTTGTCTGCCTTGTCGCGGATATACGCAATGTCCTTGGCGACATGCGCGGCCAGCCGGTCATAAAGCTGGCGCGAAATTTCGTGCTTGTGGGGTTCCGTCTTGGTCGCGTCACCGGCCAGCTTCGAAATCCGACCAATGCAGTCTTTCACGGCGAAGTTGATGCGGTTCGCCGCCGCCGCGATAGACCCTTCGACTTCGTTTGGGCCGTATTTCCAGAAGTGAACCTTGAACCCGACGGTCGGGGTCAACATCATGTCTAGAAACTCGGCATAGGCAGGGTTTAGATATTTGGGCATGGTTCAGACTTTCCATTTCTGCCCGGTAGAAACTTCGATCTGCCATTCGGTTCCGCTGGCGTCGGTTTCATACCGGAATTTCAGGGGCTTTGCGCCGGGCGCAAGTTGATCGTTGAAGCCCACACTTGCGGGCGACGTGTCCTTGCCATGTTCAACCGTTCCTTCTTCGCTTTCGGTTAGTTCAGCTTCATAAGCCGCAAGACGCTTCATTAGGTCAGCTTGCTGATTGCGGCACCTTTCGCCGAACTCTTGGTTCGTGTAGCGCGGCACAAAGCGCAAAATCCCGTCGGCACCTTCTTCGACGTTCCACATGGGCGTTCCGTCCAGAGAATAGCCGATCAAACGCGGCGGCGCTTCGGTTGCGGCGACCTTTTTTTCTAACCGCTTTAGCCTCGCCTTGATCGACATTTCAACCGATCCTGTTTTCCAGTTCTTCAAGCTTCCGCTCGGTTTCAGCTTGGTCGGTCAAGCGGGCAACCGTTTGAAGCAAGAAGGCAAGCTTCCCGGCCAGATCAGGCGAAATCTCATTCGACCGACATTTGCGATAAAGTGTCGCCGCCTCTTTGCGAATATCTTCGATGGTATCCAGCTTCACGCGAACCCGTTTCGCCCCTTCCGGCTTGTCACCAACGGGGGCAGATACGGATTGCACGGGTGCAGGCCATGCAGAGGGAGGCGGGGCGTTCATCGTTGATTGTCCTAAAAATGCATTTTGGCAGCACGATTGGGCCGCTTAATCCAGCATAAGGGGAATGCATTCCGTTTTGTCAATACGCCTCTGATCGAATAACGCGACAAACAACACCCCATCCAAGCGCGACCCGCTATTGGGCCGCGGGAATGCAGCTATCTGCCACTAATTGCCCCAAGCCGATTGCAGTCGCAGCTTGTCCGCTTCGCTCAATTCGCGCTTCATCCATTTTAATTTGCGGCGGTGCCTTTCGGCTGACTTCCTGCCTCTTTCGATTTGCACTTCATCCAATAACTCGCCGGCGTTTTCGATTTTATTCTTTCTATTTTTCCATTTCTTGCTTTCGACCAAAACGCGACGCTGCATTTCGGCAACGTCTTCGCTCGTGAGCGGCGCACCGCGAAAGGCGTTTCGAAGTCGTTCTTCGGCATTCATTTCGTTCATACCCACATTATCCGTCCAATCTGGCCCCCATCCCCGCATCGCCGCATCGCCCCGCAGAAGGCGCAGGAAGGGCCTTCTCGGTTCCGGCACCCTGGACCAACCCCAAGCCCTGCCACGCCCTGCCTGCGGCCCGCTGGCGCAGCTAGTGCGGCCTGCCCAGAAGGGGGCGGCGGCTTGCGCTCATGTGATGTTCAAGGGTGCTGTCCCCTACAAGCACCGGCTCACGCAAACCCCTGCGCCGGTATTCGCGCCTGATCTGTTCGCGGGCGTTCGGTATGGTCGCGGCGGCGATTTGGAAGAATGCCTTATACCGATACCCGGTCAGGTCTTCGTCGCTGGCATCTTGCAAGTGTTCGATGAAAATCTTGGTCAAGATCGCGTAGTAGTCGCGAAAATAGTAGGTCGCATGATAGATAAGCTGTCTCGCGCACTCACGTTCCCGTTGATTGGACAACTTCGGCAAACCGTAGGTATTGCACAGACCCCAAAGGAAAATCTTTGCCCCGTTCTCGGCTTCGGTCCGAACAAAGCTGCAAATCCCGAACGTCGTCACGGACAACTGTTCGATGTATTCGCGGCAAAGATATTCCTCAACATCATGAGGCGGACAGATGCCGCGATGAATTATTCTGTCTTCGGCCATGTCGAAACGCTTTCTTAGCGCCTCATGTGCGCGGTTGTCGAACTCTGGCCTTAACGGCTTGTTCTTTGAAATCTTCATCATTTCGTCGTTCCTTATGCTTCCGAAGCGTAGCCATGCAAACAAACATGCAGAGAAATCTTCGGTTGGCATTATGTCTTTGATTTCGTTTCATCTTACGCCGCTGATCGCGGACGTTTACTCCGTCGAACCGTTGTTCCGCGCTGCGATAGCGGCATTGATCTGGTTGCGCATGTCGTCAATATCGACTTCGACGTAGTGTTCGCCGCGCGACAGGCAGTCAATCGCGACAACGCTTTCGGTCAACCAAAACGGCCCTTCGGCTTCGTCATGGCAAATCGCGACCGTCATTGCAGTCGGGAACTGCGGATTGCGCGCAGGGTGAAAGCTGCGGATGAACGCGGTATTCAGGATGAAGTGTTCGCCATCGACGGCACTTTTCACAAGAATAAGCATGGATCATCCCCGCGCGTGACGTGCGGAAGCCAGTTCGATGACCAATGCCTTGATCGTTTCGTCATCTGCGCCAACCGCGCGGGCTTGCATAACGGCGTCGATTTCTTCGCCGATCCAGCCAACGGCGCGGGCACCGATCTTGACCCTTTTCGGCCAAAGCCCGTGCTTTTCCCAATAGTATTGCGTAGATTTCGGAATGCCATATTCGGTATCAATCCGTTGCTGGCGCTTGATCTGCATGGCAGGTTCCTTTGTGTCTAACTGGACTTGGAACCATAATGCGCAAAGCTGTGGTGACTGGAAGCGAGGCGCTGTCCGGCAGGGTCAGGATTTGCCGGACACATCAAGAATGGACAAAATTAGTCAATGAAATCAAAGAAACGGAAACGTCACATCTACATTGACTTCGAACATGGCGAACGGTCAAGCCAGTCGTTGACCGTGCTTCGGCTTGGGATTTGGTCTACGCCCGCCGCCGCCATTTCCCGCGATAATACTTTGAACGCATTGCGCGGCTGATACCCCCGTAGTTCGACGTATCGGGCAACCCAATGCGCCTTGAAAATTGCCGAATACCTGCCGTCATCACCAACTGCGTTTGCCAAACCCAATGCCCGCATGAAACGGTCGGGGTTGATCGCGGCGGGCGCATCGGGGTCAGCTTGGGGCACAAGACCGGCCTTCACCGCCTGAAAAAACCAAAGCGCCAATTCGGGCGACACGGGTTGCCCACATGCCATTGCGTTCGCGATCTTCACAAGCCGGTCGCCGGCTTCTTCGCCGACATGTGGCAAGTGACCGTTGAACCCGCCGAAGGGAAGTTCTGCCATTAGACCGCCCCCCGCATCGGCACAACGTTTTCGCCGTCCTTCGGCTGCACGACGCTGCAATATTTCGACCAGTCAGCCATTAATTTCCGGCGTTTGGGCAACAGCGTTCCCCGCTGATAGGCGGCTTCGGCCTTGTCCTTCAAGCTATGGGCAAGCGCGTGTTCAATGACTTCTCGGGGATACGCGGTCATTTCACCGGCCCATTCGCGGAAGGTGCTACGGAAGCCGTGTTGCGTCAGATCAGCACGACCCATGCGATTCAAGACGTTGTTCAGTGCATTTTCTGACATTCCTCCGTTCCGCGACGTGCCGACGAAAACAAACGGATTGTCTTCTTCGCGCGGCAAGCCTTCCAGAAGGGCAATCATTTCATCGGTAAGCGGGATTTCGTGTTCTTTTCCCTTCTTCATCCTTTCGGCAGGAATGGCCCAAAGGCGATTTTTCAAGTCGAACTCTGCCCACACGGCAAGGCGCGTCTCGGAAGAACGGGTCGCCGTGAGTATGGAAAATTCAAGGGCGCGGGCTGCGGGTGCATCGCGGCCCCGAAGTTCGGCCATGAATGCGCCAATTTCGGGATACGGCAACGCGGCGTGATGCTTGGTAACTTGCAGGTCTTTCGGCGGGGTCAGTTCAACGTCCAGATGCCCTTTCCAGCGGGCGGGATTTTCACCTTTCGGCCTAAGACCCCGGAATGTCGCCCAATCAAGGATGTTTTCCATACGACCACGAAGGCGCATCGCGGTTTCATTTTTCTTGTTCCACAGGTTGCCGACGACTTCGCCCGACTTGTCTTGAACGTCCTGTTGCAGCACCTTCAAAACAAGGTCGGTATCAATGTGGGCAACGTTGAACTTGCCGATGATCGGGTTCGCGTAGGTTTCGAGCGTGTTACGCCATTGTTGCCGGTGCTTCGCGTTCTTGAACCCGCCTTCTTTCACGTCAACCTTCGCGGCGATGAAAGCCGATGCCGCTTCGGCGAATGTCATGATCCTGACTGCGGATTTTTCGCGCTTCCGTTCTTCCAGCGGGTCGATACCTTCGGCGATCTTCGTTCGCTCTGCCCTTGCCCGTTCACGGGCTACGGCTAGGCTGATCGCGGGGAACGGGCCAAGTCCCATCGCGCGGGGCTTGTTGCGCCCCGCCGTGGCCCCTGCGGCGCGCGTGGTGATCGTTCCGGCCAGCGCCGGGGGCACATAGCGCAGCACCCAAGACCGGCTTCCAGACGCGCCCACAGCGAGGTAAAGCCCCGGCACGGTGCCGTCGCTGTGGTATCCCGGTTTCAAGTTCCCTTCGACCGCCTTTGCGGTCAGCTTCTTTCCAGCCATGACCCATCATCCAAATGCATGTTCCTTTGCATGTTAGGATGCTGGAAAGTGTGGAATCCAACAAGGTCTAATTAGACGAGCAATCCCGGCAAGCCGTTGTGTTTCAAGGGATAATTTGGACGCCTTTGGACTTCCTTGGACGCCAGAGACGCGGACTTCCACTCCGCCACTCGCACAGTGCGAACCCGAAAACAGGTCCCTCGCGGGGCCTTTTTCTTTATGTGCCAAAGGGGTTGCAGGGACCATCCGCCCTTCGAGACGGCCCACCCGCGCGAGATCAGTCTCTGAACGCCCACCGTCTCTTTCCACCCGCCCCTCGCTCTCGGCGAGACGGGTTCAAAACCCCCGTATATTTCAGTGAACTGACGGGGTCGCGCTGCGCCCCTGTTTCACTGGTTCCGGCTTGTCTCAAAGCAGACGTAGACGCGACACGGGCGGCGTGGTGGTTGGTATGTCTTGGGAGTCTTGCGCGAAGTCTCTGATGACAAACGCAGTTTCCGCCCCTGGCCTGGTGCGATGTCAAACGGGGCCTGGACAGATCAAGAAAACGACCTGATCGTCGCGGATTACTTCGCGATGTTGGCCAACGACGTCTCTGGTCGTCCCTACAACAAGGCCGAGCATCGGCGCGGGCTCTCGCGGTCGGCAGTGCGGGACAAAGCTGGTGTTCCTGCCCACTGGATCAAGGACCGCCTTTGGTTCATGTTGGGCCTATGCGTTGCCCTGCCAATGATAACAATCCGCGCGTTCATCGCTGGACCTACACCTCTGCGGCGGATGAGGTATCGGTCGTATTGCCCGATGGATGTGTCGATATCCTTGTCTCTTCCTGTGGCAAGACCGGACGTGATCTGGTTCGCGTTACCGATTGGGATTTTTCGCCAAGACAGGTGAGGATCGCGGCGGGAATGTCCTTGATTGGCTATCGCTTGCGGCCTGGGGTTATCGTATCGCTGGCCGACCTCCAGATCGAAAACTACGACCTTTCAAATCTGGATGCAGAGATCGGGGATAGGATAAGGCATGATCAGGAAATTACCGAGATCATTGATGTCCTCGGCCTTCCAGGCAGCAGCGTGGAGCGGCTGGCCAGGCAACAGGGCGTATCCGAGCGGACCCTGCAACGTCACTTCAAGAAACTGTCCCTTCCCACCCCGGTCTTCTGGCGTCAGCTGGGACGGGCCAGACGGGCTGTTCAGGCATTGCCATACCGCGTTCCTCTCTCAGAGATCGCGTTGGAATATGGCTACAGCGATCAGGCCCATATGACGAGAGAGTTCGTGCGGTGGTTTGGACGGACGCCCGAACAACTGCGCCGAAACTCAAGCGTCATGGACGATCTGGCGCAACCTGGTCTGGGTAACTGGTCAGAGGAAATCACCCTGAAGCCTGCGGGCTTGGCGTAGAAAATCTTCGCATCGCTTTTGGGTGATGTCAGACAGGCGGGCGACTTTGATGTGACGGCGATGTTTGCCACGGCCTTCCAGAATTCCATCGGGATCGTCCAGCTGCGCGCCATGGGTAAACTCCAGGGACATGTGGCCTGTGTAGGCGAAGACACCGCAGAACTGCGATTTGGCATGCCCGGGATCGTTTTCGACAATGAGGCCGCCATATTTTTCAACGAATGCCGCGTTTGGCTCAACCGCCAGGATCAGGGCTTTCACCCGCTCGATCATCTCGTTCATCATGGCGTCACTCTGGCAGTTGCACCGCAGAGCAAATCTCGATCAGGTAGCCATTCGGATCGGCAACATATGAGGTCGTCTGCCCCCATGGCTCATCCCGCGCATCCTGAATGAGCGTAGCGCCAGCATCGATGGCCCTTTTCAAAGCGCCCTTGACGTCATCCGTCTCGAAGGCGATCTCGAATGTCGGGGCGTCCGGTCTGGGTGAAGCAGGGTTCTTTTCCAGCTGGCGCATCAGCGTTTTTGAGGAAAAGGCCAGTTTGGTGGCCCCGGTCACCAGTTCACCGTAATCGCCGCTTTCGTGAAGGAAAGCGCGTTCAAAACCGAATGCCTTTTCGAAGAAATCCACGGACGACGGGACGTCATCCACATACAAAATTGTATAGCGAAAGATCATTTGAAGGTCCTCAGACTGGGTTGGTGCAAGTTGGCACTACACCCCATTGACATTATATGTCTTGAAAAAAGCCGACAATCATCGGCTGTGCCGCGTTCGTTGTTTTGGGGTTCAGCGGTCCGCCGCTGCTCTTTTCATGAACATCGGCGTTGTCGGTCGAACTGCCCACACCTGCCGACAGTCTTCGACGGCCCCATGCCCACTTTGTCCTTGGCCAAAGCGATCTGGATCAGTTGCGTTGCGTTTTGCGCGCGCCTTTTCAATTGCGTCACTGTCTACGCCGCCGATCCGACAAAAGACCGTTAACATCCATAGCAGCACCGAATACATTTCCTGTACCTTCCTACTGGTTGGTTCAGACCAAGGCCGATGCCACCGCCCAGACGCCAAAGCCGATCAGCACCGCGCCGGACAGGCGCGAAACCCGGATCGTGAAACCTTCGGGCAGGCGGTGATGTGCCAGCGCGACACCGCCGCTCAGCAGGCCCCACCACAGCATCGACCCGGCGAAAACGCCGACCACCACCGGCCATGCGCCCGCAAACCCCGAGACCGAGGCAAGCCCCAGACCAGCAAACAGCGCCGCGAAGGACAGGATTGTCATCGGGTTGGTGATCGTCAGCAGGAAGGTTGCCGCAGTCGTGCCCAGCAGGTCGTGCGCCGATATCTTCGCTGTCGCGCGGGGCGGTTTCGGTGTCAGGCTTTTCCAGCCCAGCCACAGCATGAACGCCCCGCCGATCAGCCGCAGCGGCGTGTCGATCTGCGCCAGCACGCCTGAGAACGCGGCAAACCCCATGGCCGCGAGCGTCGCGTAGACACCATCGGCCAGCGCCGTGCCCAGACCGCCTGCCGCCCCGGCAACGAAACCGCGCTCCAGCGTGCGGTTGATGCAAAGCGCCCCGATCGGGCCGAGCGGCGCGGCGATGGCCAGCCCGAGTAGAACGGACTTCAGGAACAGGGTAGGGTCCATGACTACACTTCCTTTGGCGTGAACAAGCCGGGCACGGGCGAGGACAGGGCGATCACGGTTTCGCTGCGCCCGAGGAAACGATGCTCCTTCAGGCCGGCCAGAAACCCCTCGATCTCGGGCGGGGCGTTGACGCGGAGCTTGATCAGGTAGGCCCATGCCCCGGTGACATGGTGGCATTCCAGGATCAGCGGGTGGTTTTCCGCATAATCGCGAAAAGCCGTCTCATCCGCGTCTTCGCGCAATGCTATCCAGACGAACACCAGCGTCTGCATCCCCATCGCTGCCGGATCAAGATCGAGGGTGAACCGGCGAATGGCGCCCGAGGCAGTCAGCCGCCGGATGCGCTCGTTCACGCTGGACGGGGCCAGCCCGACACTGCCGCCGATATCAGCCAGCGATCTTTTCGCATCCAGGGCCAGAAGGCCGATGATTTTAAGGTCAATGTCATCCATGTCTGAAAAATAACCTATATTTACGCGATTTCAATATAAAATATTCCACCATAAGTGAATTTGACAGAATTTTTTATGGAAACATTCTGTCTTGCCCGTAAAATTGGTGCGAGAGCGGGGGCTTTGTAATCGCTGTTCTGGCCCCACCTTTCTGCTGAATCCGTAAGCTGCGATGCGCCCTTGTGTGAAGATTTGCACGGGAGATGTCAGTGGGAGTTCATCGGGATCGCGATATGGAGGCCGTTGGGTTCGTCGAACTTCTGGCGGCTCCGGGGCCCAAGCGACGCTGTTCGGATGAAGCGAAGGGGTGGATCGTGGCCGAGACGCTGATGGCGGATGTGACCGTGCCACGAAGCACAGGTCGTAGATGCTGATCGTGTTGGGCTCAGAGAAGGTCCGGCGCCGTGCCCATGCCCTTCGCCATCATACCCGCTGCCCGCAGCGGTGCGGGTCTGGCATGGGGAACGTCGCGCCGGCCTTTGCCGTTGGAGATGCGGGTCACGCGCCTGGCGCGCGCCTGTCATCAGGGGGCGAAGCCGGGTCTGTCCTGCGGGGTATGGATCAGCTGTTCAAGATACTTGCCGTAGTCGCTTTTCCCGAATTTCTCGGCGCGTTTCATCAGGGCATCGGCATCGATCCAGCCATTGCCGAAGGCGACCTCGTCGGGGCTGCCGGTCTGCAGGCCCTGGCGCTTTTCCAGCGTCCTGACGAAATTGCTGGCATCCAGCAGCGAGCTGTGCGTGCCGGTATCAAGCCAGGCATAGCCCCGGCCCATGCGGTTCACGCGCAGCTGGCCTTCGGTCAGGTAGCTTTCCAGAAGCGATGTGATCTCAAGCTCGCCGCGTGCCGAGGGTTGTACATCGCGCGCGCGGGCGGGCGCGGTGCCGTCCAGGAAATACAGCCCGGTCACCGCATAGTTCGACGGCGGAACGGTCGGCTTTTCGATGATCCGTGTTACCTGGCCCGCATCGTCAAAGGCGACCACGCCATAGCGTTCGGGATCGGCGACGCGATAGCCAAAGACCGTTCCCCCCGCGCCATTCTGGTCCGCCTCGCGCAGCAGGCGTTGCAGATCATGGCCGAAGAACAGATTGTCGCCCAGCACCATGGCGCTGGGGGCGCCGGCCAGAAAGTCCGCGGCCAGCAGATAGGCCTGGGCCAGACCGTCGGGCGAGGGCTGCGCGATGAAGGTGAAGGTCAGGCCCCACTGGCTGCCGTCGCCCAGCGTGCGGCGGAACTGGTCCTGGTCCTGCGGGGTGGTGATGATCGCGATTTCACGGATGCCCGCCAGCATCAGCACGCTGAGCGGGTAATAGATCATCGGCTTGTCATAGACCGGCAGCAGCTGTTTCGAGACGCCCAGCGTGATCGGGTAAAGCCGGGTGCCAGAGCCGCCGGCCAGGATGATCCCTTTGCGATTGGTCATTTAAAAACTCTCTTTCTGGTAATCATCTGCCTTCGCCCCCTGCCGCCATCTGGGTCAGGATCTGCCCCACATGGTCACGCCAATCGGGCCGCGGGATGCCAAAGGCCGCCGTCGTGGCGCTGCAATCCAGGCGGGAATTTTGCGGGCGGGCCGCGGGCAGGGGGTATTCGGCGCTGGGAATGCCGGTCAGCGTAACCGGACGGTTGGCCTGGCGGAAAATCTCGGCGGCGAAACCGTACCAGCTGACATCCGGGGCGCCCGAGAAATGGTAGATGCCCGATTTCGACGGATCGGCGATCAGCGCATCGGCAATTTCCAGGCAGGCCTCGGCAATCGCAAAGGCCGGGGTCGGGCCGCCGATCTGGTCGTCCACGACGCGCAGGCTGTCGCGGGTTTCGGACAGGCGCAGCATCGTCTTGAGAAAATTCTGCCCATGCGCCGAAAACACCCAGGAGGTGCGCAGGATCGCATGCACCGCGCCGCTGGCGCGCACGGCCTCTTCGCCGGCCAGCTTGCTGCGGCCATAGGCGCCCAGGGGGCCCCGGGCGTGATCGGGCGCGAAGGGCGCCGAGCCTGTGCCGGAAAAGACATAGTCGGTCGAGATATGGACCAGCGGGATCCCCAGATCGGCGCAGGCGGCGGCTATGGCGCGGGGGGCGGCGGCGTTGATGGTGGTGGCCAGCGGCTCTTCATCCTCGGCGCGGTCGACGGCGGTATAGGCGGCGGCATTGATCACCGCGCGGGGCGCGGTTTCGCGGATCGCATGGGCGCAGGCGTCGGGATCGGCCAGATCCGCCCGATCGCGCCCCAGCGCCAGCACCTCGGCCTGTGCCTGCAGCTCCGTCGCGACCTGCCCGGTCTTGCCAAAGACAAGGATGGTCATGCCGTCACCCCCAGCCGTTCGCCCACCCCCTTGCGGGCCAGCAGCGGGCGCCACCAGGATTCATTGTCCAGATACCATTGCACGGTGCGGCGCAGGCCCTGTTCCACCGTGACGCTGGGCCGCCAGCCCAGTTCGGTGCGGATGCGCGTGGGATCGATCGCATAGCGCGCATCATGGCCGGGGCGGTCGGCGACGAAGGTGATCTGATCGGCATGGCTGCCGCTGGCCCTGGGGCGCAGATCATCCAGAATGGCGCACAGGCTGCGCACAAGATCCAGGTTGCTGCGCTCATTCTCGCCGCCGATGTTGTAGGACCGCCCGATCCGTCCCTGTTCCAGCACCAGCAGCAGCGCATCGGCGTGATCCTCGACATACAGCCAGTCGCGGATATTGGCGCCGGTGCCATAGATCGGCAGCGGCTTGCCCGCCAGCGCGTTCAGGATCACCACCGGGATCAGCTTTTCGGGAAAGTGACAGGGCCCGTAATTGTTCGAACAATTCGTCAGAACCACCGGCAGGCCATAGGTTTCATGCCAGGCGCGGACCAGATGGTCGGAACTGGCCTTTGAGGCCGAATAGGGGCTGCGCGGGTCATAGGGCGTGTCTTCGGTGAATTTCACCGCCGGATCATCGGGCAGCGAGCCAAAAACCTCATCGGTGGAAATGTGATGAAAGCGGAACGCCTCGGGCCGGCCCTGCGCGACCCAATAGGCGCGCGCGGCCTCCAGCAGGTTGTAGGTGCCCACCACATTGGTCTGGATGAAGTCGCCCGGCCCGTCAATCGACCGGTCGACATGGGATTCCGCCGCCAGATGCATGATCGCATCGGGGCGATGGGTGGCCAGGATGCGGTCCAGCGCCGCGCGGTCACGGATATCGGCCCGTTCAAAGGCATAAAGCGGGCTGTCGGCGACGCCCGCCACATTGTCCAGGCAGGCCGCATAGGTCAGCGCATCAAGGTTGACCACCGCATGGCCCCGCGCCACCGCCAGCCGCACCACGGCCGACCCGATGAACCCCGCGCCGCCCGTCACAAGAATTTTCATCCGTTCAGTCCTTGTAAGCAAAGGGGCTGTCGAAATCGCGCAGCAGGGGCGCGGCGGCATCCTTGTCCGACAGGACCGGCGTCTGTCCGCCCAGGCCCCAGTCGATGCCGATGTCCGGGTCGTCGAAGCGCACCGCGCCATCGCATTCGGGCGCGTAATAATCGGAACATTTGTAGATGATTTCCGTATCCGGCGCGCGGGTGACAAAGCCGTGCAGAAAGCCCGCCGGGATCAGCAGCTGGCGGCCGTTGTCAAAGCTCAGCTCAGCCCCCACCCACTGGCCAAAGGTCGGGCTGCCCTTGCGGACATCGACGGCGACATCGAACAGGCACCCGCGTCCGCAGCGCACCAGCTTTGCCTGCGCATGGGGCGGGGATTGAAAATGCAGCCCCCGCACCGTTCCCACCTCGCGGCTGAGCGAATGATTGTCCTGCACGAAATCAAGATCGATCCCGTGTTCGGCCATGCGCGCCCGGTTCCAGCTTTCGCTGAAGAACCCGCGATGGTCGCCAAACCGGCGCGGTGTCAACATATAGACGCCCGGTAGGGTGGTTTCCTGCACATCCAGCAATGACATCGTTCAAATCCTGCTCGGTCCCTGGCCGTTCTAACCTGCAATCCGCCTTACCGGAAGGCGCCGGATGCCATCATCGGAACTGCCGTGCAAATCCCGCCCGTATCCGGCCCGGAAAGCCCGGCAGATACAGGCTGGCCGTGCCGCGGGGCTTTGCCGGTGCAGCCCGGGATCGCGCGACACTGCCCCGCGCCCTTGCATGCGGCAAGCCCGGCGCGCGGGCGGCATCATGTTGGCGGCTTTGCGCGGGAAAGCACATTTTCAAGCCGCTTGAAGCTGTTTGCGATACCGGCGGGTTCGGGATCGGACAAAAACGAATCAAGCGCGGGCCAGACCCGGATGGCGGCGTCGATCATCGGGTCAGATCCGGCGGCATAAAGCCCCGCCTGAATCATCAACTCTGCCCGGTCATAGCTTCCCAGAAGCCTGCGGGCCTGCGCGATCAGGTTGTTTTCGGCCCCGGTCGCCGCATCGGGCAGCGATCGGGAAACCGAGCGCAGCAGATCGATCGCAGGATAGCGACCGCGCTCGGCGATGGCGCGGTCAAGCACCACATGCCCGTCCAGCACGCCGCGCAGGATATCGGCGACCGGCTCTTCCATGTCCGATCCGGCCACCAGAACCGAAAAGACCGCCGTGATGTCGCCGCTGCCCTGATGCCCTGGTCCGCTGCGTTCGGCCAGCGCCATGATCATGTGCGACGTTGAGGGCGGAAATCCCCGCAGACTAGGCGCCTCGCCGCCCGCAAGGGCCACCTCACGGTGGGCCTCGGCAAAGCGCGTCACGCTGTCGGCCAGAAACAGCACATGATCGCCCCGGTCGCGGAAATGTTCGGCCACGGCCATCGCCGCCCAGGCGCAGCGACGCCGGATCAGGGGCGATTGGTCGGATGTGGCCGCGATGATGACAGCACGTTGCATGCCCTCGGGGCCCAGTGTGTTTTCGACGAATTCACGCAGTTCGCGGCCCCGTTCGCCGATCAGGGCGATAACGACGACATCTGCGGCGATACCCTTGGCAAGCTGGGCCAGCAGGGTCGATTTGCCCACGCCCGAGCCTGCGAACAGGCCGATCCGCTGGCCGCGGACAATCGGCAGCAGGGTGTTGAACACCGCGACCCCGGTTTCCAGCCGCTGGCCCAACCGGCGGCGTTGCGCGGCGGGGGGGGGCGGTGCGCGCAACGGGCGTTCCACCTTGCCGCGCATCAGCGCCCGCCCATCCAGCGGTGCGCCGAACGGATCGACGATGCGGCCGACCCAGCTGTCGTCGGGGGCGATTCCGGCCTGGCCCAGCAGATCGACAGCGTCGTTGATGGCGATGCCATCGGCCGCCCCGTCGGGCAAAAGCGTCACCCTGTCGGGGCGCAGCGCCAACACTTCGGCCCCGATGTCGCGCCCGTTCTGGCACCGGATCATGGTCCGGTCGCCCAGTGCGGCGCGGGACGACAGACCGGCCACCTCGACCGTGCCCGCGCCTACCGACATGACCCGCCCGATGGTGCGCAGCCTGCCCATGTCCGCGATTTCGGCACGCAGCAGTTCCAGACTTTGTGAAACCATTCTGGCCTCCCTGTGTTCTCGAAACGTTTTCTAAATGATTCGACCTTAAGCCTTGGTGAAAGTTCGGAGGAGAAGCCCCGATGTTCGAGAAACTTGAAATCATGCAGATGGCGCAGGCCATGGCCCGCCATGCCGCGCTGCGCCAGAACGCCGTGGCGCAAAACATCGCCAATGCCGACACCCCCGGCTATGTCGCGCGCGACGCCCCCGCCTTTTCGGAAACCTACCAGCAAGCCGATGGTCGCGGCATGCAGGCGTCCCGGCCCGGTCATGTCGGCGGCGCCGACCGGCTGCAGGTCGCCATCACCGCGCGGCGCGAACCGGGCGTCATGTCGCCCGACGGAAACTCGGTCTCGCTGGAATCCGAGATGGTCAAGGGCATCGAGGTCAAGCGCCAGCACGATCTGGCGCTTGCCGTCTACAAAAGCTCGCTCAACCTGCTGCGCGCCAGCCTTGGGAAGGGATGATCATGACCGATTTTTCAAATGCCCTGGGTCTTTCGGCGTCCGCAATGAAGGCCCAGTCGATGCGGCTTCGGCATGTTTCGGAAAACATCGCCAATGCCGACACGCCCGGTTATCGCCGCAAGACGACCTCTTTCGAAGAGGTGAAGGACACCGGGCGCCCCACCGGCGCCGTCCGGCTTGGCGATGTGCGACTTGACCGGCGGGATCTGACGCGGATCCACGATCCGGGTCATCCGCTGGCGGATGAAAGTGGCTACTACGACGGCTCGAATGTCGATCTGGTGGTCGAAATCGCTGACGCGCGCGAAGCGCAGCGCAGCTACGAGGCGAACCTCAGGATGTTTGATCAGGCGCGGCAGATGTCGTCCTCGCTGCTTGAACTTCTGCGCCGATAGACGACGGGAGATCCAGAATGGATATCAGAAGCACTTTCGCAAGTCAGGCCTATGTGCAGGGCCGCAACGCGGCCGCCCCGGTCGCTGAGGCCGGGGGCGGACAATCCGCCCTTGGCCAGATGGCCGACAATTTCCTTGACACCCTGAAGGCGGGTGAGGAAACGGCGCGGGCCGCCATGGCCGGCCAGGCCGACCCGCATGCGCTGGTTCAGGCGCTGGCCGCGACCGAACTTGCGGTGGAAACCGCGGTGACCGTGCGCAACAAGGTCGTCGAGGCCTACCAGGAAATCCTGCGGATGCCTGTGTGATCATGCGGGAATTGGTTTTCTTTGACACGATGCGCCAGGGGCTTTGGGTCGCGGTGATGATTTCCGCCCCGATGCTGACGGTCGCGCTGATCGCAGGCATTGCGATCGGTCTTTTCCAGGCGCTGACCTCGGTGCAGGAAATGACCCTGACCTTTGTTCCCAAGGTCGGCGCGATGCTGGTCGTGTTCTGGGTGTCGATGTCGTTCATGACCGAGGCGCTGGTTGCCTTTTTCACCACGCGCATCGTTCCGATCATCGCAGGGGGGTAGGATGGACAATGCCATCTATGCGACGCTGACCCGGCAATCGGGCTTGATGCGCGAAATGCGCGTGGTCGCCAACAACATTGCGAATGTCTCGACCACCGGCTTCCGGCGCGAGGGCGTCTTGTTCGCCGAACATGTCGCGGCGCTGGGCGGGGCGGAACCTTCGCTGTCGATGTCCCATGCGAATGGTCGGCATGTCGACCTTACGCAGGGGTCGTTGGCCCAGACCGGCGGCACCTTCGACTTCGCCATCGAGGGCGAGGGGTTCTTTCAGATCGAGACGCCGCAGGGCGTGCAGCTGACGCGGGCGGGCAGTTTCATCCCTTCGGCCGAGGGCGAGTTGCTGACCGTGGATGGCCATCGCCTGCTGGACATTGGTGGCGCCCCGGTTTTCGTGCCTGCCGCCGCGCGCGCGATTGCGGTGGCGCAGGATGGCACGCTGTCCGCCGATGGCGCGCCCCTGGCACAGATCGGGATCGTGCTGCCCGCCGATCGCACCTCGCTCCGGCATGGCGGGGGCACGCGCTTCGCCTATGAGGGCGAGGTCGAGCCGGTCGAGGGCGCCGTTTTGCTGCAGGGCTATGTCGAGGAATCGAATGTCGATCCTATCTCCGAGATCGCGCGAATGATCGAGGTTCAGCGGGCCTATGAACTGGGTCAGACCTTCCTGGACCGCGAGGATGAGCGCATCCGCACCACCATTTCAACTCTTGGCCGATGAGGTTTCACCATGCGCGCACTTCAGATTGCCGCGACCGGCATGAGCGCCCAGCAGATGCGGGTGGAGGTTATTTCCAACAACCTCGCGAACATGTCGACCACGGGCTACAATGCCCGGCGGGCGGAATTCGCCGATCTGCATTATCAGCAAATGACGCGCCCGGGCACGATCACCGCCAATGACGGGACGGTCGTGCCGGCAGGCGTTCAGCTGGGGCTTGGCGTACGCCCGGCTGCGGTTTCGGTCACCCTGGCGCAGGGGTCGCTTGTGGCGACCAATGGCGATCTGGACGTGGCGATTGACGGGCACGGCTATCTTGAGGTGTCCTTGCCCTCGGGTCTTTCCGCCTATACGCGCGACGGCGGGCTGAAACGTTCGCCCGACGGCCAGATCGTCAATTCCGACGGCTACCCGGTGGTGCCGGGGATCACGATCCCCCAGGAAACGCGGGCGCTGGCAATCAATGCCGCAGGTGAGGTCTATGCCTATTTCTCTGACCGCACCGAGCCTGAGCTTCTGGGTCAGTTCACGTTGTCCAGTTTCACGAATGAAAAGGGCCTGGAAGCGATCGGGTCGAACCTCTTTCTTGAAACCGGCGCCTCCGGGCCGCCGCAGGTTGCCGCGCCTGGCGAGGTGGGGTTGGGCACGCTGCGTCAGGGCTATCTCGAAGAAAGCTCGGTCGATGCGGTCCGTGAGATCACCGAACTGATCAAGGCGCAGCGCGGGTATGAATTGAATGCCAAGGTGATCACGGCCGCTGACCAGATGCTTGGCGCAACGACGCAGGTGCGCTGATGCACCGGCGCGGCATCATCACGGCGCTTGGTGTGCTTGTGGCCTGCGGCACGCAGGCCTGGGGCGATACCGTCGTGGCCACACGGACGATCCGTGCCTTGTCCGTGATCCAGCCCGAGGATGTGGACATCGTGGCCGAAGTCATCCCCGGTGCGCTGACCCATCCCGAAGACGCCATCGGACTTGAGGCGCGCGTGTCGCTTTATGCCGGGCGCCCCATTCGCCCCGGCGATCTGGCGGCCCCGGCCCTGATCGAGCGCAACCAGATCATCCCGCTGATCTACCGCAATGGCACACTGACCATAAAGACAGCCGGGCGCGCCCTTGCCCGTGGCGGCGAGGGAGAGGCCATCCGGGTGCTGAACCTGTCATCCAAAGTCACCGTAACGGCGACTGTTGACGCCACAGGCGCGGCCGTCGTCGGGTCCTATTGAAGGAAATCACCATGCGTGGCGCATTTTTGATCCTGTTGCTCTCTGCCGGTCTGATGGCCTGTCAAAGGCTTGAAGAGGTGGGCAAGGCACCGGCCTTCACCCCGGCCGAGGCCGGCAATGAATTTTACGCAATGTCAAGCGTGCCCATGCCGATGGATCACGCGCCGCCGTCGGGTACGACCGAGGCATCGCTGTGGTCGGGGGGGCGTGGCTCGCTTCTGGGGGATCGCCGTGCCGCTCAGCGTGGCGATATTCTGACGGTCGTGATCGAAATCGACGAGAAAGCCGAGATATCGAACAGCAGCGGGCGCAGTCGAAGCGGATCGGAAACGATGGGTATCCCCTCGATGCTTGGCATTCCGCAGCGGCTTGACCGCAAGCTGCCCGAGGGCGCCAGCATGGCCGATGCCGTTTCCACCGATTCCAGTTCCTCTTACCAGGGAAACGGCTCGGTCGCGCGCAAGGAAAAGCTGACCCTGCGCGTGGCGGCGACGGTGCTGGACCGCCTGCCCAATGGCGTCTTGCGCATTCAGGGCAGTCAGGAGGTACGCGTCAATTTCGAGGTGCGTGAGCTGATCGTCACCGGATTCGTGCGCCCCGAAGATGTCAGTCGCCTGAATGAGGTGACCTATGACAAGATCGCCGGCGCGCGCATTTCCTATGGCGGGCGGGGGCAGATCACGGACGTTCAGCAACCACGCATCGGCCAGCAGATCGCCGATGTCCTGCTTCCGTTCTAGGGGGGAACAATGCGCAAAATTCTTCCGATCATCCTGGCCCTGATCGGGCTGGCCGGGGGCGTTGGCGCGGGATACTTCCTGCGTCCGCCCGCCGAAGCCGCGGCGGAAAGCCAGGGTGCCGATCCCCCCCCGGGCGCGCCGCCTGCGCAAGCTGCGGCGGATAGGGCCGCCGCGGTTGAATATGTGAAGCTGAACAATCAGTTCATCATTCCGGTCGTGCAAAAGGCGCGCGTCGAGGCGCTTGTGATCCTGTCGCTCAGCCTGGAGGTGAAGACCGGCGCCACGGAACGGGTCTATTCGGTCGAACCGAAGCTGCGCGATTCCTTCCTCCAGGTCTTGTTCGAACATGCGAATGCGGGGGGCTTCAGCGGCGCGTTTACCGAGACGATCAATATTTCGGCCCTGCGCCGCGCTTTGCTTGAGGCTGCCCGGAAGACGCTTCGGGATGATGTCTCGGATGTGCTGATCTCTGACATCGTCCGGCAGGATACCAGCTGATTTCGGGGTGGTGCGGTCCATGGCTGCGTCCCGGGCAGGCCGGCGCAGCCCAACCGCCCGCCTGGATGACCTTGATTTGCCGGCCTGCCTGCGGGCCCGGTGCGGCCAGGGCCTGCCGACATGCGGCACCGCGGCTGATGTGCCGATTTTCGCTTTACAAATGACATAAAGAGATAACATTATCCGTGGAGGCGGCGCGCCAGGGTGCAGGGCGGGGTACGCTGAAAGGGCCTCGTCCGGGGCCACCTGCGATGCAGAGGAGCTCGACCATGGAAATGTCATCGCTGACGGCGCGTCAAATTTATGAACATGCCAAGGCAAATCCCACCCGCCGCCGCTTTGGCTTTGGCCGCAAGCCGATGCTGATCAACATCGATCTGCAGCGCGCCTATACCGCGGTGGGTGAATTTGCCACCGCCTATGAAACCGATCCCAGGCAGCTGGATCACATCAATCGGCTGGCCGGTCTGGCCCGCGCCAAAGGGCTGCCGATCACCTGGACCTATGTCGCCTACATGCAATCGGGCGAGGATTGCGGCGTCTGGGGAACCCGCACCGACACCCCGGATTCGTTGCAGAACATCAAGGTCGGCTCGCCCCGGTCGGAACTGGATCCGCGCCTGAACGTGGACACGGTCAAGGACATCCTCATCAACAAGCGCATGGCCTCGGCCTTCCACGAAACCAATCTGCAATCGCTGATGGTCTGGCATCAATGCGATACCGTGGTGCTGACCGGGGGCTCGACCTCGGGCTGCGTACGGGCGACGGTGGTGGATGCAATCTCGCGCGGCTATCGCGTGATCGTCCCCGAGGAATGCGTGGCCGACAAGCACGAAAGCCCGCATTTTGCCAATCTTTACGATATCTCGGTGAAATATGGCGACGTGATCCCGGTGGCCGAGGCGATCGCCTGGTACGAAGCCTGCCAGCCCGAGGGGCGCTGATATGACCGAGTCCGTGAACGAAATCCGCTCGGACCTGGGGCTTTACGGTTATCTGCCCTGGCCTGGCCGGCCAAAGATCACCTGGCCCGGCGGCGCGAAGATCGCCGTCTGGATCGCGCCGAATATCGAGTTCTATGAATACGATCCGCCGAACAACCCGACCCGCACCCCCTGGGCGCGGCCCAACCCCGACGTGCTGCAATATTCGCACCGCGACTATGGCAACCGCGCCGGCTGGCAGCGGATGATGGCGGCGATGGATCGGGCGGGGTTCCGCGGGTCTGTCTCGCTGAACGTGGCGCTGTGCGATCATCACCCGGAAATCATCCGCGCCTGCGCCGATCGGGGGTGGGAATTCTTTTCCCATGGCATCTACAACACCCGCTATGTCTACAACATGACGATCGGGCAGGAACGCGCGATCATCAAGGATGCCTTTGATACGGTGCGCCGGCACACGGGCCAGGAACTGGCGGGCTGGCTGTCGCCGGCGCTGTCCAACAACCTGTGGACGATGGACATCCTGTCCGAGGCGGGCATTCAATATACCTGTGACATGTTCCACGATGACCAGCCGATGCCGGTGAAGGTCAAGTCGGGCAAGCTGATCTCGATGCCCTATTCGCTCGAGATGAACGACGTGATCGTCTACAACAGCCAGAAGGTCACGCCGCGCCATTATGGCGAGATCATCAAGCGCCAGTTCGACCAGCTTTACAAGGAAGGCGCGGAAAGCGGCACCGTGATGTGCATCCCGCTGCATCCTTATCTGGTGGGACAGCCGCACCGGATCGAGGCCTTTGCCGAGGCGATCGACTATATCGCCGGGCATGAGGGCGTGTGGAAAGCGACCGGGCGCGAGATTGCCGCGCATTACCACGCCTCGGGCGCCTATGATGCGATAACCACGGCGATTGAAGCCCATGAACGGGGGACCCGCTGATGCCGATGCCCGACAGCTATCTGGAATATCCGGCGCGCCGCTATGGCATGGACCATGACCGCTATGACTGGTCCGATATGTTCACGCGCAAGCCGATCGTCTGGCCCGGTGGGGCGCGGGTCGCGCTATCGATCGTGACGCATGTGCAGCACTTCCCGCTTGACATGCCGGCCAAGCCCTTCAAGGCGCCGGGCGCGCTGTCGATGCCCTATCCCGACTTCCGCTATTTCACCAACCGCGACTATGGCAACCGGATCGGCGTGTTCCGGGTGCTGCGGCTTCTGGCGGACAAGGGGCTGCGCACCAGCTTTGCGATCAACGGCATCATCGCTGAACGTTATCCGGCGGTGATCCGCGCGGTGGTTGAAGGCGGGCATGAGGTGGTGGCGCATGGGCTTGACATGGGCAAGGTGCACCATTCGGGCCTGGATGCCGCGACCGAAGAGGCGACCATCACGCAGGCGTTGGCGCTGTTGCGCAAGGCCAGTGGCCAGACGGTCGGGGGCTGGCTGTCGCCGGGCCGCGCGCAGGGGGGCCACACGCCGGAACTGTTGGCGAAGAGCGGCGTCGAGTGGACGCTGGACTGGGCCAATGACGACCTGCCTTATGAAATGCGCACCGGCGAAGGCCCGCTGCTGGCGATGCCGCAGGCCTATGAGACCGACGATCAGGTCGTGGCCAACGAATATTTCCATTCCGAACCCGACTGGGTGCGGCAGGTCAAGGACCGCTTCGACGTGCTCTATCGCGAAAGCGCCGAATACGGTGGCCGGGTGATGAGCCTGCCGTTGCATTCCTGGGTTTCGGGCATGCCCTATCGCGTGGAATATCTGCGTGAGGCACTGGACTACATCCTGTCGCACGAGGGCGTCTGGTCCGCGCCGACGGGCGAAATCGCGGCGGCCTTCCGCGCGCAGGTGTAAGCCATGACCGAAGCACGCACCATGTTCGCCAAGATCTGGGAGGCGCATGAGATTCTGCGCCACCCTTCGGGCCCGTCGCTGCTGTATATCGACCGGGACATGATCCACGAAGGCAGCTTTCACGCCTTCGCCGATCTGAAGCGGCGGGGGCTGAAGCCGCGCCGGCCAGGCCAGATATTCGGCATCGCCGATCACTATGTGCCCACCACCGGGCGCAGCGCGGCGCAGGCCGCAAGCCCCGCCATCGCGCGGATGATCGACACCTTTGACGAGAACATGGAATGGGGCGGGGTGCGGCACTTCAGCCTGTCCAGCCGCCAGCAGGGGATCGTGCATGTGGTGGCGCCTGAACAGGGGATCACCCTGCCGGGGCTGACCATCGTCTGTTCGGACAGCCACACCTCAACCCAAGGTGCGCTGGGCGCGATCGCCTTTGGCATCGGACAGTCGGAAAACGCCCATGTGCTGGCCACGCAGACGCTGTGGCAGACCCGGCCGAAAACCATGCGCGTGACGGTGGATGGCGCGCTGGGGCGGGGTGTCAGCGCCAAGGATGTGATGCTGACGCTGATCGCGCAGATCGGCGCGGCCGGGGCAGGGGGCCATGCCATCGAATTCGCCGGATCGGTGGTGCGGAACCTCTCGGTCGAGGGGCGGCTGACGCTGTGCAACATGTCGATCGAGGCGGCGGCGCGGCTGGGCATGGTGGCGCCCGATGAAACCACCTTTACCTATATCCGGGGCCGTCACTATGCCCCAAGCGACCAGGAATGGGATGGCGCGCTGGATCAATGGCGCCGCCTGCCCACCGATGCGGCCGCCGTCTTTGACCGCGAGGTCACGCTGGATGGGGCCGCGATCGCGCCGATGGTCACCTGGGGCACCAGCCCCGAGGATGCGCTGCCGATCACCGGCCGTGTGCCCGACCCCACCAGCTTTGCCGGCGCCGACAAGCGCACGGCCGTGGCCCGGGCACTGGACTATATGGACCTGACGCCCGGCACCCCGCTGGAGGGTCTGGGGATCGACAAGGTCTTCATCGGGTCCTGCACCAATGCCAGGATCGAGGATCTGCGCGCCGCCGCCGCCGTTCTGAAGGGGCGCAAGGCCGTGGTGCCCGCGATCATCGTGCCGGGGTCCACCCCCGTGCGCGATCAGGCCGAGGCTGAGGGAATCGCGCAGCTCTTCCGCGACGCGGGCTTTGACTGGCGCCAGTCGGGCTGTTCGATGTGCGCGGCGATGAACGGCGATGTGGTGGGGCCGGGGGAACGCTGCGCCTCGACCTCGAACCGCAATTTCGTGGGCCGCCAGGGTCCGGGCGCGCGCACCCATCTGGTCAGCCCCGCCATGGCCGCCGCCGCCGCGATCACCGGCCGGCTGACCGATGTGCGCCGGATCTGAGAGGACAGTATGAAAGCCTTCATTCGTGAAACCTCGGCCGTGGCGGTGGTGCCGATCGTCAATTGCGACACCGACCAGATCATCCCGGGCAGGTTCCTCAAGGCCGACCGGGCGCAGGGCTATGGCCAGTTCCTGTTCCATGACATCCGCCGCGATGCCGGCGGGAACCTGGACCCGGCCTTCGCGCTGAACCGTCCGGGGGCGGAACGTGCCACGATCTTGCTGGTGGGTGACAATTTCGGCTGCGGATCATCGCGCGAAGGGGCGGTTTATGCGCTGGCCGACCACGGCATCCGCGCGCTGCTGGCACCCGGCTTTGGCGACATCTTCTATA
Organism: Pontitalea aquivivens; assembly: GCF_046507575.1. Classification (NCBI taxonomy): domain Bacteria; kingdom Pseudomonadati; phylum Pseudomonadota; class Alphaproteobacteria; order Rhodobacterales; family Paracoccaceae; genus Pontitalea; species Pontitalea aquivivens. The sequence goes on along the minus strand of NZ_JBKFEY010000003.1, from coordinate 186,854 downwards.
ACAACGCGCTGAAGAACGGCCTTGTGCCGGTGCGCCTGGCCGCGCCGGTCTGCGACGCGCTGGCCGATCACCTGGCCCGCCACCCCGAAGACCCGGTGACGGTCGATCTTGAGGCCGGACAGGTGCTGTTGCCCGCCGGTCTGGGCCCCCATCCGATCACGATCGAACCCTTCGCGCGCGACTGCATCCTGCGTGGCCTGGATGAGATTGAACTGACCCTGACCCATCTGGACCAGATCGAGGCGTTTGAGGCGGCCCGTATCGCCGCCAACCCCTGGCTGGGCCGCTGAGACCGAAAAAGGACCGACAGATGACCCTTACCCGCACGAAACGACTTCGGCAGGCCCTTGCGGGCGACCGGGCGATCATGGCCCCGGGCGTGGTCGATGCGATGTATGCCCGCCTGGTGGCCGAGGCCGGATTTCCGGCGATGTACATGACCGGTGCGGGCACCTCGGCCACGCGGCTGGGCTATCCCGATGTGGGCCTGTTGACGATGACGGAAATGGTCGACAACGCCACCCGCATCGCCGATGCATCCGACGTGCCGCTGATCGCGGATGCCGACAACGGCTTTGGCGGGCCCTTGAACGTGCGCCGGGCGATCCAGCTTTATGAACGCGGCGGGGTTGCGGCGGTCCATCTGGAGGATCAGGTCCTGCCCAAGCGTTGCGGCCATTTGTCGGGCAAGCAGCTGATCCCGGCCGAGGATATGGTGGCCAAGGTCAAGGCCGCTGTGGATGCGCGGGTGGACCCGGATTTCGTGGTCATCGCGCGTACCGACGCACTGGCGCTGCAGGGCCGCGACGCCGCCTTCGACCGGGCCGAGATGTATCGCGAGGCCGGCGCCGATATGATTTTCATCGAAAGCCCCGGCCCCGATGACCTGTCCCATATCGCGCCGCGCTTCCCGGGCGTGCCGCTGTTGTACAACATGGCGACGTCGGGCAAGACACCATTCCTGTCGCGGTCCGAGGTTGAGGCGCTGGGTTTCAAGCTGATCATCTACCCCAACTGGCTTTTGCTGTCGGCCTGCGAGGCGGCGCGCCGCACGCTGGAGGTGATGAAGACCGAGGAAAGCATCGCCTCGATCGCGCCCACCGTCATGAGCTTCAAGCAGTTCTTCGACATGGCCCGGATGGCCGAGGTGCAGGAACTTGAGGCGCGCTATGGCACGCCCGAACACAGCCGCACCGATTATTGAAACCATCCCGGCGCCCCCGGCGCCGCCTTGCCAAAGAGGCCGAAGATGGCAGTTCTGTCCGCCGAAGGCGTAAAGTTCGATTTCGAAATGCCGGTCGTTGTGGTCGGCGCGGGGGCCTGTGGCCTTGTCGCGGCGCTGGCGGCACATGACGCGGGCGCCGAGGTGATGATCCTGGAACGCGACGAAAGCCCGCGCGGATCGACCTCGCTGTCGGCCGGGCTGATCCCGGCGCCGGGCACGCGGCTGCAACGCGCGGCCGGGATCGAGGACAGCGCCGAACTGTTCGCCGCCGATCTGGTGGCCAAGACCCACGGCCACACCCCGCCGGACATGGCGCTGGTTGCGGCGCAGGCGGCGGGCCCGATGATCGACTGGCTGATGGACAGCCACGGCATCGAATTCGAACTGGTGACGGGCTTCCTGTATCCCGGCCATTCGCGGATGCGGATGCATGGCCCCAAAAGCCGCACCGGCGCCGATCTGGAACAGGCGCTTCTGGCGGCGGTGGCGGCGGCGGGGATCGACCTGGTCACCGGCGCCTCGGTCGAGGATCTGTATGCCGATGCCGACGGGCGCGTCACCGGGTTGCGGTTCCGTCGTCCCGATGGCGCGCTGGAAAGCCTGGGTTGCCGGGCGCTGGTGCTGGCCTGCTGCGGATTTGCGGGCGATGTCGACATGGTGCGCCGTTTCATCCCCGAAATCGCCGATGCCGAATGCTGTGGGCATCTGTCGAACACGGGTGATGCGGTGAAATGGGGCGAGGGGCTGGGCGCCGCGCTGGCCGACATGGGCGCCTATCAGGGCCATGGCTCGGTCGCGCATCCGCATGGTCTGCCGCTGACCTGGGCGGTGATCACCAAGGGTGGGGTGCTGGTGAATACAGAGGGGCGGCGCTTTTCGAATGAAATGCGCGGCTATTCCGAACATGGCGCCGAAGTGGCGGCGCAGCCCGGCCACATCGCTTGGGACATTTTCGATGCCAGGGGCGAACACGAGGCGCTGGGCTTTCACGACTATCGTGAAATCCGTGCGCTGGGCGCGGTCAGGACCGCCGCGACGCTGGGCGAACTGGCCGCGGCCACCGGCCTGCCGCTTGCGGTGCTGCACGCGGAATTCGACGCGATCGCCAAGGCCGCCCGTACCGGCACGCCCGACCGTTTTGGCCGCCGCTTCACGCCCGACGATCTGCTGCAGCCGCCCTTTCATGCGGTCAAGGTCAATGGCGCGCTGTTCCACACCCAGGGCGGGCTTGTGATCGATGCCAAGGCGCGGGTGCTGCGGCCCGATGGCCGCGCGCTGCCCAATCTGATGGCGGGCGGTGGTGCCGCGCGGGGGGTGTCGGGCGATTCCAATTATGGCTATCTGTCGGGCAACGGCCTTTTGTCGGCCACCGCCTTCGGGCGCCTGGCCGGGATCAGCGCCGCGCGCATCGCCGGCTGATCCGGGCGCCTAGCCCGGCTGCGTGCCGTCCAGGGTGAAATCCTTGCCCTGATCGCGCCGCAGCGTGACGCGGTATTCGTAGCGATCCGCGCAATACAGGATTTCTGCGGCGTAAAAAGGTACCAGCGCGGTATCGTAGAACACCCGGTTGACCCGCATCAGCGGCGCCCCCACCGGGATCTGCAGGTGCTGCGAGGCATGTTCATCCGCCAGCGTCGCGGTCAGCGCCTGTTCGACCTGTTCCACCTCGGCGCCTGCGCGCTGGACCAGATCGATCATGTTCGTTGTCGCCAGATCCTCATGGCGCAGTGCGGCCCCGACCCTGGGAACCAGATATGCCATCGACAGCGAATAGGGCTTGCCGTCCAGGTCGCGCACACGCACCGCGCGCACCAGTTCGGCGGTTGGTGCCACGCCCATCTGCGCGCAGATCCGCGGCGGGGCCTCGCCCCGGTCCAGGCTGATGACGCGCAGGCGCGTGCTTTGCCCGACCGCGTTCAGATAATTCAAAAGCCCGCTGACATTCGACACGACCGCGCGGTTGAGCGTGTTTTCCCGCGCGCGGTCGGTGACAAAGGTGCCGCGGCCGCGGGTGCGGGTCACCAGGCCTTCGGCGGTCAGCATTTCCATCGCGCGGCGGACCGTGATCCGGCTGACGGAAAAGTTTTCGGCCAGGTCCGCCTCGGTCGGGACGGGAACGTCCGCCGGATAGTAGCCGTTCACGATCCGCTCACGCATGACCGCGTAGATCCTGTGATACAGCGGGGTGGGCGAGCTTGTCTCGGCCATGTGCGGGGTCACCTCTTGCGCGGGGGCAGATCATACACACCGAATGGGCCGCCCAAGTCAACGCCCCCCGCGGCTGTGGCGCTGCTGCGCCCGGTCAGCGCCCCTGCCAGCGGGGCGGGCGGCGTTCCAGAAAGGCACGCGCGCCTTCGGTCGCATCCGCGCTGGCCATGACCCGGCGCAATGTCGCCGTGTTTTCCGCCCAAAGTGCGGGAAACGCGGCGCGTTCGGCCGCCCGGCTCAGGCCAAGCGAGGCGGATACCGCAAGCGGCGCGTTCTGCGCGATCTCTTCGGCCAGGGCCAGCGCGGCATCCAGCGCGCCGCCTTGGGGGGCGCGGCGCGCGATCAGGCCCAGATCCCAGGCCTCGGCCGTGTCGATCAGCCGTCCCGTCAGGATGATTTCGCGCGCCCGTCCCGGCGCGATCACGCTGGCCAGCCGCAGCGCGCCGCCGGCGCCCGCGACCAGCCCGCGCATCACCTCGGGCAGGCCAAAGCGGGCGCCTTCTTCGGCCACGATCAGATCGCAGGCCAGCGCCAGTTCGAACCCGCCTGCCAGGGCCGCACCATGCACCGCGGCGATCAGCGGCTTGGTCCGCGATGCCTCGGTCAGACCGGCAAAGCCGCCGGGGCCGAACAGCACGGCTTCGACCTGGCCGTCGGCGAAGGCCGCCAGATCCATACCCGCGCAGAACACCGGGCCATCGCCACACAGCACCGCCACGCGCAGGTCGGGGTCGGCCTCGAACCGGGCCAGCGCGTCTGTCATCGCGGCGGTGGTGGCCGCGTCGATCGCATTGCGCCGGTTTGCGCGGTCCAGCGTCAGGATCGCGATGGCGCCGCGGGTTTCGAAACGCAGGGGCAGGGCTGTCATGCCGGGGTCTCCTTGTTCAGGCGGTTGCGCAGTTCGGCGCGGATGATCTTGCCGGTCGTGGTTACCGGCATGTCCCGGATCACATGGATCGCGCGGGGGTATTCATAGGCGGCCAGCCGGGTGCGGACATGATCGGCGATTTCGGCGCGCAGCGCGGGGCTGTCTTCATGGCCGGGGCGCAGCGTGACGAAGGCGGCCACGATTTCGCCGCGCAGGGGATCAGGCTGGCCGACAACACCGGCCATGGCGATGGCGGGATGCGCGATCAGGCAATCCTCGATTTCCGCGGGGCCGACGCGATACCCGCCCGTCGAGATGATGTCATCGTCGCGCCCCTTGAACACCAGCCGCCCGTCGGGCCGGCGCAGGCCGCGGTCGCCGGTCACCAGCCAGCGCCCCTCGGGGCCGATGATGAATTTTGCCGCCGTGGCCGCGGGCTGGTTCCAGTAGCCCAGAAACATCACCGGATCGGGCGACAGGATCGCGATCGCCCCCTCGGCCCCGTCGGGCAGGCGGTGGCCATTCTCGTCGATCACATCGGCGCGGTGGCCCGGCACTGGCCAGCCCATGACACCGTTATCGGGGGGCGCCAGCGCGCCGCAGCTGGACACGACCATGTTGCATTCCGTCTGGCCGTAGAATTCGTTGATTGTCACGCCAAGCGCCTGGCGGCCCCAATCCAGCAGTTGCGTGCCCAGCGGTTCCCCCCCCGACGCGACCGAGCGCATCTTCAGCCCCCAGTTCGGGCTGTCAGGGTCTGCCTTCATCATCTTGAGCGCGGTGGGCGGCAGGAAGGCGTTGCGCACGTCAAAACGGCGGATCAGGTCGGCTGCCGCGCGGGCCGAGAATTTGCGAAAGCGGCAGGCCACCACCGGCACGCCATGATGCAGCGCGGGCATCAGCACATCCAGAAGCCCGCCGATCCAGGCCCAGTCGGCCGGGGTCCAGATCCGGTCGCCGGGCCGGGGCAGGAAATCATGGCTCATTTCGACACCCGGCAGATGACCGGGCAGCACACGATGGGCATGCAGCGCGCCCTTGGGGTTGCCGGTGGTGCCCGAGGTGTAGATCAGCAGCGCAGGCGCATTGGCCAGCGTCCGCACCGGCGCAAAGCCGTCCGCGGCGGCGGCGCAGGCGGCGTCGAAATCCAGTGCCCCGGGGGCCGGGCCGTCAACGGTGAAGATCACCTGCAGATCGGGCAGGTCCGCCCGGATGTCCGCGATCAGCGGCAGGCTGGCGTGATCGGTCACCAGAACGCGCGCGCCGCTGTCGCGCAGGCGGTGCAGCAGCGCCTCGGGGCCGAACAATGTGAACAGGGGCAATGAAATGCACCCGGCCTTGAAGGCCGCGATATGGGCGACGGCGGTTTCGCGCCGCTGCGGCAGCAGGATCGCCACCCGGTCGCCCGGGTCGCGCCCGTTGCCGCGCAGGCCCAGGCCCACCAGCACATTGGCAAAGCGATCCGAGGCCGCTCGCAGCTGGGCAAAGGTGGTCTGCCGGGCGGGGCCATAGCCATCCTCGGCCACCTCGATCAGCGCGACGCGGTCCGGATCGGCCGCCGCCCAGCGATCGCAGACATCGACGCCGATGTTGTAGAATTCGGGGATATCCCAGCGAAATGCCGACATGGTCGCGGCATAGCTCTCCCTGCGAGACAGCACCATTTCCTCCCGTTTGCCGGGGCCGCGCCCTGCGCAGGGCGCGGCCCGTTCCTTCGGGGAAAGTGAAATCATCCACGGGGGGCTTGTCCACCGCCGGAAAAGTTGACGCTAGGTAAGGTAATCGGCATCCCGCCCCCTCAGGTGATCAGGAACCGCGCCCTTTCGCTGCGCGCGACGCGCTGCAGATATTCCGACACGACGCGCACCCGGGCCAGGTCTTCGGTGCTTTGGTGGCTGAGAATCCAGGCGGTGCGCTTCAGGACGTAATCCCCCGTCAGCACCGGTTCCAGGCCGGGGTCGTCCAACGCCATGAACCGGGGCAGGATCGCCAGCCCCGCGCCTTCGCGGGCGGCCTCGCGCTGGGCGATCATCGAGGTTGAAGAAAAGCCCACCGGGGTGGTGATGCCCAGTTCCTCCAGATAGCGCAGTTCGGGGGAAAACAGCATCTCGGGGATATAGCCCACCAGCCGGTGGCGGCGCAGATCCTGTAGCTTCGTAGGGCGCCCATAGCGGCGCAGATAATCGGGGGCGGCAAAGAAATGCAGGTGATAGTCGGTCATCTTGCGCGCCAGCAGCCGGCCGCTTTCGGGCAAGGACAGATCGATCGACAGATGAACCTCTTGATGCGACAGCTGGAACTGGCGCGAACGGATCACCAGCGATACCTCGACATCGGGATTTTCCTGCTGAAACCGCGCCAGAAGCGGGGTCACGACATAGGTACCAAGCCCATCGGGCGCGCCGATGCGCACCATGCCCGCCAGCCGGCCGGCCTCGCCCACGATCTGTTCATGTACGCGCGTGCTGGCCCGTTCGATTTCCAGCGCGATCGGCAACAACCGCTCACCGGCCTTGGTCAGCGCATATCCGGCGGCATCGCGGATGAACAGATGCGCCCCCACGGTCTTTTCCAGCGCCTTGATCCGGCGGGCCACCGTGGTCTGGTCGATCGCCAGTGCCCGCCCCGCCGCCGTCATCCGTTTCAGCCGGCAGAGGGCCAGAAAGAACTTCAGATCGTTCCAGTCAAAACTGTCGTGCATATCTGCAGACTATATCTGCAAATATATCCATGTCAAACCGGCGTATCCCGCCTTTTAATCCGGATCGCAAAGGCTGCGCGAAGAGGCACAGGCCGACCGCGTCAATAATATGGGAGGGGAAGCGATGCTTCTGATCCGTCTGATCGACGGCATCAATGAGATCGTGGGCCGAATCGTGGCATTCGTCGCGGTGATCTTCGCGCTCATGATCATCTATGACGTCGTGATGCGTTACGGGTTCAATGCCCCTACGCTGTGGGCATTCGATCTTACGAAACAACTGTTCGGGTTTTATTTCGTCCTGTTGGGTGGCTATGCGCTGCGCCATCAGGCGCATGTGCGTGTGGACCTGGTGACCGAAAAGCTAAGCCCCGGGATGCGCCGCGTTCTGGATGTGCTGGGCTATCTGATCTTTTTCTTTCCCTTCGCCTGGGTGTTCTCCACCCGCAGCTGGGAATTCGCGATGCGTTCGCTGAACCAGGGGGAAACCACCTATGGTGCGATTCAGCTGCCGGTCTATCCGGTCAAGATCGCGATGGCGCTGGCGGCGGGGCTGTTGCTGATCCAGGGCGTGTCCGAGCTGCTGAAGCTGATCCTGAACAAGCCGGAGCCGCATCATGTCGGGTGAAATCATTGGTCTGATCATGGCGGGCCTGTTGTTGACGGGGCTGTTCATGGGCCACCCGCTGGCCTTCGTTCTGGGCGGCACGGCGGTTCTGGGCGCGCTGATCGCGGGCAAGCCGATGGTGCTGGGCATCGTCATCAACCGCATCTTCGGCGAGGTGCTGGACAATTACATCCTGATCGCGATCCCGCTGTTCGTGCTGATGGCGCGGTTCCTGTCGGATTCGGGCGTCACCGACCGCATGTTTGAAACGCTGCGGCTGTTGATGGGCCGGGTGACGGGGGGGCTTGGGCTGGCGGTCGTGTTCATCTCGATCCTGCTGGCGGCGACCACCGGCATCATTGGTGCCTCGATCACGGTGATGGGGGTGATGGCGCTGAAGCCGATGCTGCAATATGGCTATTCCAAGCGTCTGACCACCGGCGTCATCGCGGCCTCGGGCTGCCTTGGCATCCTGATCCCGCCCTCGATCATGCTGATCCTGATGTCGTCGAATTCGGGGCTGTCGGTGGGCGAGCTGTTTGCCGGTTCGATGGTGCCGGGCGTGATCCTGGGGCTGCTTTATGCGGGCTATGTGGCGCTGGTGGCGCTGATCCGGCCCGATCTGGCCCCGCCTGTGGCGCTTGAGGAACGCGTGCCCGTGGGCCAGCTGGTGCGGATGCTGCTGCTTGAGGCGCTGCCGCCGCTGGTGCTGATCTTCGGCATCCTGGGCACGATGCTGGCCGGGATCGCCACCGCGACCGAGGCTTCGGCCATCGGGGCGGCGCTGGCGCTGGGGATCGTGCTGATGCGCGGGCGGTTCGAATGGGCCACCTTCGCCTCGGCGCTATGGGAAACCGCGCGCACCTCGGCGATGATCCTGTTCATCGTCGTGGGGGCCACGGCCTTCACCGGCGTGTTCAACATCACCGGCGGTCTGCATGCGGCGCAGAACCTGATGCGATCGCTGGAGATGGAGCCCTGGATGCTGATCACGATGATGATGTTCATCGTTTTTGTGCTGGGCATGTTTCTGGACTGGACGGGGATCGTTCTTTTGTCCTTCCCGATCTTCCTGCCGGTGGTGCGGGAAATGGGCATCAGCGAGCTGTGGTTCGTCGTGCTGACCGCGGTGGTGCTGCAGACCTCGTTCCTGACGCCGCCCTTTGGTTATGCGCTGTTCTACATGCGCGCCCTGGCCCCGCGTGAGGTGAAGACCTCTGATATCATCCTGGGCGTGATGCCCTTCATCGCGCTGATCGTGATGATGGCCCTTGCCCTGGCGTTCTTCCCGCAGCTGATCACCTGGCTGCCGGATGTTCTTTACAAGACCAAATGACATGGAGGAGAAGCTGATGCATACCAACAAAGCGTTGAAAACCGGGTTCCTGTCGCTGATGCTGGCGGGGGCCGGTGTGGCCGCCCAGGCGGAAACGTCCTGGCAGATGACCACGACCTGGCCGAACTCGCTTGAACTGATCGAGATGGACAAGCATTTCGTCGAACTGGCGAACAAGCTGACCGCGGGCGAGCTGAAGATCGAATTCTTCGAAGGCGGCAGCCTGGTGCCTGCGGGCGAGGTGTTCGGCGCTGTCGAAAGCGGCACGATCCAGGCAGGCGGCGACTGGCCGGGCTATTGGGCGGGGCGTGATGCGGCCTTTTCGCCGCTTTCCACCACCGCCAGCCTGTTCAATGCCGTCGACTATGTGAACTGGATCCAGCAGTGGGGCGGCAAGGAACTGTATAATGAGATCTACGGCAAGTTCGGCATGGTCTATCTGCCCTATGCGGTGACCAACAACGAATCCGGCTTCCGCACGAAAGAGCCGATCCGTTCCATTGACGATCTGCAGGGCAAGCGCCTGCGTCTGTCGGGGCTGGAACAGGGCCGCCTGCTGACCCAGCTGGGCGGCAGCCAGGTGTCGATGGCCGGCGGCGAGATCTATCAGTCGCTGGAACGCGGTGTGATCGACGGGGCCGAATTCTCGACCCCGAACGTGGACTGGTCGGGCGGTTTCCAGCAGGTGACCCAATACTGGGCCACGCCGGGCTGGCACCAGTCGGCCTCGATCTTCGGGGTGATGATCAACAAGCAGGCCTGGGATGCGCTAAGCCCCGAGGCGCAGGAAAAACTGCAGATCGCGGCGGATGCGAACCTGATCTGGTCGCTGGCCTTCACCGAAAAGCGCGCCAACGATGCCTACAAGCAGTTCCAGGAAGTGAATGAGATCACCCGCATGGATGATGCCGCGCTGGAAAAGATCCAGACCATGGCCAATGCCGTGATCGAAGATGTCGCCTGCGAAAACCCGTCCTCGGCCAAGGTCTACCTGAGCCAGCTGGAATACCTGCAGGACTATGCCAACTGGCGTGAAGCGTCGGCCCCGTTCAACCTGGGCCGCACCCCGAACGGGCCGGATATCGAAAAGATCCGCGCCTGCGCCAACAAGTAAGCCGCATCGCGGTGACCGGACGGGGCCCTGCGGGGCCCCGTTTTTCTTGACGGGCCCGTCCCCGGGTGCAGGGGGGGCGGAGCGTGTCCGTGACACCAAGGCCCCCGTGCCCATCCCGCAGGAAGGCGCTGATCCAGTCTTTGGCGTATGTCTGGGGTTGGCTTTGTCGCAGCCTGTTTGCAGACGCGGCAAGCCCGTTCCGAGCGTATATTTTACCATGGTGCAGAGTCGTAAAAGTGGTGCCCAGAGCCGGAATCGAACCAGCGACACGCGGATTTTCAATCCGCTGCTCTACCAACTGAGCTATCTGGGCACCGGGCCATTGCGTGGCATCTGGCGTTGGTGGGGTGTAACTAGACGAGGGCGGGGGGGCTGTCCAGAGGGTTTGCGCGAAAAATTTTGCCTTGGGCGCAAATCCTGGTGCGGCGTGATCAGGCAGGGCCAGAAGACCCTGTGGCGATCCTCGCTGGCGGGCGGTGGCTCAGTTCAGCGGGGGTTCCGGGGCCGTCGGGGGGCGGTCTTCTTCCTCGGCCAGGTCGCCGGGAATCACATAGGACCCGTTTAGCCATCGTGCCAGATCCACGTCGGCGCAGCGGCGCGAACAGAAGGGGCGATACTTTGGATCGCCTGGCTTGTGGCAGATCGGGCAGCTCATGGCGCGCGATTCGCCAGTGCCTGCGCCAGTGCGACCCGGTCGCGCTTACGCTGCAGTTCGAAATTGCCCAGCGGCGTCCATCCGGCCAGGCTCGTCTCGGCGGCCTCACCCTTGAAGGCGACGCGCAGCTGCTGTTCAAGCGTGGCGCGGTCGCGTTTCGGCATCGGCGCGAAATCGACCGTGACCTGCCCGCCCAGACCGCGCAGGCGCAGTTGGCGCGGCAATTCGCGCGCGGCGGCGATGTTCGCCTTCAGGCTGGCGGCGGGCGAGCCGTCATTGCCGGTGTTCACATCCACCGAGATCAGCGCGCGCGTCGGTTCGATCATCATATGCGCGCCGCCGGGCAGGGGCACCTGCGCGGCCAGCAACGCATCGATCGCATCAAGCACGCCATGATCGGCCATTTCGCCTGTAATCACCTCATCGGAGGCGGGGTCGGCCCAGTCGCGCCAGGCTTCCTCATGGGGGCCGGGCGCATCGACCAGAAGTTCCGGTGCGCCGGACGTATCGGCCATGACCGTCTCGGCCAGATCACGCATCGCGGCAATATCCTCGACGATTTCGCCGTCCTCGGACCCCTCGCAGGCCGAGCGCAGGATAAGCCCCATGTCCGAGCCTTGCATCACCACGCCCGCCAGCGCGGCCAGATCCTCGCGCAGCTGCGGATCGCGCACCCTGCGCGAGACATTCAGGCCCGGCGCGCCGGGCGTGACAATGGCCAGGCGTGACTTGAACAGAACCCGCAGGCTGACCGGCAGGGCCTTGCCCGGTTCGGCGCCGCCGGTGATCTGACAGATCACGCTCTGGCCGGGGGACAGGCCCTTGACCTCGCGCAGGAAGCCGCGTTCCTCGCCCGGCAGGCGCACGAACACGCCGCCCTGGCCCTTCATCTGGCGATCGACCGTGGCGCGGCAGATCGCGCCCGGCGCAAGCGGCACCACCGCAGAGGTGTCGATCAGCAGGTCTTCAAGCCGGCCATCGACCATCAGCGCGGCGGCCTCGCGGCCCTGGATTTCGCCCAGAATGACGACACGTCCCTTCATCAGTCAGGCTCCTTCGCGGTGATGCCGAAACTGGCCAGAAGCGTCGCGGTTTCGGCAAGCGGCAGTCCGACGACGCCGGTGAATGAACCCTGAATCCACGGAATGAACGCCCCGGCGCGGCCCTGGATGGCATAGCCGCCGGCCTTGCCCTTCCATTCGTGCGATGCAAGGTACAGGTTCACATCGGTGTTCGAAAGCGGCCGAAAACGGACGGTGGTATCAACCAGCCGTTCGCGCAGGCCGGCGGGGCCGCGAACGGCCACCGCGGTCAGCACATGGTGGCGACGGCCCGACAGCGCCCACAGGAATTCGGCCGCTTCGGCCGCATCCCGCGGCTTGCCCAGGATGCGCCGGCCCAGCGTCACCGTGGTATCGGCGCACAGCACCACCTCATCGGGGGCGCAGGGGATGGCGGCGGCCTTTTCGCGGGCGATCCGGGCGACGTAATCGCGTGGCGCCTCGCCCTTTTTCGGATCTTCGTCGATTTCGGGGGCACGCACGGCATCGGGCACCAAGCCAAGCTGCGCCAGAAGCTCGCGCCGGCGGGGGCTTGCAGAACCGAGAATCAGACGCGGCACGGGATGGCCGCGATCACTTGAAACGATAGTTGATGCGGCCCTTCGTCAGGTCATAGGTGTTCATTTCCACCTGCACCTTGTCGCCTGCGAGAACCCGGATGCGGTTCTTCCGCATCTTTCCTGCCATATGCGCGATGATTTCATGGCCGTTTTCCAGCTCGACCCTGAACGTCGCATTGGGCAGGAGTTCCTTCACGACGCCGGGGAATTCGAGCATTTCTTCCTTGGCCATGGTCACTCCTGGATATGCCGCCCGCCTGATCCGGCGGGCGCGCCCTAGATGCGCCCGGATCACGAAATTTTCAAGGGCAATGTCGATGCTGTGGGCGTCAGCGGGGCGTTTTGCCCGCGAAAGGCGCATTTTTGGCGGCAATCGCGTCCCCAAGATGGCGCAGCCAGAACTGTAGCGGCTTGCGGGTCTGCTGCGCATCGCCGTGGTCGGTCCAGTTGAACTGCGCGATCACGCCGGGCAAAGGCGCATAGCCACGGGCGCGCCAGAAGGCATCCAGCGGCCGGTAGGCGGTGGGTCGCGCGGGATGGTCGGCTGGGCGGATCACGGCGCAAAAGGCGCTGAAGCGGCGCCCCAGCGCGCGGGCATGGGTTTCGCGCGCGTCAAAGAACGCATGCCCGATGCCGCGCCCGCGATAGGTGGGCAGCAGGACCGATTCCGCGCAGTAGAAGATTTCGTCCAACGGGTAGGGCGTCGCGGCGAAAGCTGTGGCGAAATCGGTGGCATGATCCTCCATCGGGGTGCCGGTCGCGGCCCCGACCAGACGGTCGCCGTCGAACGCGCCAACCACGATCGCGCCCGGGCTTGTGCGATAGGCGTCCAGATAGCGCCGTTCGTAATCAGGATTGCCATCGTAAAGATAGGGCCAGTCGCGGAACACGGTGATCCGCAGCCGCGCCAGATCGTCAAGAACCGCCATCAGATCGTCACCCTTCAGAACCCGGATGTCCATATCTTCCCCCCCAGATCCGGGTCATTCTGACCTGATCCGCGGGGGACGGAAAGACCATTCCGGTCCGGCGGTCAGGCCTGGTCAACAAGGTCGAAGACAATGACGGCCTGCATGGCCGCTGTCGCGGCAAGGGCCTGGCCGGTGCCAGGCAAAAGGTGGAAAATTGTGATCATGAAACGGCGCTCGCAAGGGGGCGAATGCCTTCACGTTACGATGCCGGGCCTGATGAAGCGTTACGCCGCGTCCACCTGCGCCAGCCAGTCGGCAAGATTGTAATAGGTGGTGATCCGCGCGATCTGGCCATCGCGGAGGGTGAAGAACGACCCCGCCGGCAACACATAGGTCTGGCCCCGCGCCGCGGGCAGGCCGGAATCAGTGGCCAGATAAGTGCCATGCACGGTGAATTCGGCTGCGGCCCGGCTGCCATCTTCGGATACGAAGATCGTCATGTCGTCCAGACGTTCGCGATAGCAGCACGCCATATGGGCGTTGAATTCGGCAAAGGCCGCGCGCCCGCGGCGGATCTGGCCTTCGTTGACGTGATGCGCCAGATCGTCGCTGACCAGCGCCATCATCGCTTCGGTATCACCGGCGTTGAAGGCCCGGAAATAGGACGTGATCAGCGTCCTGGTTCTGTCCTGCGTCATGCGGTTTCCTCGGTTGGGGGGCCAAAGCGTTCGACCATCCTGCCCACGATCTGATCGCGGGTCTTGCGATAGGCGGCCAGCTTGGCCTCGCGCCCCTCGGCCAGGCCGGTGGGGTCCATGATCGGCCAGTATTCCACGTCCAGGTGGTAATAGCGCGTCAGTTCCAGCGCACGGCGCTGGCTGGCCGGCGACAGGGCCACGACCAGATCGAAGCTGGACAGATCGTCGCCCCAATCCTGCATCTCGTCAAAAGACCGCGCGCGGTGGCGCGACAGTTCCACACCGATTTCCTTGCATACGGCGATGGTGAAACCGTCGATTTCCATGTCCGATTTCACGCCGACCGACTGCACATAGCAGCCCTGGCCGTAGAACTTTTTCATGATCCCCTCGGCCATCGGCGAACGGATGGCGTTGTGGTCGCAGCAGAACAGGACCGAATGGGGAAGATCGCCCATCACTTCACCGGAGCAAGCACACAGATCAGGGTGAACAGGCGGCGCGCGGTGTCAATGTCCAGCGTGGCCTTGCCTTCCAGGCGTTCCTGCAGGACGCGCGCGCCTTCGTTGTGAATGCCGCGCCGGGCCATGTCGATCGCTTCGATCTGGCTGGGGGGCAGTTTCTTCACCGCCTCGAAATAGCTGGCGCAGATCTGAAAGTAGTCCTTCACCACCTGCCGGAAGGGGCCAAAGGACAGGTGAAATTCGGCCACCTTTCCCCCCGCTTCGGTGGTCGTGTCAAAGACCAGCCGCCCGTCGCGCACCGACAGATGCAGCGCAAAGGGGCCATCGGGTGCAGGCCCATCGCCACGACCAGGCAGGGAAAAGCTGTTGTCTTCCAGCAGGTCATAGACCGCAACGCGGCGTTCCTGTTCGATCTCGGGGGTGGGGGCGGGCAGACCGGCTTCGTCGATTTCGATGCGGCAGATGCGGGACATCACTTTTCCCTTTCGTTCAGGGCATCAAGACGGGCGCGTACGGACAGGCCATGCGCCTCAAGGCTTTCGGACCGTGCCAGCCGTTCGGCCGCGGGGCCGATCGCGGCCAGCGCCGCGGGCGTCATCCGGGCCATCGTCGTGCGCTTCAGGAAGTCCATCACCGACAGGCCCGAGGAAAACCGCGCCGAGCGCGCGGTGGGCAGCACATGGTTCGGGCCGCCGACGTAATCGCCGATCGCCTCGGGTGTCCAGGCGCCCAGGAAGATCGCCCCGGCATGGGTGATCCGATCGGCCAGCGCTTCGGGGTCGGCCACGCACAGTTCCAGATGTTCGGGCGCGATGCGGTTGGACAGCGCCGCCGCCTCGGCCAGGTCGCGCACCATGATCACGGCGCCATAATCGCGCCAGCTTGCCCCGGCGATCGTGCGCCGTTCCAGCGTTTCCAGCCGCACCGCGACCGCCGCCGCCACCGCCTGGCCAAAGGCGGCATCGTCGGTGATCAGGATCGATTGCGCGCTTTCGTCATGTTCGGCCTGGCTCAGCAGATCCAGTGCGATCCAGTCGGGATTGTTGTCATGATCGGCGATGACAAGTATTTCGGACGGCCCCGCGATCATGTCGATCCCGACCTTGCCGAACACCCGCCGCTTGGCTGCCGCGACATAGGCATTGCCGGGTCCGGTGATCTTGTCGACCGGCTGCACGGTCCGGGTGCCATAGGCCAGCGCCGCCACGGCCTGCGCCCCCCCGATGCGGTAGACCGTGTCCACGCCCGCAATCTCGGCCGCCAGCAGCACCAGCGGGTTCACCACGCCACCTGGCGTCGGGCAGGCAACCACCAGCCGTTCTACCCCGGCCACCTTGGCCGGGATCGCGTTCATCAGAACCGAGGACGGGTAGGATGCAAGCCCCCCCGGCACATACAGCCCCGCCGCCGACACCGGCGTCCAGCGCCAGCCCAGCGTGGCGCCCTCGGGGTCGGTCCAGCGCGCATCCTCGGGCATCTGGCGGACGTGATAGGCGCGGATCCGTTCGGCCGCCAGTTCCAGCGCGGTGCGATCTGCGGGGGCGACGCGGGCGATTTCGGCGGCAATCTCGGCCCGGGAAAAGGCCAGCGTTTCAGCCGTCAGGTCCAGCCGGTCAAAGCGCGCGGTCAGATCGATCAGTGCCGCATCGCCGCGGGCGCGCACATCGGCGATGATCGCCGCCACGGCGGCATCCACATCGGGGGCATCTTCCCGCTTCATGCCCAGAAGCGCGCCAAACCGCGCCTCGAAATCCGCATCGGTGGTTGACAGGAACTGCGGCATCGGCCCCTCCTTGGTTGGGTCAGGACTTAGGGCTTGCGCGCCCTTCCCGCAAGCGCCGCGCTGCGGAAAAGCGGGTTTTATCGGGTCAGTCCGGGTGATGCGGTGCCTGGCCCGAAGGCGCGCGGTAGGGCCGGGTCACGTCGCGCAGGTCGATGTTCAGGCATTCGATTCGCGCGGCAATCGCGCCATCGCCCGCAAATGTCAGCACAACCCGGCCTGCGCCATCCCCGGCCGGTTCCCAGGCAAGATCCAGCAACGACAGCACCAGGTCCGGGTCCGTGCGGTCAATGCCCATGCTGGACACGCCGGTCACATCGGTAATCACCAGCAGCGCGCGGGTGCGTTCATAGGGGCGGCGGGCGGCTTCGGCGCGGTCCTTGTCTTCCCAGCGAAAGCGGTTGACCAGCAGGGCAAGCCGGCGCGCCCGGGCGTTCCAGACGATATCGGCGGTCGACAGCACCGCATCCTGCACAAGCGCCGCGATCACCGGCAGGTCTTCGGGGGATTCGGCGCGCAGCGCCAGCGCGCCTTCCCCCGCATCCTCGAAGCGCGCGTCCTGTGTCATTCGCCCTTCACCCTTTCGATGGTTGCGCCCACGGCCGACAGCTTCTCTTCCACCCTCTCATAGCCGCGATCCAGATGATAGACCCGGCTGACCACGGTTTCACCCTCGGCCGCCAACCCCGCCAGGATCAGCGAAACCGAGGCGCGCAGATCCGTCGCCATCACCGGCGCGCCGCGCAGCCGTTCCACCCCGGTTACCGTGGCATGGCCGCCATGCACATCGATCCTTGCCCCCATCCGCATCAGTTCGGGGGCATGCATGAAGCGGTTTTCAAAAATCTTCTCTTCCAGAACGCTGACGCCATCGGCGGTGCACAGCAGCGCCATCATCTGCGCCTGCAGGTCGGTGGGAAAGCCGGGGAAGGGTTCAGTCACCACATCGACCGCCTTCACGCGCCCGTTGCGGCGGCTGACCTTCAGCCCGCGGTCCGTTTCCTCGACCGAGACGCCCGCCGCATCCAGTTTTTCGCAAAACGCCCGCACCAGTTCGATCCGGCCGCCCAGACATTCCACCTCGCCGCCGCAGATCGCCGGGGCCAGCATGTAGGTGCCCAGCTCGATCCGGTCGGTGACGACCGGATGCGTCGCCCCGCCCAGCCGGTCCACGCCCTGAATGGTGATGGTGGATGTGCCTTCGCCTTCGATCTGCGCACCCATCTTGCGCAGGCATTGCGCCAGATCGACGATTTCGGGCTCGCGCGCGGCGTTCTTCAATACCGTGGTGCCGCGCGCCAGCGTCGCCGCCATCAGCGCGTTTTCCGTGGCGCCGACCGAGGCAAAGGGAAATTCGATCACCGCCCCGCGCAGCCCGCCCTGCGGGGCGCGCGCATGAACGTAACCGTCGCGCAGGTCCAGATCCGCCCCCATCGCTTCCAGCGCCTTCAGGTGCAGGTCCACCGGGCGTGCCCCGATCGCACAGCCCCCGGGCAGGGATACGATCGCATGGCCATCGCGCGCCAGCATCGGCCCCAGCACCAGAATCGACGCGCGCATCTTGCGCACGATGTCATAATCGGCGGTGTGGTTGTTCAGGTCATGGCTGGACAGCGCCAGCACCTGACCGCCCTGCAGGCTGGCCACCTCGGCCCCCAGCGAGGACAGAAGCTGCGTCATCGTGCGGATATCCGACAGCCGCGGTGCATTGGTCAGCGTCAGCGGTTCATCCGACAAAAGCGTCGCGGGCATCAGCGTCAGGCAGGCATTCTTGGCCCCGGCAATCGGAATTTCGCCCCGAAGCTCGGCCCCGCCTTTCACAATGATCTGGTCCATGGGACTAGTCTTCCTTCCGTTCTTCATCCGCGGCATCGTCCAGCTGCGCCGTGCGGGCGCGGGCCTGGGCCTTGCGCCGTTGCAGGTTGGCACGCAGCGCCGCGCGCAGCCGTTCCTCACGGCTGGTCTCGGTGCCGTTCGGGGGGGGCGTCTGGCCGGTCTTGCGGGGTTTGTCCGTCATCGAGATCTTCTCTATCCTGTCGGCCGAAATGCGTCCAGTGCGGGCGCGTGACTTTGCGCTTGCACCCGCCCGAGAATGCGTCTACATCGCCGCCACGGTCGTAACAGACCACACCGGCGCTGCGGTAGCTCAGTGGTAGAGCACTCCCTTGGTAAGGGAGAGGTCGAGAGTTCAATCCTCTCTCGCAGCACCATAAATTCACAAAGGCCATTATCCGGGCCAGTGGTGCTTCCTGGCATATTGAAAGGGAGCGAAGTTTCAAAAAACTCCATGCCCGTTAATCGCGCAGGATCCGGGTGGCTTTGCAAAGGCCAGACGGTCACCCCGCCGAGGCGCGGACGCATCGTATTTCGCGGCGTCCGGCAGGATGCGCGCTTGTCTGAAAGGGTTATCCCTGCCATGCGCGGGGCCATGCGCGCGGGGGGGCGATTTTTCTGGCGCTGACCGACCCTGCGGCCCTAAACTATGGGTTGTCAGTTGAAGGAGGACCCAAATGCCCGGCTTGCGCCCCGATGTCGATCCCGATGGTCTGGCCGAATTTTCGGTGGTGTTCACCGATCGATCGCTCAACCACATGTCGGCCCGGTTCCAGGGCGTGATGCGTGACATTTCCGCCATGCTGCGCGACGTCTATGGCGCCGAGGCGGTGGCGCTGGTGCCGGGCGGGGGCAGCTATGCGATGGAATCCGTCGCGCGCCAGTTTGCCGTCGGCCGCCATGCGCTGATCCTGCGCAACGGCTGGTTTTCCTACCGCTGGAGCCAGATCCTTGAGGCGGGCGGTTTCGCCGCCGAAACCACCGTGGTCATGGCGCGACCGGCTGGCAATGACCCGCGCGCGCCCTATGCCCCGCCCCCCATCGACGAGGTCGTGGCAAAGATCCGCGAGGCGCGCCCCGACGTGGTCTTTGCCCCCCATGTCGAAACCGCCGCCGGCCTGATCCTGCCCGATGGCTACATCGCCGCGATGGCCGCCGCCGCGCATGAGGTGGGCGCGCTGATGGTGCTGGATTGCATCGCCTCGGGCTGTGTCTGGGTCGACATGCGTGAAACCGGCGTCGATGTGCTGATTTCCGCGCCGCAAAAGGGCTGGTCGGCCTCGCCCTCGGCAGGGATGGTGATGCTGTCGCCCCGCGCCGCAGCCCGGATGGAGGAAACGGCGTCGAATTCCTTCGCGCTGGACCTGAAGAAATGGCGCGCGATCATGGCGGCCTATGAAGGCGGGGGCCATGCCTATCACGCCACCATGCCCACCGATGCGCTGGTGGGCCTGCGCGACGCGATGGCGGAAACCAGGGCGCAGGGGTTTGCGCAGATGAAGGCGGCGCAATGGGAACTGGGCAATACCGTACGCGCGATGCTGGCGGCCAAGGGGGTGGCGTCGGTTGCGGCGCCCGGCTTTGCCGCGCCGGGGGTGGTGGTCAGCTATACCGACGATCCCGATATTCAGAACGGCCGGAAATTTGCCGCGCAAGGCCTGCAGATCGCCGCCGGTGTTCCCTTGCAGCTGGGCGAGGGGGGGGATTTCCGCACCTTCCGCATCGGCCTGTTCGGCCTGGACAAGCTGACCGATGTTCCGGCCACGGTGGCACGTCTGGGCCCGGCGCTGGACGCGGTGCTGTAGCGCGGCGTCCGGGGCCGCGCGCGCGCGGGGCGGGGGCAGGCGCGTTAACCTTTTCCAAAGCGAGCCCGGCGATTATGCTGGCGTGCGTCCGGGCCGGGTATCGTTTTGCCGGTCCGCGCCGATCACAGCCCCGGAGGCGCGGCATGCGACATCAGACCAAGGTCAGGCCGGCGCGGCCGGCAACGCGCGGCGGCGCACCCGCGCCGGGCCGGCGGCTGCCGTCAGGTTGGTGGGTCGCGGTGGCCCTTGCGCTTGGCGCGGCGCTGTGGGTGCTGATCCTGTGGGCGGTTTTCGGCTAGGCGTTCAGGCCGGGTCGCCGGGTGTCGGGATGTCGTTGCGCCTGGCGCGGCGGTTTTGCGTGCCGCGCAGCATCGCACCCGTATACAGCGCCAGCGCCGTCCAGATCATCGCAAAAGCAATCAGCCGGATGCGGCCGAAGGGTTCGTCAAACAAAAAGACCGCGACAAAGAACACCATCGTGGGCACGATATATTGCAAGATCCCGATCGTTGACAGCCGCAGCAGCTTGGCCCCGTTGGCATAGAACAGCAGCGGCACCGCCGTCACGATTCCGCAGCCCAGCAACAGCGCCGTATCGGTGCCATTCCCGGTCAGGAAATGGCTTTCCCCCCGCAGCGTCAGCCAGACCAGCCAGGCCAGCGCAAAGGGCAGAAGCAACAGCACCTCCAGCAGGAACCCCTGGTTCGGGCCGATCGGCAGCATCTTCTTGCAATAGGCATAAAGACCCCAGCTGAGCGTCAGGCCGATCGCCACCACCGGCAGCCGCCCCGTGCCGATGGTCAGCAGCGCCACCGCGGCAAAGGCCAGCCCGATCGCCAGCATCTGCACCCCGCCAAGCCGTTCGCGCAGCAGAACCGCGCCCAGAAGCACGCTGAACAGCGGGTTGATGTAATAGCCAAGGGCGGCGTCCAGCGTCTGGCCCGCGCTGATCGCCCAGACATAGATCCCCCAGTTGACCGAGACCAGCGCCGCCGTCACCGCCGCCATGCCGATCGTGCGCGGGCTGCGCAGCGCCGCGCGCAGATCGCCCGTGCGGCCCATCGCCAGCAGGACCAGCCCCGCCAACGGCACCGACCAGATCACCCGGTGCACCAGCACCTCGGCCGCGGGGACATGCGCCAGCGCCTTCATGTAGATCGGCATGAACCCCCACAGCACATAGGCGGTGGCGGCCAGGACGAATCCCTTTGGCGTATCTTCGTTGCGCATGGCTGCCCCCGTCGCTTGCCGGTGGGGACTGCGCTAGCCCAATCGCGGGGCAAAGGCCATCCCTGACGCCGGGGCTGGCGCGCAAGGCGGCTAGCGCGCCAGCACATAGCGCCCCGGCGCCTTGCTCAGACCCTTGCCGCCCGTGTCGGGCTTGCCCATCTGCGGCGGGGCGACCTGCCTGCCCGATTGCGGCACAAGCCAGTCGCACCAGGCCTGCCACCACGATCCTGGCGTGGCGGGATGTTCACGCGCCCAGACCTCGGGGTCGCGGTGGTTGGCGTCGGGCAGATGTTCCAGCAGCCGGAAATGCGCCTTGGGGTTGCCGGGCGGGGCAACGATGCCGGTATTGTGCCCGCCCGATACCAGCGCAAAGCTCAGCCCGCCATGCACCAGATGTGTCAGCTTGTAGACCGATTTCCAGGGCGCGATGTGGTCATGCTCGGTCGCGACGGCAAAGATCGGCACCCGGATATCGGCCAGATAGACCGGCTGCCCGCCCGCCGTGAACCGCCCCGCCGACAGATCGTTGCGCAGGAACAGCCGGCGCAGATAGTCCGAATGCATGCGATAGGGCATGCGCGTGGCATCCGCGCTCCAGCTGCCAAGATCGGTGGGCCGGTCGCGTTCGCCCATCAGATAGGCGCGCGTCATCCGCGACCAGATCAGATCCTGCGAACGCAGCATGTTGAAGGCCCCGGCCATCCGGCGCTGATCCAGATAGCCATCCTCCCACATCATGTCCTCGATCAGCGCGATCTGGGGTTCCGATGTGAACATCGACAATTCGCCCGCTTCCGAGAAATCGACCTGGGCTGCCAGAAGCGACAGGCTGGCCAGCCTGTCATCGCCATCACGCGCCATCGCCGCCGCCGTCACCGACAACAGCGTACCGCCCAGGCAATAGCCAAGCCCATGCACCCGTGGCGCGCCGGTGATCGCACAGGCGATGTCCAGCGCCGCCATCACCCCTTGCGTGCGGTAATGATCGAAGCCGAAATCGCGATCCCCGGCCCCGGGGTTCTTCCAGGAAATGCAGAACACCGTGAACCCCTGCGCCACCAGCCAGCGGATCAGCGAGTTTTCGGGCGACAGGTCGAGGATGTAGTATTTCATGATCCAGGCCGGCACGATCAGGATCGGCACGGCCTGCACGGTGGGGGTCGTGGGGGCGTATTGGATCAGTTCCATCAGCGCGTTGTGATAGACCACCTTGCCCGGCGTCAGCGCCACATCGCGTCCGGGCAGGAAATCCAGCGGGCGGGGCGTGGTGT
Organism: Pontitalea aquivivens; assembly: GCF_046507575.1. Taxonomy (NCBI): domain Bacteria; kingdom Pseudomonadati; phylum Pseudomonadota; class Alphaproteobacteria; order Rhodobacterales; family Paracoccaceae; genus Pontitalea; species Pontitalea aquivivens. The sequence goes on along the minus strand of NZ_JBKFEY010000003.1, from coordinate 164,527 downwards.
CACCCGCCAGCACGCCTGCGGCATCCTCGGCCCAGGCGCCAAGCCCGCGGATCAGGTTCTGCCCGCCCTCTTGCACCGTGCGGTCCATCAGCTGCGGATTGGTGGCCAGAAAGTTCGACGGCGACAACATGTCCAGAAACTGGCGGCTGTAGAATTCCACCAGCCGTTCATTGTCGCGCGACACGCCGGGGATGCCGGTGGTGGCATTGTGCCACCATTGCTGCGTCAGCAGGAAGGATTGCCAGATCGCGCGATAGGGCATGCGCTGCCATTCAGGCGCGCTGAAGCGGCGGTCCTGGGGCAGCGGTTCAATGCAGGCGTCGTCGGGGTCATGCCCGGTCATGCCCGACCACAGCGCGGTGTTCAGCCGCTGCCACTTGCGCCAGCCTTTCCAGACCAGCTCCATCTGCTTGCCCGGCGAAATGGCCAGATGCGCCGCCCAATCGGCCCAGGCCTGCGCCAGGCCGATCACCGAAAGCCCGCCCACGGCCGTGCCCAGATGGGCATGGACATGGCGGTCGAGGCTGCGAAAGGCGGCCTCGGCGGCCAGTTTCCGGGCCTCAGCCTCGGGGCAGGGGGCGGTGTTTTCGGCAGCGGGCCGCGGCGGCGTCGCCGCCAACTGCGGCGTCAGGTGGACGTCGGCATCCTTCATCATATCTTCCTTCGGCGCGCCCGGCTGCGGCTCAGGCCCCCCGGCGCGGCGCGCCGCCGGCCATCGCGCGGGCCTCGTCGGTCAGGCCCTCGATCATCTGTTCGGTCGTGGCCGCCGCGAACGAACTGAGCTTGCCCGCCTCATTAGTGTAGTCCGAGGCCGCATTCGACCAGAACCCGGTCCAGACCGCCATCATCGTGCTGGGGTCCTTGGCCTCGGTCAGGGCGGCCAGCATGGCGCGGTCCTTTTCGTAGCGGGTTTTCAGGAAGTCCAGCGTTTCGATGTTCTGGCGCAGCAATGCATCCACCATCTTTGCCTGCGCGCGCAAAACCGAGGTCATCATGTCGCCCATATGGGCGGGGTCAACGGGCGGCGTCATGCAGCCAAGGGCGGGGCCATTCGTCTTTGCTTTGCTCATGGGGAAACCTTTCCTTGTGACAGACCAGCCGGTTCCCGCCGGACAGAACCGGCGTGACACCGCCACACAATAGCATGGTTGGCCAGAAAGCCGAAGCTTTCATGACAAGGTCGCGGCAAGATGCCACGACCGACGCCGCCCTATTTGGCGAAAACGTGGCCGTGGCGCCGGAAAAACGGGCGCTTCAGATATGCTTCTTGCCAAAGAAATCCCACGCCGCCAGGACAAGCGTCGCCACGATGGCGATGCCAAGGTCAAGGCGCGGCACATGCATCAGGATGATTCCCAGAAAGCCCGCAAGGATCAGAAAGGCGACAAGCGCCATAAGACGGTCAATCATGTCAGGTCTCCGTCGAAAGGGTGGCGACATGGCGCGATAGCCAGGCCGCGGTGCGCAAAAGCCGCGCGTCATCGCCACGCCGGCCGACAAGCTGAAGCCCCATCGGCAGGCCATTTTCGGCGGTGAACAGCGGCAGGGTGATGGCGGGGGACCCGGTCAGGGTCCAGATCCCGTTGAAGATGGAACTGCCGGTCGAGCCAAGCCCCTCGGGGGCGGGGCCGGGGGCGGCGGGGCACAGGATCGCATCGCAGCGCGCAAAGATTTCCTCCAGCGCGGCATTGAAGATGTCACGCCAGTCCAGCGCGGCCAGATAGTCGCGCGCCGAAATTGCGCGGCCCTGTTCCATCGCGCCGCGGGTTTCGGCGGACAGCTGGTCCCAGCCGCGCCGTTCGTAGGCGTAATAGCACTTGGCCATTTCGGCAAAGTTGATGCGTTCGCGCAGGGCGGCGGCATCGTCAAAGGCGCGGGGCAGGGGGGCCTCAAAGACCTGATCGCCCAGAAGGCCGGTCAGTTCCGCAAGCGCGCCCAGCATTTCGGGATGGGCCGCATCAAAGCCCGGCAGCCGGACGAAGGCAAAGCCGGGCGTGACGGGCGGCTGGGCGCGCGTCGTGTCCAGAAGCCGCGGCGGCGCCAGCGGTTCGGTGGCCGGATCGGTCGGGTCATGGCCGAACATCACCTCGGCCAGAAGCGCCGCGCCCTCAACCTCGCGGGCGAAGACGCCGATCGTGTCCAGCGTGGGCGATTGCGTCAGCACGCCGCTGCGCGGGATGCGCCCGAAGCTGGGCTTGAAGCCGACGACGCCGCAATAACTGGCCGGGCGGATCACCGATCCGCCGGTCTGCGTGCCCACCGCCAGCGGCACCATGCCCGCCGCCACCGCCGCCGCCGACCCTTGCGAAGACCCGCCCGGCGTATGCGCGGGGTTGTGCGGATTGCGGGTTTTGCCCGGGTGCAGGAAGGCCAGCTCGGTGGTGACGGTCTTGCCCATGATCAGCGCCCCCGCCGCCTTCAGCCGCGCCACAAGCGCCGCGTCGCGTTCGGGTACGCGGCCAAGGTCCAGCGCGCAGCCGTTTTCGGTGGGGATGGCGCGGGTGTCGATGACGTCCTTCAACGCCACCGGAACCCCATGCAGGGGCCCGATCGGGGCCCCGGCGCGGCGCAGGCCTTCCAGGCGGTTGGCCTCGGCCATGATGTGATCTTCGTCCAGCCAGGCCCAGGCCTGAACGCCGGGTTCCACCGCGCGGATACGGTCAAGGCAGGCGCGGGCCACCTCGGGGACGCGCAGCGCCCCCGAAGCCAGCCGGTCGCGCAGCTCGATCAGGGGAAGAGACAGCACCCCCATCTCAGCGACTTGCCGCGCCATAGAAGTAATCCGGCAGGTAGAAGACGATCTGCGGATACAGATACATCATCGCCATGCACAGGAAGACCATCCCCACATAGGGCAGCGATCCCGCGAAGATCTCGGTCAGCTTGATCGTCGGGGGCGCGATGCCCTTGAGGTAATAGGCCGACATCGCCATCGGTGGTGTCAGGAACGAGGTCTGCAGGTTCAGCGCCACCAGAACGCCGAAGAACAGCGGGTCGATCCCGAAATGCGGCAGCAGCGGCAGGAAGATCGGCACGAAGATGATGATGATCTCGGACCATTCCAGCGGCCAGCCAAGGATGAAGATGATCAGCTGTGCCACGATCAGGAACTGCCAGGGTTCCATGTCGAGGCCTTGCACGAATTCCGAAATCACCTGCTCGCCGCCCAGATAGCTGAATACCGCCGAGAAGGTGTAGGATCCGATGAACAGCCAGCACACCATGGCCGTGGTGCGCACCGTCAGATAAACGCTTTCGCGCAGCCGCTGAAAGGTCATCGCGCGGTAGGCGATGGCCAGCATCATGCCCCCCAGCGCCCCGATCGCAGCGGCTTCGGTGGGCGTGGCCAGGCCGAAGATGATCGAGCCCAGAACCGCCAGGATCAGCGCCGCCAGCGGCAGGAACGACGTCGCCAGCAGCCACAGCACCTTCAGCAGGGGAACGTCCGGCATTTCTTCCCTGGTGGGGCGCGGGGCGACACTGGGGTTCAGGATCGCGCGCCCGATGATATAGACCAGATACAGTCCCACCAGCGTCAGGCCAGGCAGCAGCGCACCCGCGTAAAGCCGCACGATCGACACCCCCGACGACGCCGCATAGACGATCAGCATGATCGACGGCGGGATCAGGATGCCCAGCGTGCCGCCCGCGCAGATGATGCCCGAGGCGAAGGAATTGTCATAGCGCACCTTGAGCATCTGCGGCAGCGCCAGCAGGCCCATCAGCGTCACCACCGCGCCCACGATGCCGGTGGCCGTGGCAAACAGCGCGCAGGTGATCAGCGCCGCAACCCCCAGCGAGCCGGGAATGTTGCGCGCCGCCACCGCCAGCGTGCCGAACAGCCGGTCGACGATGTTGGCGCGTTCAACGATATAACCCATGAACAGGAACAGCGGGATCGCGGTCAGCACCTCGTTCGACATCACCGTGTAGGACTGGTTGATGAACAGATCGAAGATGCGGTTGTTGAAGAACCCCTCGATCCACAGGCTTGTGCTGTCCCACCAGCCGGCGTCCTCGCCCAGGCGGTTGTAGCCGCGCCACATCCGGCCGGCGTCGAAATAGGCATAATAGCCAAAGAAGATGCCCATCGCCATCAGCGTGAAAGCGATCGGGAAACCCAGAAAGACGATCAGGATGAACAGCCCCAGCATCATCAGGGCGATTTGCGGATCGGTCACTTGCTCTCTCCTGTCGGGGCGTCATGGGCGTGGGCCTGCTCGATCAGCAGTTCCTCGGTTTCCTTCACATCGGCCTCGGCCTTCAGCCACTGGCCGGTACGGATGCAGATCAGGCAGCGCATCACCTGGGCAATCCCCTGGATCGCCAGCAGGATGCCCGACGCGACCAGCACCGCCTTGAGCTGATAGATCGGGATGCCGGCGGGGCTGTTCACGCTGACTTCGCCATAGCCCCAGGACCGGCTGGCGTATTTGTAGCCCGAAAAGATCAGCGCCAGCACGCCGGGGAAGAAGAAGAAGATGTAGAGCACCAGGTCCATCGTGGCCTGGGTCCGCGCGCTCCAGGTGCGGTAGAGAAAGTCGCCGCGCACATGGCCGCCCAGCGACAGCGTGTAGGCGCCGCCCATCATGAACAGCGCCCCATATCCGATGTAGGACAGATCATAGGACCAGGGCGTCGGCGCGTTGAACAGGTAACGCATCACGACCTCATAGGCGGTCCCGAGCGTCATCAGCAGAATCAGCCACCCGAAGGAGCGGCCGAACCATGCCGACAGCCGGTCGGCAAAGTCGATGAAGGCAATCATGGTGGGAAGATCCTTCCGTTGCGATCAAAAATCCCGGGGGCGTTTGCGCGCCCCCGGGTCATCCAGGCCGAAGACGCCCGGATCAGAGTTTCAGTTTGCCCGGGAAATAGTGTTCGTAGGCAAGCGAATAATCCGGGGCGCCCATCAGTTCATAGTAGCCGACTTTCTCGGCCCAGGCGCGCTGGCTTTCCATGATCTTCTTGTTCATCGGATCGCCTTCCAGATCCGCGATCAGCTTGTCCCAGGCTTCCAGCTGGGCGGCCATGATCTCTGTCGGGGTGCGATAGACGGTCACGCCATTGTCCGCCTGCAGGCCCTGAAGGTCGTTGGAATATTCCTTCATGGCCATCGCCAGGTTCGACGTCGCCGAAGCCTCGACCGCGTATTTCACGATCGCCTGCAGATCGGGATCCAGATCGTCGTAGAAGTCCTTGTTGAAGATGAATTCAAAGGCTTCCGCGGCCTGGTGGTACGACGCCAGGTAGTAGTTCTTGGCCACGTCCTGCGCGCCAAAGCGGCGGTCGGACGAAGGGTTGTTGAATTCGAACGCGTCGATCACGCCGCGTTCCATCGCCGGCACGATCTCGCCGCCCGGCAGCTGGGCCACCGACATGCCCATCGACTGCAGCAGGTCAGCCGCCAGGCCCACGGTGCGGTATTTGAAGCCCTGGATGTCGGCGACACCGTTGATCGGGTTCTTGAACCAGCCAAACGGCTGCGCCGGCATCGGCATGCCCATGAAGCCCACCACGTTCAGCCCCAGCACGTCCTGGGTCAGTTCGCGGTACAGATCGGCCCCGCCGCCCTGGTAGAACCAGGCCAGCATCGCCGGCGACGAGCCGCCGAACACCGGGCCGGTGCCAAAGAAGGACGCGGCCTTGTGCTTGCCATACCAATAGGCCGAAACGCTGTGTGCCGCGTCGATCACGCCGTCATGGCAGGCATCCATCACCTGGAAGGCGCCCACGACCGCGCCCGCGGGCAGCAGGTCGACCTTGAGACGGCCGCCCGACATTTCTTCGACCCGGGTGGTGTATTCGCGCGCCATGTCCATCCAGATGTCCGAGGCAGGCCACGAGGTCTGCATCTTCATCACAAGCGGCGCCTGCGCCAGAACCGCGGGGGCGGCCAAAGCGCCCGTCGCCGCGACGCCGCCAGCCAGCGCGCCCTTGGTCAGGAAAGAACGGCGCGACACCGGCGCCGGGGTTTTTGTAGTCGTCATGATTTCCTCCCAGAAATGGATGCGGAACTGCCGTTGCCAGCGTTTTCGCAATATTGGTAAGGTTTACTGGCCGATTTCGGCAATTCAAGAAAAAACGTCTCGGAGGGGCGCAACAATCTTGCACAAGGTGATCCGCGGGCCGTGTTGCTGTTGCATACCTAACCTTTAGTATAGGGTGCTGCCCCGGTTTGTCGCGCCTTTCCGCAGGCTTGGTACCTGCCTGGCGGCGGCCCGGGGAATCACACCGCCCGCACGGCAGCAATCGATGGAGCAGACCATTGGAGCGGCGCGCCGGTTCTGCTATGGCCTGCCGGCATGAGCAAGGATCAGATCTGGGACAGGGAAATCGATGCGGTCGGGCTTTTGTGCCCGCTGCCCGTGCTGCGGGCGCGCAAGGCGCTTCTGGGCATGGCGCCGGGCCAGGTGCTGCGGCTGCTGGCCAGCGATCCCGCCGCGGTGATCGATGTGCCGCATTTCTGCGCCGAGGCGGGGCACGACCTGTTGTCGTCTTCCGGCGCGGGTTCGGCGCAGGCCTATCTGATCCGGCGCGGCTAGGCCTGGTCCGCCGCGCCGGCCAGTCGCGCGGCGGTGGCGATGTCGTCGGGCGTGTTGATGTTGAAAAACGGGTCGAAGGGGATGCTGTCAAAGGCGGCGAGGCCCGCGCCCTGCATTTCGGCCCAGTGCCCGATCCGGCGTTGGCCCCGCGCGATGGCGGCGCGCAGATCTGCGCGCAGCGCAACCGGCCAAAGCCCAAAGGTCGGATGCCGCCGAAGCCGCCCCTGTGCATCGGGCGACGCGGCCGTTGCCAGCCCCGATTCGCCCGCCGCCGCCTGCAGTCGCGCAACAAGGTCGGGCGGGAAAAAGGGTGTGTCGGCGGCAGCGGTGACGATCGCGGACGCGCCAAGACCGGCGGCCCAGTCCAGCCCCGCCAGAACCCCGGCCAGCGGCCCGGGCTGGCCAGGAATGCTGTCGGCCACGACCGGCAGGCCGAACCCGGCAAGCCGGGCCGGATCTCCATTGGCATTGATCGCCATCCGCGGCACCTGCGGGCCAAGCCTGTCGATCACATGCGCGATCAGGGCCCGCCCCGCGACGATGCGCAGCCCCTTGTCCCCGCCGCCCATACGGCTGGCCTGGCCGCCGGCCAGAATCACCCCGAGGGGGGCGGGGGTGCGGTCATGCATGGCGGCGGCGGGCATGGCTTGGCCTTTCCTGGTGGCGGGCCATTGTGTAAGCAGGCCCGGGGACAGGCAAGGGGCGGACAGCCAGGGGGGCATGCGGGATGCTGGGCTATGTGGTCGCGGATGGTCGCGGGGCGGCGGACAGGCTTCTGGCCGGGGTGGCGCGGCGGCTGCGGGCCGACGGCTGGCCGCTGGCCGGTGCGGTGCAGGTGAATGTCAGCCCTGGCCCCGGGGTGCGTTCTGCGATGGACCTGCATCTCTTGCATTCCGGGGTGGGGACCGGGGCGGTTGTGCGCATCAGCCAGGATCTGGGCGCGCTGGCGCAGGGGTGCCGGCTGGACCCGGCGGCGCTGGCGCAGGCGGCGGGGCTGATCGAGGCGGCGCTTGGGGCCGGGCCGCGGCTGCTGATCGCCAACAAGTTCGGCAAGGCCGAGGCAGAGGGCGGCGGTCTGCGCCCCGCGATCGGGCAGGCGCTGGCGCGGGGAATCCCGGTGCTGACGGCGGTCGCGCCGAAGAACCTGCCCGCCTTCGAGGATTTTGCCGGCGATTTCGGCGAATGCCTGCCCGCCGGGGTGGGGGCGGTTCTGGACTGGTGCCGTCGGACCCAAGGGGCGGAGACAGGGGTCTAGGGGGCGCTGCCCCCAACGCGCGTGCCGCGCGTTTCCCCCGGGATATTTGGGCAAATCCGAAGGGGCGCGGTGTTGACAGGGCCGCGCGGGGCTGTATAAGCCCGCCATCCCGGTGCGGCGACGCGCCGGGCAATTCATTGGTGTTGGTGGACCCCGCAAGGGGAAACCTGTCGCCCGAAACCTCGCGGATGGGGTGGAGGGAGGAGGACAACGCCCTTCGATACACATGAAGGAGATCAGCCGTGACCAAACGCACGTCTGCCAAGTACAAGATCGATCGCCGCATGGGCGAAAACATCTGGGGGCGCGCCAAGTCCCCGGTGAACAAGCGCGAATACGGCCCCGGTCAGCACGGCCAGCGCCGCAAGAACAAGCTGTCGGATTTCGGCACCCAGCTGCGCGCCAAGCAGAAGCTGAAGGGCTATTATGGCGACCTGACCGAAAAGCAGTTCCGCCGCATCTATGCCGAGGCCGAGCGCGTCAAGGGCGACACCGGTGAAAACCTGGTTGGTCTGCTGGAGCGCCGCCTGGACGCGGTCGTCTACCGCGCCAAGTTCGTCCCGACCATCTTTGCCGCGCGTCAGTTCGTGAACCACGGCCATGTCACGGTGAACGGCAAGCGTGTCAACATCGCGTCCTATCGCGTGAAGGAAGGCGATGTGATCGCGGTGCGCGACCGGTCGCGCCAGCTGGCCATCGTGCTGGAATCGGTCGGCCTGACCGAACGTGACGTGCCCGACTATATGGAAGTCGACCACAACAAGATGACCGCCACCTTCGTGCGCACCCCGGCGCTGGGCGATGTGCCCTATCCGGTGGTGATGGAACCGAACCTGGTCGTCGAATTCTACGCGAAGAACTGATCCTTTCGCGTTGCATGCCATACGAAGGGCCGGGGTTTCCCGGCCCTTTTTGCTTGCGCCTTTTGCACGCCGGCGGCACCGATGCCGCTGGCAAAGCGCCGTCTTGCCCGCTAGAAAGCGCTGGAATTGGGGAGTCTGCCATGAACGATCATATCCGTCCGCAACCCGGCATCATGGATATCGCGCTTTATGAGGGCGGGGCCGCGCAGGTGGCGGGCGTGACCGACGCGATCAAGCTGTCGTCGAACGAAAATCCCTTTGGCGCCTCGGACAAGGCCAAGGATGCCTTTGCCCGCGCCGTCCACAAGCTGCACCGTTATCCCAACACCGATCATGCCGGCCTGCGCCGCGCGATCGGCGATGTGCATGGGCTGGACCCGGATCGCATCATCTGCGGTGTGGGCAGTGACGAGATCATCCATTTCCTGTGCCAGGCCTATGTCGGCCCGCGTGATGAGGTGGTGTTCACCGAACACGGCTTTCTGATGTACCGGATTTCGACCATGGCCGCGGGGGGCAAGCCCGTGGCCGTGCCCGAACGCGAACGCACCACCGATGTCGATGCGATCCTGGCGGCCTGCAACAAGCGCACGAAGCTGGTGTTCCTGGCCAATCCCAACAATCCCACCGGCACGATGATCGGCCTGGCCGAGCTGGAGCGGCTGGCGCTGGCGCTGCCGAAGCAGGCGATTCTGGTCATCGACGGGGCCTATGCCGAATATGTCGAGGGTTACGACGGCGGCGCGGATCTGGCCACGCGCCTGCCCAATGTCTTCATGACGCGGACCTTTTCCAAGATCTACGGTCTGGGCGGGCTGCGCATCGGCTGGGGCTATGGCCCGCGGGCGATCGTGGATGTTCTCAACCGTATCCGCGGCCCCTTCAACCTGTCCAGCGCGCAGCTGGAAACCGCCGAGGCGGCCGTGCGCGATCAGGACTGGGTCAACCGTTGCCGCGATGACAACACCCGCCTGCGCGCCTGGCTGGCCGAGGCGCTGGCCGAAAAGGGCGTGCCCTCGGACACATCGACCGCGAATTTCATCCTGGCGCGTTTTGGGTCCGAGGCCGAGGCGGTGGCCTGCGACGACTTTCTGCAGCGCGAGGGGCTGATCGTGCGGCGCGTGGCGGGCTATGGCCTGCCCAACTGCCTGCGCATCACCGTCGGTGATGAGGCCTCGTGCCGCCGCGTGGCCCATGTGATCGGCCAGTTCAAGGCGGGCGCCGGGCAATGAGCACGCGCGTATACAACCGTGTGGCGCTGATCGGGCTGGGGCTGATCGCCTCGTCCATGGCACATGCGATGCGCTGGAAGGGGCTGGCGGGGGAAATCGTCGGCCATGCGAAATCGCCCGAAAGCCGCGCAACCGCGCTGGAAATCGGCATCTGCGACCGGGTCTGCGACACTGCGGCCGAGGCCGTGGCCGGTGCCGATCTGGTGGTTCTGGCGGTGCCGGTGGGCGCGATGGCGGCGGTCGCGGCGGACATCGCGCCATGTCTGGCGCCGGGGGCCACGGTCACGGATGTGGGCTCGGTCAAGCAGGCGGTGATCGAGGCGGTGGCGCCGCATATCCCCGCGCATGCCCATTTCATTCCGGGGCATCCGTTGGCGGGGACCGAACATTCCGGGCCCCGGTCGGGCTTTGCCACGCTGTTCGTGAACCGCTGGTGGCTGCTGACCCCGCCCGAGGGCGCCGATCCGCAGGCGGTCACGCGGCTGACGCGGCTGTGCCAGGGCATGGGCGCCAATGTGGAAACGATGGACGCGCAGCATCACGATCTGGTGCTGGCCGTCACCTCGCACACGCCGCATCTGATCGCCTATACGATGGTGGGCGTGGCCGATCACCTGCGCCGGGTGACGGAATCCGAGATCATCAAGTATTCCGCCGCGGGTTTTCGCGATTTCACGCGGATCGCGGCCTCGGACCCGGTGATGTGGCGCGATGTCTTTCTGACCAACAAGGACGCGACGCTGGACATCCTGGGCCGCTTTACCGAGGAACTGTTCGTGCTGCAACGCGCCATCCGCATGGGGGACGGGGCGTTGCTGCACGACTATTTCACCCGCACCCGCGCGATCCGCCGCGGCATCATCGAGGCGGGGCAGGATACCGCCGCCCCCGATTTCGGCCGCGGCGCGCCGCCCGTTGCCAAGGGCTGATCCTTAGCGCAGATAGGGGGCGGGGCCAAGCGGCATCGGGCCAAGCGCCATCTGGCCCTGGCGGAAGATCAGCGGCAATTCCAGCGCGCCATCGGCGCTTTGGCTGGCCATCTGCCCGCCGATCAGCAGCAGCATCGGCAGACGTTCCGGCGGCAGCAGGCCCGTTTCGGCGGCCAGTTTGATCGCCTTTTGCCAATCGCGTGTGCGCAGCAGGATGCGGCCTTCGGGCTGGCCGGTGGCGGTGATCTCCAGCGTGCCATCGGCGGTCAGCACCATGCCGCCCCAATCCAGCGTCCCGCTGCGCAGGGTCAGCGTGGACAGCATCGGCGGGCGGGCCAGCGCGTGTCGGTCCAGCGGTGCCGTCAGGCCAAGGGCGGCATCCAGATGCAGCCGCGCGATGCGGGCGGGCAGGCGGCCATTGGTCAGTATCGCGGGCGGCAGGTCCAGATCCAGCAGTTCCACGCCCAGGTCATAGGCGGGCCCGTCCCCCGCACGCAGGGCGGCGCGCAATTCACGCGCGGCCAGCGCGGGGCCATCGCCCTGGGGCTGCAGGCGGGGGGCGGCCAGAACGGCGGTGGCCCGGTCAAGCGCCAGGTCGCTGCCGATCCGGACCGCGGCCGAGGCACGCATGTCTTCGTTGATCAGCGCAAAGATCTGCCGGCCCAGCCGCAGGCTTTGTTGCGGCGGGGCATACAGGATCACCTCTTGCGGGCGATAGGACAGCGCCAGGATCTGTGCCACGGGCGCCGACCAGGCCAGCATGCCATCGCGGCTTTGCAGCCGCGGTTCGGTTACCGTCAGGTCAAAGCGCGAGGGGAACCCCGCCAGATCGACCGCCGCCGCATCGGCCCGGCCATCGGCCCGCGCCGCCGCCAGCGCCGCCTGGGCGCCCCGTTCCACCGCTTGCGCCCCAAGAACCCAATAGCCGCCATAAAGCGCCATCAGGGTGACCGTCAGCCAGATCAATCGCCGCATCGCATCCCTTTCCAATCCGCCTGTGCGGTGTTTATCTGCCCCGTGAAAGGAGAGCCAGACACATGACCGAGACCCTGTGGATCTTTGGCTATGGGTCGCTGATCTGGAACCCGGGTTTTGATCCGGCCGAGCGCGTTCTGGCGCGGGCCCAGGGCTGGCACCGGTCGTTCTGCATGCGATCACTGCACCATCGTGGCACGCCTGAACGCCCGGGCCTGGTGCTGGCGCTGGATGCGGCGCCTGTTGCGGCCTGTGCGGGGCTGGCCTTTGCCGTCCGGCGCGGTCAGGAAGACCCGGTTCTGGATGCCTTGCGCGAACGCGAACTGGTGTCGGCCGCCTATCTGGAACAGCAGCTGGACATCCAGCTGGCCGATGGCCGGCAGGTGCAGGCGCTGACCTATGTGATCGACCCCGGTCATGTGCAGTATTGCGGTGGCCTGGATCTGGAGGAACAGGCCCGGATCATCGCGCAGGCCGCGGGCGGGCGGGGCCCGAATGCCGAATACCTGTTCAACACGGCCGCGCATCTGCACGAACTGGGCATTGCCGACCCCGATCTGGACTGGCTGGCTGCACGGGTGCGCGCGCTGTTGGGTTAACGCTTGGCAGCGGGCATCGGCGCGCCTATCCTCGCGACCAAAGAACAGGCAAAGAGGCAGAGAATGCGCACCCCCGCCCGGCAGGCCGCGCCGCAATTTTCCCAACCCGTGCGTCAGGTCCTGATGATGCTGATCGTCCTGGGGCTGGTGGGCCTGGGCGGCTGGGTCGCCTATGCGCGCATCTATCCGATCTTCCTGTCGAACCCCTGGCTGAACGGGGCGATCCTGGCGGTGTTCGTGGTCGGTGTGCTGGCCTGTTTCTGGCAGGTGGTGCAGCTGATCAAATCCGTCAGCTGGATCGAATCCTTCGCCGCCGACCGCAACGGCCCGCGCGCGGCCCGCGCGCCTTCGCTTCTGGCACCGCTGGCGGCCCTTCTGGGCAGCCGCAGCGCGCAGCGCGAAATTGCCACATCCTCGGCCCGGTCGATCCTGGAATCGGTAGCAACCCGGATCGACGAGGCGCGCGACATTACCCGCTATGTTGCCAACCTGCTGATTTTCCTTGGTCTTCTGGGGACGTTCTATGGCCTTGCCACGACCGTCCCGGCGGTGGTCGAAACCATCCGCGCGCTTGCCCCGCAGGAAGGCGAATCGGGGATTGAGGTGTTCGACAAGCTGATGACCGGCCTTGAGGCGCAACTGGGCGGCATGGGCACGGCCTTTTCCTCATCGCTGCTGGGGCTGGCCGGGTCGTTGGTGGTGGGGCTGCTGGAACTGTTCGTGACCCACGGCCAGAACCGTTTTTTCCGTGAACTGGAGGAATGGATTTCCTCGATCACGCGGCTGTCCTTTGCCGGGGCCGATGCCGAAGGCGAGGCGAATATGGCGGTGGCCGTGCTTGACCATATGGCCGAGCAGATGGAGGAATTGCGCGCGCTGTTCGCAGGGTCGGACGTGGCCGCCCGGGCGCTGGATCAGCGCATCGGGCATCTGGTGGCGGGGGTCGAACAGCTGACCGACCAGCTGGGCACCGAGGCCGATGCCGGCGCGCTGCTGACGCGCATCGCCGAAGGCCAGGACCGGATGATCGCCGGCATGGCCGCGCTGGCCGAACGCATTGAAAACAGCCTTGGCAGCGGTGCCGACGCCGAGGCCGAGGCGCGGATGCGCCTGCGGTCCATCGACGCACAGCTGTTGCGCCTGCTGGAAGAGCTTTCGGCCGGCAGGCAGGAAACCATGGCCGACCTGCGCCACGATTTCGCGTCACTGACGCGGGCGATCCTGTCGCAGCGCGCATTCCGCCCGGCACAGGAGGGCTAGGCCATGGCGCTTGCCCGGCGCGGCCAGCAGCGGTTTTCGGCAACCATCTGGCCGGGCTTCGTCGATGCGATGACGGCGCTTTTGCTGGTGCTGATGTTCGTGCTGACCATATTCATGGTGGTGCAATCGGTCCTGCGCGAAACGATCTCGTCCAAGGAAAACGAACTTTCGGCGCTGTCGGAACAGGTGGCGGGGCTTGCCCGCGCGCTGGCGCTGGAAGAATCGCGTGCCGCAGACCTGGAAAATTCGCTGGCGGGCGCTCGCCAGGAGGTCAGCGTACAGGCCGCGCTGATCGCGACGCTCAGCACCCGGCTGGACGAACGCACCGCCGAACTGGACGCCGCGGGCCAGCGTATCACCGCCTTTGAGGCGCAGGTGGCCGCCCTGCTGACCCAGCGCGACACCGCCCTTGCCGAACGCGACAGCGCGCGTGCGGATGCGACGGCGCGCGCCGATGAGCTGCGTCTTGACCGCGCCACGATCGATGAGTTGCGCGCCAGGCTGCAGGCGTCGGGCGATGAACTGGCGGCGATGACGCTGGCACTGGAAGAAAGCCGCCGCCGGGCCGAGGAAACATTGACGCTTCTGGCCGCGGCCGAGGCTGCAAGGCGCGATCTGCAACTGGACATCGACAAACAACTGGGCGCGGCGGAAAAACAGGCAGCTCTTCTGGCAGTGGCTGAAGTCGCGCTGGCCGATCAGCAGGTGGTGTCCGCCGAGTCGGCACGCCGGGTGACGCTTCTGAACGAACAGGTCGCGGCCCTGCGGGGCCAGTTGGCCGAGCTGCAGGGCATTCTGGATGCCGCGAAGGCCCGCGATACCGAGGCGCAGGTGCAGGTGGAAACCCTGGGCGCCCAGCTGAACGCGGCGCTGGCACAGGTGGCGGCCGAACAGAAGCGCCGCGCCGAGCTTGAGGCCGAGGCGCGCCGCAAGGCCGAAGAAGAGGCGCGCGATCTGGCGCGCTATCGATCCGAATTTTTCGGACGGTTGTCGCAGATCCTTGCGGGGCGCGAAGGTGTCAGGGTTGTGGGCGACCGCTTCGTCTTTTCCTCGGAAGTGCTGTTCGAACCCGGATCGGCGGATCTTTCCCCGGAAGGATGGGCGCAGATCGCGCAGGTGGCCACAATGCTCAACACGCTTTCAAACCAGATTCCGCCTGAAATCGACTGGATCATCCGGGTCGACGGGCATACCGACGATACGCCATTGTCGGGCCAGGGCGCATTTGCCGATAACTGGGAACTAAGCCAGGCGCGCGCCCTGTCGGTGGTGCGTGCGATGATTGCCGATTTCGATTTCCCGCCAGAGCGTCTGGCTGCCACAGGCTTTGGCGAACACCGTCCCGTGCTGACCGGCACATCCGCCGAAGCGCGTGCCGCAAACCGACGCATCGAACTGAAACTGACGGAACGCTGAGGAACCGCCGCAAGGCGCAGCAGGGCGGCCTGTGTTGCAGGGGGCTGTCTGCCCCCTCTTGGCCTGCGGCCAATTCACCCCCGAGGATATTTGGGCAAATCCGAAGGGATAAGTGTTCGGCTTTGTCCAAATATCCCCGGGGGTCCGGGGGCAGGCAGCCCCCGGCCTTGCCGTTAGCGCGCCGGCCGATCAGCCCGCGGTCAGCAGCGGCGGCTTGCTGCCCGACAAGCGGGGCTTCTGCGGTTCTTCGATATCAAGCGTGATCGTGCCGTCTTTCACGGCCACCCGCACGACGCCCCCCTTGGTCAGTCTGCCAAAAAGCAGTTCCTCGGCGAGCGGCTTCTTGATGTGTTCCTGGATCACGCGCCCAAGGGGCCGGGCGCCCATGCGGTCGTCATACCCCTTTTCCGCCAGCCAGTTCGCGGCTTCAGGGGTCAGTTCGATATGCACGTTCCTGTCGATCAGCTGGGCTTCCAGCTGCAATACGAATTTGTCGACTACCTGCAGGATCACATCGCGCGACAGCGGTGCAAAGCTGACAATGGCGTCAAGGCGGTTGCGGAATTCCGGCGTGAAGGTCCGCTCGATCGCGGCAGTATCCTCACCCTCGCGGCGTTCGCGGCCAAAGCCGATGGCAGCCCTGGCTTGTTCGGTCGCGCCGGCATTCGACGTCATGATCAGGATCACGTTGCGGAAGTCCACCTGCCGGCCGTTGTGGTCGGTCAGCTTGCCGTGATCCATGACCTGCAGAAGGATGTTGTAGACATCCGGATGGGCCTTTTCGATCTCATCAAGCAGCAGCACGCAATGCGGATGCTGGTCCACGCCATCGGTCAGCATCCCGCCCTGATCGAAGCCGACATAGCCCGGAGGCGCGCCAATCAGGCGGGACACCGCATGTTTCTCCATGTATTCGGACATGTCGAAGCGCAGAAGTTCCACCCCCAGCGTATCGGCCAGTTGTTTGGCCACCTCGGTCTTGCCGACGCCGGTGGGGCCGGCGAAAAGGTAGTTGCCGATGGGCTTTTCGGGTTCGCGCAGGCCCGCGCGCGCCAGTTTGATCGCCGAAGACAGCGTGACGATTGCCTTGTCCTGGCCGAAGACCACGCGCTTGAGCGTCTTTTCCAGATCGCGCAGCACCTCGGCATCGTCCTTGGACACGTTCTTGGGCGGAATGCGGGCGATCTTGGCGACCACGGCCTCGATTTCCCTGGCGCCGATGGTCTTGCGGCGTTTGGATTCCACGATCAGGTGCTGGGCTGCGCCAGCCTCATCGATCACGTCGATCGCCTTGTCGGGCAGCTTGCGGTCGTGGATGTAACGGGCCGACAGTTCGACCGCCGCCTTGATCGCATCATTGGTGTATCGGATGTCGTGGTGATCTTCGAAATAGGGTTTCAGGCCCATCAGGATCTTGATGGAATCACCGACCGAGGGTTCGTTCACGTCGATCTTCTGGAACCGGCGGGCAAGCGCGCGGTCCTTTTCGAAGTGCTGGCGGAATTCCTTGTAGGTGGTTGAGCCCATGCAGCGCAGCTTGCCGCCCGCCAGCGCGGGTTTGAGCAGGTTGGAGGCATCCATCGCCCCGCCCGAGGTGGCGCCCGCGCCGATCACGGTGTGGATTTCGTCGATGAACAGGATCGCGTCGGGGTGATCTTCCAGTTCTTTCACCACCGCCTTCAGCCGTTCTTCAAAATCGCCGCGATAGCGGGTGCCGGCCAGAAGCGCGCCCATGTCGAGCGAAAAGATCGTGGCCTTCTTCAGGATGTCGGGGGTTTCGCCGCGGGTGATCTTGAGCGCGAGACCTTCGGCGATGGCGGTCTTGCCCACGCCCGGGTCGCCCACCAGCAGCGGGTTGTTCTTGCGCCGGCGGCACAGCACCTGGATGCAGCGTTCCACCTCGGCCTCGCGGCCGATCAGCGGGTCGACGTCGCCCTTTTTCGATTTGGCGTTCAGGTCCACGCAATATTTCGCCAGCGCGGATTCCTTGGCCTCGGCGGGGTTGGGGTCGGATTTCTGTTCATCCTCTGCGCCCAGAACGGGGCGGGCTTCGCCGAATTCCGGGTCTTTCGCCACGCCGTGTGCGATGAAATTCACCGCGTCATAGCGGGTCATGTCCTGTTCCTGCAGGAAGAAGGCGGCGTTGGATTCGCGTTCGGCAAAGATCGCGACCAGGACGTTGGCGCCCGTCACCTCGGTCCGGCCCGAGGATTGCACATGGATCGCCGCGCGCTGGATCACGCGCTGGAAGGCGGCGGTCGGCACCGCCTCGGACCCTTCGACCTCGGTGATCAGGGTGGACAGGTCATCGTCGATGAATTCGGTCAGGACCTGGCGCAATTCTTCCAGATCGACCGAGCAGGCGCGCATCACCCGCGCGGCATCGGGTTCGTCGATCAGTGCCAGCAGCAGGTGTTCCAGCGTGGCCAGTTCATGGCGTCGCGCATTTGCCAGCGCCAGTGCACCATGAATGGCTTGTTCGAGAGTGGTCGAGAACGAAGGCATCTGGTGCTCCTTTATCGGTCGAGGGGTTGGGTCGGCCCGTTGCCGATCCTTGCCCCCATAAGGTTAAACTTCGGTGGAAATCCGCCGGCTTCAAGTCCTTTCTCGCAGAAAGGTGGTCTGGCGGGGGGTGTTGGGGGAAATGTGATCGCGCGGGCGACCGGGTGGCGCGGGAACGGGCGCAGGCCCAGTGTGTCAGATAGGGTCTGGCGGGGCGGGTGCAAGGGCGGCCGGGCCGTGATGGGCCAGAAGCAGGGCGATCAGATCGGTGCGGGTGATCACGCCGACCAGATGGCCGCCCGAGGTGACCGGAACCACCCGTGCCGCGCGTTCGGACAACTGTTCCAGCAAGGCGCCGACGGGGGTTGCGGCATCCACGGGAACGATGTCCGATGACATCAGCGCCGCGGCTTCGGCCTCGGGGACGGCGGGGCGCAACGCCACGATCCGGCGCCGTGCGGCGGCCAGTTCGCGCGCCAGTTCCCGGACCACCGCAGCCAGATCCACCAGCCCCAGATATCGCCCCTCGCTGTCGGTGACGGGCAGGCTTTTGGTGCCGGTCTGGTCGAATTTGTTCAGGATTTCGGACAGTGGCGCGTCGGGGCCGATCGTGACCGGCGCGGGGGTCATGATCCGGGCCACGGTCGTGCCGGAAAAGAGCGCCTGTGTGGCGCGCGTCTCGGCGGCGGCGATCAGGCGGGCCAGATCGGCGGGGCCCAGGTTGGCGGATTGGTTGAATTCGCTCAGCAGCCGTTCCAGTTCGGCCCGGGGCAGGGGGGGGGCGCGGCGTGCGGGGCCCTGGGCGGTGCGCACGGTGTGCAGCTGGCGCAGCGGATAGGCACGGCCCGTCAGCCGGTGCCAGCCGATGCCCAGAAGCACCAGAACCAGCGTCAGCGCCGCGACCGGCATCAGGGCGAAGGAAAAGCCAAGCTGACGCCCCGCCTCATATTCCAGCGCCGCCAGCAGGGCGATGCCTGCTGCGGGCGGATGCAGCGCGCGCAGGGCCATCATGGCGGCGATGGAAACGGCCACCGCCAGCCCGTCCGCAAAGGGCGGCGGAACCAGCCGCAGCACGGCGACCGAGACCAGGGCGGACACGGTATTGCCGACTACCGCCGGCCAGGGCTGTGCCAGGGGGCTGTTGGGCAGCACGAAGATCAGCACCGCCGTCGAGGCCAGCGAGGACACCAGATAGATCCCCGTCGTCCGTGCGCCGGGCAGGGCGTGGACCATCAGCGCCGCGATCAGAATGCCCAAGCCCGCCCCCAGCGCCGTGCGCCCGATGTCGACCCAGGGCCGCCGCCCCATCGGGGGGCCGAAGGCGCGCAGCGTTGGCTTGCGGGGGGGCGTGTCGGGTGGCCCGGTGTCGGGTGGTCCGGTGTCGGGTGGCCCGGTGTCCGGGGGCACGGTGTCGGTTGCGGGGCGGGCTGTGCGGGCCGGCATCCGGATCTCAGAACCTGTCCTTGCGGGAGCGCGTCTCGGTGAAGACGGCCAGCGGGTCGGCGCCATCCATCCCCAGCGCCCGCGCCAGCGCCGGATCGCCAGCGCGCAGGAAGGGATTTGTGGCGCATTCCAGCGCAAGCGGCACAGGCACCGTCGGGTGGCCCGCCGCGCGCGCGGCGCGGACCTGATCCATCCGGGCACAAAGCCCCGGGTGATCGGGTTCCAGCGACAGGGCAAAGCGGCCATTGGCCTCGGTATATTCATGCCCGGAACAGACCAGCGTATTGCCCGGCAGCGCGGCCAGACGGGTCAGCGTGTCATGCATCTGGGCGGGCGTGCCCTCAAACAGGCGGCCGCAGCCCCAGGCCATCAGGCTGTCGCCGGTGAACAGCAGGCCCGCATCGGGGAAGTGATAGGCGACATGGCCCAGCGTGTGGCCCGGTGCGTCGATCACCGCGACCGATTCCATGCCGATGTGCAGCGTGTCGCCGGGGGCGACGGCCTCGGTCAGGGGGGGCAGGCGGTGCGCGTCGGCCGCGGCCCCGATCACCCGTGCGCCGGTGGCCGCGGCCAGGGCCGCCACCCCGTCGATATGGTCATTGTGGTGATGCGTCAGCAGGATATGGCTCAGCTTCCAGCCGCGTGCATCCAGCGCGCGCAGCACCGGCACCGCATCGGGGACATCGACCACCGTGGTGGTGTCGGTTGCCGGGTCATGGACGATATAGGCATAGTTGTCCGCGCGGCAGGGAATGGTGACAAGATCCAGGGGCATGGCTTTTTGCATCGGCTTGCTTATGTTGGGGGCCAGCTTCGCCCAAGGGACGCCGCGACGCAATGCATCTTGATGTGCTGGACCTGCGCAATTTCTATTACCGCACGCAGCTTGGCCGCGCGGCGCAAAAGGCGGTGCGTGACCGGGTGGTGGCGCTGTGGCCTGCGACCGCGGCGGAAATGGCGGGGCAGACGGTGGTGGGTTACGGCTTTGCCGTGCCCTTGCTGCGCCCCTATCTGGACCCTGCGCGCCGGGTGATCGGGCTGATGCCGGGCCAGCAGGGGGTGATGCCCTGGCCCGCGGGGCTGCCCAATGTATCGGTCCTGTGCGAAGAGGCGCGCTGGCCGGTCGAGACGGGGATGGTGGACCGGCTGATCCTGATGCACGGGCTGGAAACCTCGGACCATCCGGCGGCGCTGCTGGCGGAATGCCGGCGCGTGCTGGGCCCGGGGGGGCGGGCGCTGCTGATCGTGCCCAACCGGGTGGGGCTTTGGGCACCACGCGAAACCACCCCGTTCGGCTTTGGCCGCCCCTACACGATGGGCCAGCTGGAGGCGCAGGCCCGGCGCGCGGGGTTCATGCCCGAACGCCATGCCGCGGCGCTGTATATTCCGCCGTCGGATCGCCGCTTCTGGCTGCGCTCGGCACCGATGTGGGAACGCATGGGCCAGCGTGTCTCGGGGCTTTTGGCGGCGGGGGTGCTGATGCTGGAGGTGTCCCGGCAGGTCCATGCCGCGCGCGGGCCGCGTCTGCCGGCGGCGGTGCGCAAACCGCTGGCCATTCTGGAAGGTGCTGCCCGCCCCGCCGCCGATCCGGCCTGAGGCCGGAGGTGAATCACCCGCCCCTGCGCGCGGGGGCGCAGGGCCGTCCGCGCTGTTAGCGCCGCGACTTTCCCCGCCCCCCGCCCGGCCCCGCGCAGGCGCGCCCGGATCGGGGCCAAAAAGCGGCGCATGGGGTCACTTTCTGGTGTGCAAGACGGTTGCGAGGGTGGGGAGGCTCTGCTACACGCGGGGCCGATTGAGACGTGCGGGCGACCGCACGCCACGGGGGGCCTCTGGCCCGGCGCCATCCGGCACGGGAAGACAGGGGCGAAGTCATCGGAAGGGTGGACGTGTCCGAACCAGCTTCGATTTCCGCAGCCATCGCCGGGCGCTATGCCACGGCCGTTTTCGAACTTGCACGCGAGGCCAGGGGCCTCAAGGCGCTTGAAGCCGATGTGGACGCGCTGGGCGCGGCGCTGGACGGTTCGGCCGACCTGGCCGATCTGATCAGCTCGCCGGTCTACACGCGTGAACAGCAGGGCGCCGCGATTGGCGCGCTGGCGGCCAGGATGGGCCTGTCGGCGCCGCTGGCCAACGGCCTTGCGCTGATGGCGCAAAAGCGCCGGCTTTTCGCGCTGCCGGCGATGATCAAGGCGCTTGCCGCGCTGATCGCCGAAGAAAAGGGCGAAGTGACCGCCGAGGTCACCTCTGCCACCGCGCTGACCAAGGCGCAGGCCGACAAACTGGCCGCCGCGCTGAAGGCGCAGACGGGC
Organism: Pontitalea aquivivens; assembly: GCF_046507575.1. NCBI lineage: Bacteria > Pseudomonadati > Pseudomonadota > Alphaproteobacteria > Rhodobacterales > Paracoccaceae > Pontitalea > Pontitalea aquivivens. Next base: position 143,199 of record NZ_JBKFEY010000003.1, on the reverse strand, counting down.
AAGACCGTCAAACTGAACATGTCCGTCGATGAAAAGCTCATCGGCGGGATGATCGTCAAACTGGGTTCGAAGATGATCGACACTTCGGTCGCCTCGAAGCTCGCGTCTCTCCAGAATGCCATGAAAGAGGTCGGATAATGGGAATCCAAGCCGCAGAGATCTCTGCTATCCTCAAAGAGCAGATCAAGAACTTCGGGCAGGACGCCCAGGTTGCCGAAGTCGGCCGCGTGCTGTCGGTCGGTGACGGTATCGCCCGTGTGCACGGGCTCGACAACGTCCAGGCGGGCGAGATGGTCGAATTCCCCGGTGGTATCCGCGGGATGGCGCTGAACCTTGAAATCGACAACGTCGGCGTCGTTATCTTCGGTTCGGACCGTGACATCAAGGAAGGCGACACCGTCAAGCGCACCCAGTCCATCGTGGACGTGCCGGTGGGCGAGGCGCTGCTGGGCCGCGTGGTCGATGGCCTTGGTAACCCGATCGACGGCAAGGGCCCGATCGCCGCGACCGAGCGTCGCGTGGCCGACGTCAAGGCCCCGGGCATCATTCCGCGCAAATCGGTGCATGAACCGATGGCCACCGGCCTGAAGTCGGTCGACGCCATGATCCCCGTTGGCCGCGGTCAGCGCGAACTGATCATTGGCGACCGTCAGACCGGCAAGACCGCGATCGCGCTGGACACGATCCTGAACCAGAAAGTCTATAACGACGCCGACCCGGCGAACAAGCTGCACTGCTTCTACGTCGCCGTGGGTCAGAAGCGTTCGACCGTGGCGCAGCTGGTGAAGAAACTGGAAGAAACCGGCGCGATGGAATACACCACCGTCATCGCCGCGACCGCCTCGGACCCGGCGCCGATGCAGTTCCTGGCGCCCTATTCGGGCACCGCGATGGCGGAATATTTCCGCGACTCTGGCCGCCATGCGCTGATCATCTATGATGACCTGTCCAAGCAGGCCGTGTCCTACCGTCAGATGTCGCTGCTGCTGCGCCGCCCGCCGGGGCGCGAAGCCTATCCGGGCGACGTGTTCTACCTGCACAGCCGCCTGCTGGAACGTTCGGCCAAGCTGAACGAGGATTTCGGCTCGGGCTCGCTGACCGCGCTGCCGATCATCGAAACCCAGGGCGGCGACGTGTCGGCCTTTATTCCGACCAACGTGATCTCGATCACCGACGGCCAGATCTTCCTGGAAACCGAACTGTTCTACCAGGGTATCCGCCCGGCCGTGAACACCGGTCTGTCGGTGTCGCGCGTGGGTTCGTCGGCGCAGACCAACGCGATGAAATCGGTCGCGGGCCCGGTGAAGCTGGAACTGGCGCAGTACCGCGAAATGGCGGCCTTTGCGCAGTTCGGTTCCGACCTGGATGCCGCCACGCAGAAGCTGCTGAACCGCGGCGCCCGCCTGACGGAACTGATGAAGCAGCCGCAGTATTCGCCGCTGACCAACGCGGAAATCGTGGCCGTCATCTTTGCCGGCACCAAGGGCTTCCTCGACGCCATTCCGGTCAAGGACGTGGGCCGTTGGGAACAGGGCCTGCTGGCCTATCTGCGGTCCAACCGCCACGATATCCTGGACTGGCTGACCAAGGACGACCCCAAGATCAAGGGCGAGGCCGAAGACAAGCTGAAAGCTGCGATCGAAGAATTCGCCAAGACCTTCGCGTAAGCGTCACGAGAGGACAGGGACATGCCCAGCCTTAAGGACCTTAAGAACCGGATCCAGAGCGTCAAGAACACGCGAAAGATCACCAAGGCGATGCAGATGGTCGCGGCCGCGAAATTGCGCCGTGCCCAGGAAGCCGCCGAAAGCGCCCGGCCCTATGCCGAGCGTATGGAAGCTGTCATGACCGGGCTTGCCGCTTCGGTTGGCGGCTCGACCAGCGCGCCCCGGCTTCTGGCCGGGACGGGCTCCGATCGGGTCCACCTGCTGGTGGTGATGACCGGCGAACGCGGGCTTTGCGGTGGCTTCAACGCCAATATCGCCAAGCTCGCCAAGCAGCGCGCCACGGAGCTGATCGCCCAGGGCAAGACGGTCAAGATCCTGACCGTCGGCAAGAAGGGGCGCGATGCGCTGCGCCGCGATTTTGGCCAGTATTTCGTGGCCCATATCGATCTGTCCGAGGTCAAGCGTATCGGCTATGCCAATGCGCAAGAGATCGCCCGCGACCTGCTGGCCCGTTTCGACGCGGGTGAGTTCGACGTGGCCACGATCTTCTTCTCGCGCTTCGAAAGCGTGATCAGCCAGGTGCCGACGGCACGCCAGATCATCCCCGCCGAGTTCGATGGCGAGGCCACGGTTTCCGCGGTCTACGACTATGAACCCAGCGAGGAGGCGATCCTGGCCGATCTTCTGCCCCGTGGCGTCGCAACGCAGATCTTCGCGGCCCTTCTGGAAAACAACGCCTCGTTCAACGGGGCGCAGATGTCGGCGATGGACAACGCGACGCGCAACGCGGGCGAAATGATCGACAAGCTGACGATCGAGTTCAACCGCTCGCGTCAGGCCGTGATCACCAACGAGCTTATCGAAATCATTTCGGGCGCCGAGGCGCTCTGACGGAACCGGAGATAGACAATGGCAAGCAAAGGCAAAGTCACGCAGGTGATCGGCGCCGTCGTGGACGTGCAGTTCGAAGACGGCCTGCCTGCGATTCTGAACGCTCTCGAAACCGAGAACAACGGCAGGAAACTGGTGCTGGAAGTGGCCCAGCACCTTGGTGAAAACACCATTCGCGCCATCGCCATGGACGCGACCGAGGGTCTGGTCCGTGGCGCGCCCGTGTCCGATACCGGCGCCCCGATCTCGGTTCCGGTCGGCAATGCGACGCTGGGCCGCATCCTGAACGTCATCGGCGAGCCGGTGGACGAAAAGGGCCCGGTCGTGGCGTCCGAACACCGGGCCATCCACCAGCCCGCCCCGGATTTCGCGGCCCAGTCGACGGCCTCGGAAATTCTGGTGACCGGCATCAAGGTCATCGACCTGCTGGCCCCCTATTCCAAGGGCGGCAAGATCGGCCTGTTCGGCGGCGCCGGCGTGGGCAAGACCGTTCTGATCATGGAACTGATCAACAACATCGCCAAGGTGCACTCGGGCTTCTCGGTGTTCGCGGGTGTTGGTGAACGGACCCGTGAAGGCAACGACCTTTACCACGAGATGATCGAATCGGGCGTTATCGTCCCTGACAATCTGGAAGAGTCCAAGGTGGCGCTGGTCTATGGCCAGATGAACGAACCGCCGGGTGCGCGTATGCGCGTTGCGCTGTCGGGTCTGACGCTGGCGGAACAGTTCCGCGACCAGTCGGGCACGGACGTTCTGTTCTTCGTCGACAACATCTTCCGCTTCACCCAGGCGGGTTCCGAGGTGTCGGCGCTTCTGGGCCGTATCCCGTCCGCCGTGGGCTATCAGCCGACGCTGGCCACCGACATGGGCGCGCTGCAGGAACGCATCACCTCGACCAAGGCGGGTTCGATCACCTCGGTGCAGGCGATCTACGTTCCGGCCGATGACCTGACCGACCCGGCGCCGGCGACCTCGTTCGCGCACCTCGACGCCACCACCGTTCTGTCGCGTGCGATTTCGGAACTGGGCATCTATCCGGCGGTGGACCCGCTCGACTCGACCTCGCGGATCCTTGACCCGCAGGTGGTGGGGCAGGAACACTATGAAACCGCCCGTGCCGTGCAGGGTATCCTGCAGCGTTACAAGTCGCTTCAGGACATCATCGCCATCCTCGGGATGGACGAACTGTCCGAAGAGGACAAGCTGACCGTGGCCCGCGCCCGCAAGATCCAGCGTTTCCTGTCGCAGCCCTTCGACGTTGCGAAGGTCTTCACCGGCTCGGACGGTGTGCAGGTGCCGCTGGAAGATACCATCCGTTCGTTCAAGGCGGTGGTGAACGGCGAATACGACCATCTGCCGGAAGCGGCCTTCTATATGGTCGGCGGCATTGACGAAGTGATCGCCAAGGCGCAGCGCCTCGCCGCCGACGCGGCGTAAGGAGGCAGTCATGGCCGATACGATGCAATTCGACCTCGTGTCGCCCGAACGGAAGCTTGCTTCCGTTCAGGCCCGTGAGGTGCGGATTCCGGGCACCGAGGGCGATCTGACCGCCATGCCGGGCCATGCGGCCCTCATGACGACGCTGCGCCCCGGCATCCTGACGGTGGTTTCTGCCGAAGGCACGGCCGAATTCGCGGTGACGGGCGGTTTTGCCGACATCACCGCGGAATCGGTGACCGTCCTGGCCGAACGCAGCCTGCCCAAGGCAGAGCTGACCGCCGCGATCCACGCCGAGATGGTCGCCGAGGTGCGCGCCGCGAAAGAGGCGGCCCATCCCTCTGTTGCCGATGCGGCCGCCAAGCTGCTGTCGGACATGGAGGCCCTGGGCGGCCACATCATGGGTTGAACCAGCGCCAAGCAGACCTTCAAAAGCCCCGGAGCGATCCGGGGCTTTTCTTTTGCCTGCATCCGATTACAGTCATGTGGCATTTCAGAAAGATGTCAGATGAACAAGTTTGACGGCCACCGGCTGGGGATCGCGCAGGGATCGCTCCTGCTGTTTTCCGATTACAAGGATGGCGGCGTCATGTGGACCGGCCATGGCCCGCGGGAAATGCGCCGCCGCGTGATCTTTGCCGAGGCTTATCGCGGGGCCCCGGCGGTGCAGGTGTCGCTGTCGATGTGGGACATTGACGCGGCGCATAACGGGCGGATGGATATTTCGACCGATGTGGTGACGCGCGAAGGCTTTGACATCGTGTTTCGGACCTGGGGCGACAGCCGGGTGGCGCGTGTGCGGGCCGATTGGCTGGCGATCGGCCCGGTTGCACATGCCGATGACTGGATGCTGGATTGACGCGCGGACAGGCGTGACCCCGGCCGGCAACCATGAAAAAGGGCGCCCGAAGGCGCCCTTTTCCGTTCCCTTGCGGGGCAGATCACATCATGCCGCCCATGCCGCCCATGTCGGGCATGCCACCGCCGGCGGGGGCCTTGGGTTCGGGCTTGTCGGCCACCATCGCTTCGGTGGTGATCAGCAGGCCCGCGACCGAGGCCGCATCTTCCAGCGCGGTCCGCGTGACCTTGGCCGGGTCGATGACGCCGAACTTGAACATGTCGCCATATTCTTCGGTCTGCGCGTTGAAGCCGAAGGTCAGGTCGCTGGATTCGCGGATCTTGCCGGCCACGACAGCACCGTCGACACCCGCGTTTTCCGCGATCTGACGCATCGGGGCTTCCAGTGCGCGGCGCACGATGGCGATGCCGGCGTCCTGGTCGTGGTTGGCGCCATTCAGGTTTTCCAGCGTCTTGCCGGCCTGCACCAGCGCCACGCCGCCGCCCACGACGATGCCTTCCTGCACGGCCGCACGGGTCGCGTTCAGGGCGTCATCGACGCGGTCCTTGCGCTCTTTCACTTCGACTTCGGTCATGCCGCCGACGCGGATGACCGCAACGCCGCCGGCCAGCTTGGCCACACGTTCCTGCAGCTTTTCGCGGTCGTAGTCGCTGGTGGTTTCCTCGATCTGGGTGCGGATCTGGGCCACGCGGGCTTCGATCTCGGCCTTGTCACCGGCGCCGTCCACGATCGTGGTGTTGTCCTTGGTGATCGAGACTTTCTTGGCGCGGCCCAGCATGTCCATGCCGACGTTTTCCAGCTTCATGCCCAGATCTTCCGAGATCACCTGGCCGCCGGTCAGGATCGCGATGTCCTGCAGCATGGCTTTGCGGCGATCACCGAAGCCCGGCGCCTTCACGGCGGCGATCTTCAGGCCGCCACGCAGCTTGTTCACCACGAGGGTCGCAAGGGCTTCGCCTTCCACGTCTTCGGCGATGATCAGCAGCGGCTTTTGCGACTGGATCACGGCTTCCAGCAGCGGCACCATCGGCTGCAGCGAGGACAGTTTCTTTTCGTGCAGCAGGATGAGGCAGTCTTCCAGATCCGCGATCATCTTGTCGGGGTTGGTCACGAAATAGGGCGACAGGTAGCCGCGGTCGAACTGCATGCCTTCGACGACTTCGACCTCGGTCTCCATCCCCTTGTTTTCTTCGACGGTGATCACACCCTCGTTGCCGACCTTCTGCATCGCGTCAGCGATCTGGCGGCCGATGGTGGCCTCGCCGTTGGCCGAGATGGTGCCGACCTGGGCGACTTCGTCGCTGTCCTTGACCGGGCGCGAGGCGGCCTTGATCGCTTCGACGACCTTCGAGGTCGCCAGGTCGATGCCGCGCTTGAGATCCATCGGGTTCATGCCGGCGGCAACCGCCTTCATGCCCTCTTTCACGATCGCCTGGGCCAGAACGGTCGCGGTGGTGGTGCCGTCGCCGGCCTCATCGTTGGTGCGGGAAGCGACTTCCTTCACCATCTGTGCGCCCATGTTCTCGAACTTGTCGGAAAGCTCGATTTCCTTCGCGACCGACACGCCGTCCTTGGTGATGCGCGGTGCGCCGAACGACTTTTCGATGACGACATTGCGGCCTTTCGGGCCCAGCGTGACCTTGACGGCATCCGCGAGGATGTTCACGCCTTTCAGCATGCGGTCGCGGGCATCGGTGCCGAATTTAACGTCCTTGGCAGCCATGTTGATCTGCTCCTGTCTTCAATTTCGTTGTGATAGGCGTCAGGGGACCGGCGATCAGCCGATGATCCCCATGATGTCGCCTTCCTTCATGATCAGCAGCTCTTCGCCGTCCAGCGTGACCTCGGTGCCCGACCACTTGCCGAACAGGACGCGATCGCCCACTTTCACCGAGGGCTGGATCAGTTCGCCCGAATCCTTGCGTGCGCCTTCGCCCACGGCGATCACTTCGCCCTCGGCCGGCTTTTCCTTGGCGCTGTCGGGGATGATCAGACCGCCCTTGGTCTTTTCGTCGCTTTGCACGCGCTTGACCAGCACACGGTCGTGAAGCGGTTTGAATGCCATCTGGTAACACTCCCTAAGGTTCCAGGTTTGAAATCCATTAGCACTCACCCGTGATGAGTGCCAACGGCGAAACAGTTAGGCACGGCATCGCGCGCTGTCAACGGGGGCTTGCGCGAAAATCTGTGCCTTGGCGGGGACGGCGGGGCGTGGCAGTCTGACCGCCGGTTTGTGGAGCGTCGGATGCTGCGGTTTTGCCTTGCCTTCATCCTGTGTCTTGCCGCGCCGGGGGCGCAGGCCGCCTGCGAGGGGCGCAATCTGTTTGACGCCTTGCCTGCCGAAACGCAGGCCGATCTGCGCGCCGCCGCAAGTGCCGCGCCGCATGCCGAGGGGTTGATCTGGCAGGCCCGGCGCGGGGCGCAGCGGGTCACGCTGATCGGCACCTATCATCTGGACGATCCGCGCCACGACCGGCTTCTGGCCGCGGCACTGCCCTATCTTGACGGCGCCCGGGTGCTGCTGGTCGAGGCCGGGCCGGACGAAGAGGCCGCCCTTGCCGCCGAGATCGCCCGCAACCCCGGCGCGATGTTCGAAACCGGCGCGACATTGCCGGAACGCCTGCCCGAAGCGGATTGGCAGCGCCTGGCCGCCGCCCTGTCGGACCGGGGCGTTCCGGCGTTTCTGGGCGCCAGGATGAAGCCCTGGTATGTGGCGATGACGCTGGCCCTGTCGCCCTGCGCCATGGCCGAGGTTGCCGCCGGGGCCAAGGGGCTGGACGGTCGGCTGATCGCCGCGGCGCAGGCGCGCGGGCTGGAGGTGCGGGCGCTGGAACCCCATGACACCGTGCTGCGCCTGTTCGCGCAGATCCCGCCCGAGGATCAGATCGACATGCTGCGCGTGGCCGTGGCCACGGCCGGGCAGGCCGACGACTATACAACCACCCTGGCCGATGCCTATTTCGACGAAACCCCGCGGCTGATCTGGGAATTCACCCGCCATGAGATGGAAACCCGGTCCGGCCTGCCGCCCGGGGCGGTGGCGGCCCAGCTTGCGCTGACCGAAGACCTGCTGATGACGCAGCGCAACATGGCCTGGCTGCCGGTGATCGAACAGGCGCTGGCCAATGGCCCCGTGGCGCTGGCCGCGGGCGCGTTGCATCTGCCGGGGCAGGGGGGGCTGCTGGCGCTGCTGGCCGAACGCGGCTTTGCGCTGGATCGGATCGCGCTGGACCTGCCCTGATCCGGCATGACCCGGCCGGGGCGGCGGGTGACAAGCGCCGCCGCAACGCTTATAACGCGCGCGAAACGTGACCCAGCCCGAGGTTTCCCATGACGATCAAGGTTTTCGGCCACAAGGCCCCCGACACCGATTCCACCGGCTCGCCCATCATCTGGGCTTGGTATCTGACCGAGGTGAAGGGCACCCCGGCCGAACCCGTGCTGCTGGGCGAACCCAACACCGAGGCCGCCTTTGTCCTGAAACGGTGGGACCTGCCCAAGCCGCGGATCATCGCCGATGTGGCGGCCGGCGAAACCTGCGTGGTGGTGGACACCAACAACCCCGCCGAACTGCCGCCCTCGATCAACGACGCCAACGTCATCCAGATCATCGACCATCACATGCTGGCCGGTGGCCTGAAGACCAAGGGGCCGATCGACATCACCATCCGTCCGCTGGCCTGCACGGCCACCATCATGTACGACCTGATGGGCGCGGATGCCGCGAAGATGCCCGAAAACATCAAATGCGCGATGCTGTCGTGTATCCTGTCGGACACACTGGAATTCCGCAGCCCCACCACCACCGCCCATGACCGCGCGGTGGCCGAAACGCTTGCGCGGGAACTGGGAATTTCCATCCCTGACTATGCCGCGGAACTTTTTGCCGCGAAATCCGATGTCTCGGCTTTTTCGGATGCGGACCTGCTGCGCATGGACAGCAAGGAATATGAGGTCGCGGGCAAGCAGTTGCGCGTCAGCGTGCTGGAAACCACCGCGCCCAGGGTCATCCTGGATCGCAAGGCCAGCCTGATGGCGGCGATGCCGGGGGTTGCCGCCGCGGATGGCGCCGATCAGGTGCTGTTGTTCGTGGTCGACATCCTGCGCGAAGAGGCCACGCTGCTGGTGCCCAACGATCTGGTCCGCCAGATCGCCGAGGCGTCCTTCCCCTGCAAGGTGGACGGCGATTCGGTCGTGCTGCCCGGCATCATGAGCCGGAAAAAGCAGATCATCCCCGCGCTGAAACTCTGACCATGGCGCGTTGGGCCGGGCAGACCGCGCCGTCCGGCCCGTCTTGTGTGCCGCCTGCCCGCGGGCGGCGCCTTTCCCCTTTGCCGCAGGACCCAAGATGACCCGGATCATTTCCGATCTTTCCCAGATCTCCGCCGCTTATGACACGCTGTTTTGCGATCTTTGGGGCTGTCTGCACAATGGCGTCGCCCCCTTTCCGGCGGCGGTCGCGGCGCTGCGCGGCTTTCGCGCCGGGGGCGGCAAGGTGGTGCTGCTGACCAATGCCCCGCGCCCGGCGGCCTTTGTCACCGCCACGCTGGATCGCATGGGTGTTCCGCGCGATTGCTGGGATCTGGTCGTTTCCTCGGGCGATGCGGCGCAGGATGCGATGTTCGCCGGCGCGGTCGGCCGCCGTATCTGGCACCTTGGCCCCGACAAGGACGATGGCTTTTTCAACGCCATCCCGGCGGAATGGGCCGATGCCCCCCTGATCGAGCGTGTTTCCCTGGACGAGGCCGAGGGCATCGTCTGCACCGGCCCATTTGATGAACAGACCGAGGTTCCCGAGGATTACCGCGCCCGCTTTCTTCTGGCCAAGACCCGCAACCTGCCGATGCTGTGCGCCAATCCCGATATCGTGGTGGATATGGGCGACAAGCGCATCTATTGCGCGGGCGCGCTGGCGGCGCTGTATGAGGAAATGGGCGGCACCACGCTGTATTTCGGCAAGCCCCATCCGCCGATCTACGATCTGGCGCGCCGCAGGCTGGCCACGATCGGCGCGGGCGGCGGCGGGCGTATCCTGGCGGTGGGCGACGGGATCAACACCGATATCGCGGGCGCCACGGGCGAGGGGATCGATTCCCTCTTCGTCACCTCGGGGCTGGCGGCGGGCCAGTTCGGCCCCGATCCCGACATACCCGACGCCGACCTGCTGCAACGCTGGCTTGCCACCCGGATGCAGGCCCCCACCTTCACGATCGGCGCCCTGCGCTGATCGTTGCTGCACCGGCACAGGGATTCACGCTGGCTCGGCGGGAAATTTTGTTGCGCATGATGATTTCTTAATGAAAATAAATTACGCCGCTATTGCGCGCGCGTTGGGGTGCGTGCTATGCTGCAGTGCAACATGAACCTCTGGCAGGGACTGCATGACCATGCTCGACAATTTTCCCCGTGGCACGATCTGCATCGAAGATATCGAAATCGGCATGGTGCGCTATCTGCGCAAAGAGGTGACCGACCGCGACATCGAACTGTTTGCCGAGGTTTCGACCGATCGCAACCCGGTGCATATGGATGACGCCTATGCCCGCGACACGATCTTTGAGGGGCGCATTGCCCATGGCATGTTGACCGCGGGTCTGATCTCGGCGGTGATCGGCGAACAGCTGCCGGGCCATGGCACCGTCTATCTGGGCCAGAGCCTGAAATTCATGGCCCCCGTCCGCCCCGGTGATGTGGTCTATGCCGAGGCCAAGGTGACCGCGATCGATCACGCCCGGCGCCGTGTGACCCTTGAAACCCACTGCGCGGTGGGCGATACGGTGGTCCTTAAAGGCGAGGCGCTGGTTCTGGCGCCCTCGCGCAAGTTCGACTGACCGGCGGTGCCCGCCGGCAAGGGCGGGGACGATGGAAACCTATACCCACTGGCAGGGCCTTCCACAGGCTGCGCGCGGCGCGTCTGTTGCCATGGGCAATTTCGATGGCGTGCATCTGGGCCATCAGTCGGTGATCGATCTGGCGCGTGGCAAGGGGCCGCTGGGCATCGTCACCTTTGAACCCCACCCGCGCCAGGTCTTTGCCCCGGACGCCCCGGCCTTTCGCCTGATGAACCCCGAGGCCCGCGCCCATCGCATGGCAAAGCTGGGGGTCGAACGGCTGTTCGAACTGCCCTTCAACGCCGAACTTTCAGGCATGACGCCTGAGGGTTTTGCCCGCAACGTTCTGGCAAAGGGGCTGGGCGTGGCCCATGTCACCGTCGGCGCCGATTTCCATTTTGGCAAGGGCCGGACCGGCACAGGCGCCGATCTGCAGGATCTGGGCGCGCAACTGGGCTTTGGCGTGACCGTGGCCCCGCTGATGCAGGTGTCGGGGCTGGAAATTTCCTCAACCGCGATCCGCAATGCCCTGGCCGAGGGACGCCCGCGCGATGCCGCGGCCATGCTGGGTCACTGGCACCGGATTGATGGCGCGGTTCTGCATGGCGAAAAGCGCGGCCGCGACCTGGGCTTCCCCACCGCCAACATGAGCGTGGCCGGCCTGCACCTGCCGAAACTTGGCGTCTATGCGGTCAAGGTCGATGTGCTGACCGGCCAACATGCCGGCGGCTATCACGGCGCGGCCAGCCTTGGGGTCCGGCCGATGTTCGGGGAAAACCTGCCCAATCTGGAAACCTGTCTGTTTGATTTTTCCGGCGACCTTTACGGCCAGCATCTGTCGGTGGCGCTTGTGGATTACCTGCGCCCCGAGATGACCTTTGACGGCCTGCCCGGGCTGATCGCACAGATGCAGGCCGATTGTGCCCGCGCGCGCGAAATCCTGGCCGCGCTCTGACGGGCGGGGCTTTCCAATTCCGCCCGGATCGGTCAGGTTGCGCGGATGACGAAACTGCGCCCCAACTTCTGGACCCTGCCGCTGGACCGCCTGACCCCGCCCGAATGGGAGGCGCTCTGCGATGGCTGCGGCAAATGCTGTCTCAACAAGATCGAATATGAAGATACCGGCGAGGTCGAATTCACCCGGGTCGCCTGCCGCCTTCTGGATGGGGAAACCTGTCGCTGCACCCAGTATGAAATCCGGCACCAGTTCGTGCCCGATTGCGTCCGCCTGACGCCGGCCAACATCGCCGGGATCGCCTATTGGATGCCCCGCACCTGCGCCTATCGGCTGCGGTTCGAAGGCAAGCCGCTGGAGGACTGGCACCACCTGATTTCCGGGGATCCAGATTCGATCCATCGTGCGGGCATGTCGGTGCGCGGCTGGACCGTGCCCGAATTCGAGCTCACCGAGGACGATTGGGACGATTACATCATCGAGGATCTGGCATGAATTTCGCCTCTGACAACACCTCTGGCGTAGCGCCGCAGATCATGACGGCGCTGGCGCAGGCGAACCAGGGCCATGTGGCGTCCTATGGCGGCGACGCGCTGACCCTGCAGGTACGCGACCGCCTGCGCGATATTTTCCAGGCACCCGGGGCGGCGGTCTATCTGGTGGCAACCGGCACCGCCGCCAATGCCCTGGCCTGTGCCACGCTGACCCCGCCCTGGGGCGCGATCTTTTGTCATCGCAACGCCCATATCGAGGAAGATGAATGCGGCGCCCCGGAATTCTATACCGGCGGGGCGAAACTGGTGCTGGTCGATGGCCCGCATGGCAAGATGGGACCCGATGCCCTGCGCGCGGCGATCGCCCATACCGGCCGCGCCGGGGTTCACAACATACAGCGCGGCATGGTGTCAATCACCAACGCGACCGAGGCGGGCACGGTCTATACCGCCCCCGAGGTCGCCGCCCTGTGCCAGGTTGCGCGCGATTTCGGCCTGCCCGTGCATATGGATGGCGCGCGCTTTGCCAATGCGCTGGTAACGGCGGGGGACTCACCGGCTGAACTGACCTGGAAGGCCGGGGTGGATGTGCTGTCCTTCGGTGGCACCAAGAACGGATGCATGGGCGTCGAAGCGGTGATCCTGTTCGATCCCGCCAGGGCATGGGAATTCGAACTGCGGCGCAAGCGCAGCGCGCATCTGTTTTCCAAGCATCGCTATCTGGCGGCACAGATGGCGGCCTATCTTGAGGGCGATCTGTGGCTGGATCTGGCGCGCCGGGCCAATACCGCGGCGGAACGCCTGTCCGCGGGGATCGTGGCTTTGCCGGGTGCACAGCTTGATCACCCGACCCAGGCCAATGCCGTCTTCGCCCGCTTCCCGCGCCGTTGCCACCGCGCGGCCATGGCCGCCGGGGCCAGCTATTACTTCTGGCCTTTCGACCAGTCGCTTGAGGGGCCGGAGGACGAGCTTTTGTCGGCGCGTCTGGTCTGTTCCTGGTCCACGCAACCCGAGGCGATCGACGCCTTTCTGTCCACGCTGAACGGATAGCGGGGCAGGGGGGCACTGCCCCCCTCTTGGCTGCGCCAATTCACCCCCCGGGATATTTGGACAAAGCCGAAGGCAGCTTCATCTTCGGCTTTGCAAAAATATCCCGGGGGGAGCGCGGAACGCGCGTGGGGGGCAGCGCCCCCCTAGCTGCGGTCGAGGTTCATCGCGACCAGTCCGGCCACCTGCGCGGCATGCGTCATCGGTGCCATGTGGCCGGCGCCGGGGATGCGCGCGGTCGCGACATCGGCCAAACGCGCGGCCAGGCGTTCGTGAATGCGGTGGATGATTTCCGGGCTGTCGCCGCCTTCGATCAGCATGACTGGCGCGTCTATGGATTCCAGCCCGCCTGCGCGCAGGATATTTCCTGTATCGCCGAAATTATCCCGGCTTGCCGCAGCGATCAGGTGTATCCGGTCCGCCATGCCCTGCTGCATCCGGTCCGACATGTCTTGCCAGGGACTTGCCCCCCAGCGGCCGACAAACTGACGGGCGGCCTGGGTGGTGTTGCCGCTGTCCAGCAGTCGGCTGAGTGTGTCATGTTCGGCGCATTCCTGATCCCATTCAGCCGTGTCGATTGCCGCGCGGAACAGGACCGGCTCGATCAGGGTCAGGCTGCGCACCGCTTCGGGGGCGGCCACGGCCAGCCGCAGCGCGATGCAGGCGCCGAAGCTGTGGCCGATCAGGTCGACGGGCCGGGTGATGAAGCTGGCCAGGATCTGGGTGGACAACTTCTGGTAGGGCCCGGCGCCGTCATAGGGGCCGCTTTTGCCTTGCCCGGGCAGGTCGAAGGCGGTCATCGTCAGTTGCGGCAGAAAGGGGGCAAGCGTGCCCCAGTAGCGGCCAGACGCCAGCATGCAATGCACCGCGACCGCGGGGCGGTCGCCCGTGCCGAAGGTCTGCCAATGCACCGACTGGCCCGCGCGCAGGTCAACGGGCATCACAGGCCCCCCAGATGCGCGTCCAGGAAATCCAGCCGGTCCTGGCCCCAGAACCGCTGGTCGGTGTCGCGCAGGATATAAAAGGGCGCGCCGAAGACGCCGCGTTCGACAGCCTCTTCCAGGTTGCGTTCATAGGTTTCGGCGCCGGTGAACAGGCCGGATGTGACAAGGTTACCGTCAAAGCCATTCGCCACAAGTGCGGCGCGGATCACCTCATCCTCGGCGATGTTGCGATCCTCGGCCCAGCAGGCGCGCAGGATGGCATGGACGAGCCCGCCCAGATCGCCCGCCCCGCCCTGTTTCACCGCCTTTTGCGCGGCGATGATCGCATAGGCGGCAGGCGCCTGATTGGTGGGGAAATGCGCGGGCGCAGGCGTCAGCGGCAGGCCCAGCCGGTCCGACCAGCGGGCCAGTTCCTGGGCGCGATAGGCCAGTCGGCTGGGGTGGCGCGCGGCGGGGCGGGTGCCCCCCGTCCGGTCGAACAGCGCCAGAATGTCGATCGGCTTGTAGGTGATCGTCGCCCCGTGCCGGGCGGCGGTTTCCTCAAGGCGCAGGCCTGCCAGGTAGCACCAGGGTGAGATGGGCGAGAAAAAATAGTCTATATGAGCCATTCGGGCGGTCCTTGGTGCGTGGGATGTTTGCGGGGAAGCTAGCCCGGTGCTAAGGCAGGCGCAATCTTCCCGAATCCGCCGGTCTGCCCCGGCGCAGCGTGCAAAGGATGCCCGTCAATGGCTGCCATGACCGAACCCAAGCTGATTTCCGGCAATGCGAACCGTCCGCTGGCCACCGCGATCGCGCGGCGGATGTCGATGCATCGGGGCATGAGCGTGGGGCTGGTCGACGCCCGGGTCGAGCGTTTCAACGATCAGGAAATCTTCGTCGAGGTTTATGAAAACGTCCGCGGCGAGGATATGTACATCATCCAGCCGACCTCGAACCCGGCCAATGACAACCTGATGGAACTGCTGATCATCACCGATGCGCTGAAACGGTCCTCGGCCGATCGCATCACCGCGGTGATCCCTTATTTCGGTTATGCCCGTCAGGACCGCCGCGCCAAGGCGCGCACGCCGATTTCGGCCAAGCTGGTCGCGAATTTGCTGACCGAGGCGGGGGTGGACCGGGTGCTGACGCTGGACCTGCATGCAGCCCAGATCCAGGGCTTCTTCGACATTCCGGTAGATAACCTTTACGCCTCGCCGATTTTCGCGCTGGACATCCTGCACCATTTCAAGGGCCAGCTGGAGGATGTGATGGTGGTTTCGCCCGACGTGGGGGGCGTGGCGCGGGCGCGCGAACTGGCCAAGCGCATCGGCGCGCCGCTGTCGATCGTGGACAAGCGCCGCGAAAAGGCGGGCGAGGTCGCGGGCATGACGGTGATCGGCGATGTGGCGGGCAAGAAATGCATCATCGTCGATGACATCTGCGATACCGCCGGCACGCTGTGCAAGGCGGCCGAGGTGCTGATGGAAAACGGCGCGACCGAGGTTCACAGCTACATCACCCACGGCGTCCTGTCGGGCCCGGCGGTCGAGCGGGTCAGCAATTCGGTGATGAAGTCGCTGGTCATCACCGATTCGATCGAGCCGACGGCGGCGGTGAAATCGGCCCATAACATCCGCATCGTGCCGACCGCGCCGATGTTTGCGCAGGCGATCCTGAACACCTGGTCCGGGACCTCGGTGTCGTCGCTGTTTGAAACCGACACGCTGATGCCGATCTATGAGGGGATGTATTCCGCGCTTTGATCAGCGCAGAATGCGTTCCAGGGGATCGTAACCGATTGCGCCCGCGTCGCCCCAGGCCGCGGGCGCAAGGCTGTCAGGCTTGTGTGGCAGGCGGGCCAGTTCCTCGCGGGTGACAAAGCGGCGGTGGGTCACGATGCCCTCGGGCTCGGTCCAGTGCGCGGGAACCGGCCCGACCGGGGTGGCGCGGAAAAAGATCTCGATCTGATGAAACCCGCTGTCGGGGTCGTGGAATTCATTGACCAGCGCGGGCGCGCCCACCGTGATCGCGATGCCGGTTTCCTCATGTATCTCTCGCGCCAGGTTTTCGGGCAACGAGGCGCCGGCATGCACCCCCCCGCCGGGCGCGCACCACAGCACGGGCTGGCCGCCGGGCCAGGCATTGACGATCAGCAGGCGGTTGTCATGCAGGATCAGGGCACGGACGCCGATCCGGGGGATGCGTGGTTTCATGCGCGCAGGATGACGCCCGCGCCCGCGCCGTCAAGGGGGATCAGCCCCGGGTCAGGACCCGGTTCACATGGCCCATCTTGCGGCCCGGCTTGGCCTCGGCCTTGCCATACAAATGGATCGACAGGTTCTTTTCGCGCGCCAGCTGTGGCACCTGCAGCACGTCGTCGCCGATCAGATTGGTCATTTCCACATCGGCATGGCGCGACCCGTCGCCCAAAGGCCAGCCCGCCACCGCGCGGATATGCTGTTCGAACTGATCAACGGCGCAGCCCTGCTGTGTCCAATGGCCCGAATTATGCACCCGCGGCGCGATTTCATTGACCAACAGGCCCTGCGGCGTCACGAACAGTTCCACCCCCAGTACACCGACATAGTCCAGCGCGTTCAGGATGCGGGCCGCGATCAGCACCGCATCGCTGCGTTGCGCGGGCGTGATGCGGGCGGGCACGGTCGTGGTGTGCAGAATGCCGGTGCGATGGACGTTTTCGCCGGGATCGAAACAGGCGACCTCACCCGTCACACCGCGCGCCGCGATGACCGAGATCTCGCGGCTGAAATCGACAAAGCCTTCCAGAATGGCCTCGGCCCCCGCCATCGCGGCCAGACCGACGGGCGCATCGGCGGGCGCCATGATCCGGGCCTGGCCCTTGCCGTCATAGCCCAGCCGCGTGGTTTTCAGGATCGCGGGCGTGCCGATCCGGTCAATCGCTTGCGCCAGGCTGTCGGCATCGGTGACCACGGCCCAGGGGGCGGTCGGCAGGCCGATATCATTCAGGAAGGTCTTTTCCGCGATCCGGTCCTGGCTGACGGCCAGCGCACGCCGGCCCGGGCGGATCGGGCGGGCAGCCTCAAGAATGTCCAGCGCCGCGGTGGGAATATTCTCAAACTCATAGGTGATCACATCGACCGAGGCGGCGAATTCCGCCAGCGCCGCGGTGTCGTCATAGGCGGCGGTGGTCACGCGATCGGCGACATGGCCCGCGGGCGGGTTCGCGCCGGGTTCATAGATGTGGGTTCGCAGCCCAAGGCGCGAGGCCGCGACCGACAGCATCCGGCCCAGCTGGCCGCCGCCCAGAATGCCGATGGTGGAACCGGGGGGCAGGGCGTCAGACATCGGTCGGCTCATCGGGGATCGAGGCGGACAGCGCATCGCGCCAGGCATCCAGCCGGGCGGCCAGCGCGGGATCATTCAGCGCCAGGATGCCCGCGGCCATCAGGCCCGCATTGGCCGCCCCCGCCGCCCCGATCGCCATTGTGGCGACGGGATAGCCCTTGGGCATCTGGACGATGGAATACAGGCTGTCGACGCCCGACAGCGCCCGGGTCTGCACCGGCACGCCGATCACCGGCACCCGGGTTTTCGAGGCCATCATGCCGGGCAGATGTGCCGCCCCGCCCGCGCCCGCGATGATCACCTGCAGCCCGCGGTCCACAGCTGCCTTGCCATAGGCCCAAAGCCGGTCAGGCGTGCGATGCGCCGAGACGATCCTGGCCTCGTAGGCCAGGCCCAGTTCATCCAGGATTGCGGCGGCCTCCTGCATCGTGGGCCAGTCCGACTGGCTGCCCATGATGATTCCCACTTTCACGCCCATACATGGCCCCTTGGTCAACTTGGGGGCACTATAGCCAAGGGGGGGCGGGGCGCAATGCCTGCCCGATCCGACAGGGGCGGGCAGGGGGGTCAGGCGATGATGTCGGGCGTCAGCTGATCCTGCAGCCGGGCGATTTCATCCTTCAGCCGCAGCTTCTGCTTTTTCAGGCGCACCAGCGCCAGCTGATCGCCGCGCCCCGATACCGTCAGCGCGTGGATCGCATCGTCAAGATCCCGATGTTCGCGGCGCAACACCTCCAGCTTCACGCGAAGCACCTCTTCGGGGTTCATCTCGATCTGCGCGTTCATGTGCGGTTCCGATACAGGATGGCAAGGCAACAAGGCTTGACGTCCCATGTGATTCGTTCGCATGGGGCCGACCTTCGGTTTAGTATAGCAATTTCCGGCCCTTGCGGGGGGAATTTTCCTGCCCCGGGCGCGGTCCCGCCCCCTTGCAGTGGGCCCCGGCCTTGCCCATATTTCCAGCAAGGGTTGCCGATGATCGGGACCTTCCCAGGGCAATGTCGCTTTGAAAAGGGCTTGCAGATGACGAAACTAAGCTTTGGCGCGCATCCCCATCTGCTGGGGTTCGATCAGCTGGAACGGCTGGTGGAACGGACGGCGAAGGGCGGATCGGATGCCTATCCCCCTTATAATATCGAACAATGCGGGGCGGATGCCTTCCGCATCACGCTGGCCGTCGCGGGTTTTGCCGAACCTGATCTGGCGATCACCATGGAAGATCGCGCCCTGGTCATTCGTGGGCGTCAGGCCGAGGATGCCGCGGCCCGTGTGTTCCTGCATCGCGGCATCGCCGCGCGGGCCTTCCAGCGCAGCTTCGTTCTGGCCGACGGGGTTGAGGTTGCCGGGGCGTTGCTGGAAAACGGCTTGCTGCACATCGACCTCAAGCGCGCGGCACCCGAGCCGGTGGTCCAGCGGATTCCGATCCGGCGCAGTTAAGAAAGGGGTGACACCATGGATGTGAAATTCGATTTCGGGGCCGAAACCGGCGAGCGGATCGTTTATGTCCGCCCGGTTGCCGTGGCTGACCTGCCCGAGGAAATCCGGGCCCAGGCCATGGGCCTTCAGACGCTTTATGCGCTGCATGACGAAAGCGGCGAGCGGCTTGCCCTGGTCAAGGACCGCTGGATGGCCTTCGCGCTGGCACGGCAGAACGATCGCACCCCCGTCAACGTGCATTGACACCAGATTGCAGCCCCCCGGCGCGGCGTACGGGGGGCTTTCGTGGGGGCGGCGGTTGTCGGGGGCGATCCAATCGGTTGCGCCCCCCAGGGCAAGGCCCCCGATCTGATCCTTTCTGACCGGGTGATCCGTCCTGCGCATCATTGTGCCCCCGCTTTTGCCCGGTGCGCGCCCTTGCCCGCGATCAGGCCGACATCATCGCCTGGGCCTCTTTGCCGGTTGCGCACATCCGCGCCGTTGGGCCGCCGCCCTGAAACCCCGGGCCCAGTTCCGGGAACAGCGCCAGAACCTCGGCGCCGGTGACTTCATCCATCAGCGTTGCAGCATGGGGGCCGGGATGGAAGCTTTCGCTCAGCAACCCGTCAGAGGCGACGATTTCGTGCCGCTCGAACAGGATATGGACATAGGTGACCCAGTCGCACGGGGCCCGCACAACATCGGACCCGTTCACCAGATCCTTGGCCGCCACCAGAACCTCGGGTGTGCCACACCCCAATTCCGCCCGCCAGCCCGACACCAGCACACGGTGCTGCGGTGACAACCGGATATCGGTTCCATTGTCGAACGCGCCCGCGCGGATCAGCACCGGGGCATGAATCCCGTCGCCACGGACCCGCCGCATGCCGATCCAGCGCAGGGGTTGCAGCCCGTTATCCAGCGTCGCCACCAGGTCCCCCGGGCGCAGCCGTTCGATCGGGACCGGCCCCCGCGCCGTGTCGATCGGCGTGCCCGCGGTAAAGCAGACGAAGGGTGTGTCGAACGTGGCCACATAGAAGCCACTGTATTCGACCCCGTCAAAGGTACCAAGCGTGATCTGGCTGACCTTGGTATACTTGGCACCAACGGGGATGCTGCTGTCCAGCAAGCGCACCGCATATGTGCCATCGGTGAACAACACCACGCCCATGCGCGCATCCGAATAGGTCGTGCCATCGATCACAATCGTGCTGCCAGGATATTGCGCGACTTCCAGGACGGTCTTTTCAACGTCGCCGATGATCACGCGGTCCTCGGTTGCGATGCTTTCGGCACCGTCATCGGCATCGGCGTCATGGATGATGCCGTCATCATTGGCATCGCGATGGATGCTGGAGGTATAGGCCCTGGGGTCAACGGACAGGCCATTTCCGTTCGCACCAAGATTGTCCTGCAAATTCAACGAGAATCCGGGCCAAAGCGTATTGCCCGAATACCAAAGCCAGCTTTCCGTGTCGGTCATCTCTATCATGCTCCGCAACCAGTTCTGGCAGGGATACGCAACAGACGTGAACAAACCGGAAATACCGGGCCGATTCGGCGCGCGAACCGGCCCGGGCCAGGATCAGCCTTCGCCCGCCAGGAACCGTTCGGCATCCAGCGCGGCCATGCACCCCATGCCGGCGCTGGTCACGGCCTGACGGTAGACATGGTCGGTCAGATCACCCGCAGCGAAGACCCCGGGGACCGAGGTACGGGTCGATCCGGGTTCAACCTTCACATAGCCGCCGTTGTGCAGCTCCAGCTGGTCCTTGACCAGCTCCGAGGCGGGGGCATGCCCGATCGCCACGAAGAAGCCATCGCAGGGCACGACGGTTTCGGCGCCGGTGCCGACATGACGCGCGCGCACGCCGGTTACCCCCAGCGGCGCCTCGGTTCCAATCACCTCTTCCACGGTGTGGTTCCACAACACCTCGACTTTGGGGTTCTTGAACAGGCGGTCCTGCATGATCTTTTCGGCGCGCAGCGTGTCGCGGCGGTGGATCAGCGTAACCCTGGTGGCGAAATTGGTCAGGAACAGCGCCTCTTCCACGGCCGTGTTGCCACCGCCGATCACCACCACCTCGCGGCCGCGGTAGAAGAACCCGTCGCAGGTCGCACAGGCCGAAACGCCGAAGCCCTTGAACTTCTCCTCCGACGGCAGGCCGATCCATTTTGCCTGCGCCCCGGTGGCCAGGATTACCGCCTCCGCCTCATAGCGCGTGCCCGAATCCCCCTGGGCCACGAAGGGACGACGCGACAGATCAAGGCTTGAAATGTGATCGCCCACGATCTCGGCCCCCATGGCGCGGGCGTGTTCCTCCATTTTCACCATCAGGTCAGGTCCCTGCACATGGGTCTCTCCGGGCCAGTTCTCAACCTCGGTGGTGATGGTCAGCTGACCGCCGGGCTGAATGCCCTGCACAAGCACCGGTTGCAGCATGGCGCGTGCCGAATAGACCGCGGCCGTATAGCCCGCGGGACCCGACCCGATGATCAGCACCTTCGTCTTCTTCGTCTCGGCCATCTCTGCCTCCTTCTGTGTCGGCCAAGGATATAAGGCCCGGGGCAGGGCGGGAAAAGCCCCGATCGGCCGGTTCGGCCCGGCCCGTGCCCCGGGCCTTGCGTTGCGGTGCTGCGCCATCCGGCGAAATAATATTGCGCATTCCCGGTCGGACAGATAAGTTCCCGCAAAATTCCGGAGGATAGAATGGCCAGCAACAAGCTTGACGAGATCGACCGCAAGATCCTGGCCGAGCTGCAGGCCGATGGCCGGATGACGAATGTCGAACTGGCCAAGCGCGTCGGCATTTCCGCGCCGCCCTGCCTGCGGCGTGTGCGCACGCTGGAAGAGGCGGGCTTTATCCGGGGCTATCATGCCGATGTGAACCCGCGCGAGCTGGGCTTTGAGGTGCAGGTCTTCGCCATGGTACGCCTGCACAGCCAGGCCGAGGCCGATCTGGCCGCCTTTGAGGCCCGCTGCCGCGCCTGGCCGCTGGTGCGTGAATGCCACATGCTCAACGGCGAAATCGACTTCGTGCTGAAATGCGTGGCCCCGGACCTGTCAACCTTCCAGTCATTCCTGACCGGGGCACTGACGGCGGCCGAGAATGTGGCCAGCGTCAAGACCAGCCTGGTGATCCGCTGCGCCAAGGACGATCCCGGCGTGCCTTTTGACGTGCTGGAAGAACGGATCGCGCGCCTCGCCTGATCCACGGGCAGCCGCGTGCCCCGTCGAGGGGCCCCCGGCTGCGGGGCTTTGCGCCCCGGGGTCCCGCACCTGCGCCCCCTTCGGTTTTGCAGAAATATCCCGGGGTGCGGGGCAGAGCCCCGCTTTTGCCCCTTGATCCGGCGCAGCGCCGGGTTTGCGCTCCGCGCGGGAGTATTTTTGCCAAGAAGAAGACGCCCCGGAATTTACCCAACGCCGAGGTCATTGCACCGATCAGGCCGGGATCACCATGCCCTTTTCGCGCGCCAGAACGCGCATCCTGCCCTGCAACTTTTCGAAGGCGCGCACCTCGATCTGGCGGATACGTTCGCGGCTGACATCATATTGCGCGGACAGCTCTTCAAGCGTGACTGGTTCGTCGCGCAGCCGGCGCTGCATCAGGATGTCGCGTTCACGTTCGTTCAGCACATCCATTGCCGCTACCAGCATGGCCCGCCGGGTCTGCAGTTCATCAGCTTCGGCATAGGCCTCGGCCTGGTTGGCATCTTCGTCTTCCAGCCAGTCCTGCCATTGTGCCGACGAATCGCCATCGGCCGACCCGATCTGCGCGTTCAGCGAGGCATCGCCCCCCGACATTCGCCGGTTCATCGCGATGACCTCATCTTCGGTCACGCTCAGATCACGCGCGATCTGGGCCACGTTTTCGGGACGCAGATCGCCTTCCTCCAGTGCGCCGATTTTCGATTTCGCCTTGCGCAGGTTGAAGAACAATTTTTTTTGTGCCGAGGTGGTACCCAGTTTCACCAGGCTCCAGGACCGCAGGATATATTCCTGGATCGCGGCGCGGATCCACCACATCGCATAAGTGGCCAGCCGGAAGCCCTTTTCCGGGTCAAAGCGTTTCACCGCCTGCATCAGTCCCACATTCGCCTCGGAAATAACCTCGGCCTGTGGCAGCCCGTAGCCGCGATAGCCCATCGCGATCTTTGCCGCCAGTCGCAGATGCGAGGTCACAAGCCGATGCGCTGCCTGGGGGTCCTGGTGGTCGACCCAGGCCTTGGCGAGCATGTATTCCTCTTCCGGCTCCAGAAGGGGAAACTTCCGGATTTCCTGCAGATAACGGTTCAGCCCCTGTTCGGGGCTGGGCGCGGGCAGGTTGGCATAGCTGGTCATCAGCGTCTCTTCTCCCTCCTCAAGACCGGCTTGCATGGGGGTCCGATGCATCCGGTTCAAGGACAACGCGCCGGGTGGCTTGCGGTTCCGGCGGGTGGTTAGCATGTATTCTTTAACGCAGGATGAAAGGGTTTCCGGCGCGGTGCAACAACTGAACCGTTTGGTTCACGCGCTTGTCAACCCCGCAGCGCGGCCAACAGCGCCCGCATGTCGGCCGGAAGTGGCGAGGCAAAGGACATCTCCTCGCCGCTGACCGGATGCACAAAGCCCAGGGTCGCCGCGTGAAGCGCCTGCCGCGCAAAGGTCGCGGCCGTGGCCACGGCGGTCTCTCCCACCGCCTTTGCGGGCAGTTTTCGCCGCCCCCCATAGGTCGGATCACCGATCAGCCCGTGGCCGGCATGGGCCAGATGCACCCGGATCTGATGCGTGCGGCCCGTCTCCAGCCAGCAATCCAGCAATGCCGCAACGGGTGGGGTGCCAAAAGCCTCCACCACGCGCGCGCGGGTTACCGCATGGCGCCCACCTTCGAACAGCACCGCCTGGCGCTGCCTGTCGGTCTTGTGCCGCGCCAGATGCGAGGTGATTTTCAGCACATTTCCCGCCTCGAAGCTGACCCCGCGGGTGCCCCGCAGGCGCGGATCGGCGGCGTCAGGCAGGCCGTGGACCACGGCCATATAGTGGCGGTGCACCGTATGCTTTTCGAACTGCGCGGCAAGGCCATGATGCGCCCGGTCGGATTTCGCCACCACCAGAAGGCCCGATGTGTCCTTGTCGATCCGGTGCACGATGCCCGGGCGCGCCTCGCCGCCCACGCCCGACAGCCGCCCGCCGAAATGGTGCAGAAGCGCATTGACCAGCGTGCCATCGGCCGATCCGGGGGCCGGATGCACCACCATCCCCGCGGGCTTGTTGATGACGATCAGATCCTCATCCTCCCACAGCACGGTCAGGGGGATGTCCTGGGCCTCGGTTTCCACCGGGCGGGCGGGGTCCAGTGCAATCTCATAGACCTCGCCGGGGCTGACCCTTGCTTTCTGGTCGGTCACCGCCACGCCATCGCGCGTGACCGCGCCTTCGGCAATCAGCCGCGCCAGGCGTGAACGTGACAGGGCGGCTTGCTCTGGCACTTCGGCTGCAAGCGCCTTATCAAGACGTTCGGCCGGGGCCTCGCCCATCACCACCCGCAGGATACGCTGTTCAATGTCCGACATGATGCCTTCCGATGGCCCCCAAGCCCCGCCGCCCGAGGCGCCCTTGCCCGAGGTCCGCTTTCTCAAGATCCTGGTGACGACGCTGACCGCCACGATGATCGCCGGTCTTGTAGCGATCATCGCGCTGCTTGTCATCCGCTTGCCGGGCGCAGCCCCCTTGCCGGAACTGCCCGCCGCGATCACCCTGCCCGATGGCGCGCAGCCGCAATCCGTCACCTTCGCACGCGATCACCTGATCGTGCTGACCGATCAGGGCATGGTCCTGATCTACACGCCCAAGGGAGAGTTGCGCCAAAGCCTGACCCTGAACTGACCGTGCCCCTTCGGCTTTGTCCAAATATCCCCGCCGGAGGCTTCCGTACCAACCGCGCGCGACCGGCCGGGGCGGGATCAGCCGTCCGCCTTCTTCGCGCGGCCCCGTGCGGGCTTTGCGGCCGGTGCGGCGGCAGCCTCAAGCGCGTCCAGCCGTGCCTTCAGCGCCTCATTCTCCTCACGCGCCTTTTGCGCCATGGCGCGCACGGCATCAAATTCCTCGCGGGTGACAAAGTCGCGCTCGGCCAGCCAGCGGTCCATCCAGGATTTCATCGCCGTCTCGGCCTCGGTCCGGGCGCCCTGCGCCACGCCCATGGCACTGGTCATCAGGCGGGACATTTCGTCGAAGAACTTGTTGGGCGTCTGCATGGCTTCCTCCGCTCACGGGGTTTTGCCCTATATGGGCGGGGCGGGCGGAAAGCTCAAGGTTGACTTCGCCGCGGGGGCGGGGCTTTCTCCGCCCGATCGCAGAGGACCCCATGGCCATACCCTTTCCCGAAATCGACCCGAATGCCCTTGTCATCCCGGTGCTGGATCTGCCGCTGCGCTGGTATGCGCTGGCCTATATCGCGGGCCTGATCCTGGGCTGGCGGATCATCGTGGGGCTGATGAAGCGTCCTGCGCTGTGGGGTGGGCAGGCGCCGATGGCGCCCGCACGGGTCGAGGATCTGCTGACCGCGGTGATCCTTGGCGTGGTGATCGGCGGGCGGCTGGGTTTCGTGCTGTTCTACCAGCCGGGCTATTACCTGGCCAACCCGGTTGAGATCGTGAAGGTCTGGCAGGGCGGCATGTCCTTTCACGGCGGTTTTCTGGGCGTCGTGGCCGCCGCCTGGTGGTTCTGCCGCCGCAACGCGATCGCGGCCCTGCCAGTGGCCGATGCCTTCGCGCTGGCCGCGCCCGTGGGCCTGTTTTTTGGCCGGATTGCCAATTTCATCAATGCCGAGTTGTGGGGCCGCCCGACCGGGGCGCCCTGGGGCGTGATCTTTCCCGGTGCGGCGGCGCAGGATTGCCCGGGTGCCATGGGCCCCTGCGCGCGCCATCCCTCGCAGCTGTATGAGGCGGGGCTGGAAGGGCTTTTGCTGGGCGCGGTGCTGTGGCTGTGCATGTCGCGCGGCGGCCTGCGCCGGCCGGGCCTGCTGCTGGGGGTGTTTCTGGCGGGATATGGCGCCGCGCGCTTCTTTGTTGAGCTGTTCCGTCAGGCCGATGCGCAATTCATCACGCCCGACAATCCTCTGGGCCATGCCATCCAGTTCGGCGGCTTTGGCCTGTCGATGGGACAGTTGCTGTCGCTGCCGATGATCGTGATCGGCCTGGCCTTCATGGCCCGCGCGCTGGCGCGGCCGCGCGTGGCGGCATGACGCCGCTTGCGGCGATCCTGGCGCGCCGCATCGCCGCAAGCGGGCCGATGCGGCTGGATCACTACATGGCCGAATGCCTGCTGCATCCGCGCCACGGCTATTACGCCACCCGCGATCCCTTTGGGGCGGCGGGCGATTTCACCACCGCGCCCGAAATCTCGCAGATGTTCGGTGAAATGCTGGGCCTGTGTCTGGCGCAGGTCTGGCTGGATCAGGGCCGCCCCGATCCCTTTGCCCTGGCCGAGCTTGGCCCCGGCCGGGGCACGTTGATGGCCGATGTGCTGCGCGCGATCACCGCCGTTCCGGGCATGGCGGCAGCGGCCCGCGTGCATCTGGTTGAGGCATCCGCCACCCTGCGCGACGTGCAGCGCGCAACGCTTCGCGGCCACGCGGTCAGCTGGCACGACAGCGTGGACACGCTGCCCGACCTGCCCTTGTTCCTGCTGGCCAACGAATTTTTCGATGCCCTGCCGATCCGCCAGTTTCAGCGCCAGGGCGCGGGCTGGTGCGAACGCCATGTCGGCCTGTCGCCCGATGGCGCGCTGCAGCCGGGCCTGTCGCCCGCCCATCCGGTGGCGGATCTGGCGCATCGGCTGACGGACACGGCCGAGGGGGCGGTGGTCGAAACCTGCCCCGCCGCCGCGCCGATCGTGGCGGCGATAGCGGCCCGAATCGCCGCGCAGGGCGGGGTGGCGATCGTGGTCGACTATGGCCATTGGCATTCGCTGGGCGATACCTTTCAGGCGCTGCGCGGCCATCGCCCCGAAAGCCCCTATGCCCACCCGGGCGAGGCCGATCTGACGGCGCATGTCGATTTCGAACCGCTGGCCGCCGCCGCCCGTGCCGCCGGGGTGGCGGTTTCGGGCATGACCGCGCAGGGGGTGCTGCTGGAACGGCTGGGCATCACCGCGCGGGCGCAGGCATTGGCCGCGCGGCTGACCGGGGCGGCGCTGGACAGCCACATTGCCGCGCATCGCCGCTTGACCCATCCTGCGGAAATGGGAAACCTGTTCCAAAGCCTTGCCATCCATCCCCGCAACATGCCCCTTCCGCCGGGCTTCGACGGTGCCTGACCCATGACCACTTCGCTGGAAATCCTGACCTCGCCGGCCCTGCGCGGCCTTCGCCACGGGTTTTTCACCCGCAAGGGCGGGGTGTCGTCGGGGGTGTTCGCGGGGCTGAACTGCGGGCAGGGATCATCCGATCAGGCCCAGGCGGTGCAGATGAACCGTGCCCGCGTGGCCGAGGCGATGGCCGTCCCCACCGCGGCGCTGATCGGTCTGCACCAGGTCCATTCCGCCGATGTTGTCACCGTCACCGCGCCGCCCGATGCCCCGGTGCGGGCCGATGCGATGGTCAGCGCCACGCCCGGTCTGGTGCTGACGGTGCTGTCGGCGGATTGCCAGCCGGTGCTGTTCGCCGATGCGCAGGCCGGCGTGATCGGTGCTGCGCATGCGGGCTGGCGCGGCGCGCTGGATGGGGTTCTGGAGGCGACGGTGGACGCAATGGTGGCGCTGGGCGCGGACCGTGCCCGCATCACCGCCGTGATCGGCCCCTGCATCTCGCAGCGCGCCTATGAGGTTGGGCATGATTTCATGGAAACCTTCCTTGTCGAGGACGAAGGCTACGGGCGTTTCTTTTCCGGCGGGCCGGGGGGCAAGCCGATGTTCGACCTGCCGGCCTTTGGGCTGCACCGGCTGCGGCAGGCCGGGGTCGGCCATGCCGAATGGACGCGCCATTGCACCTATTCCGATCCCGGCCGGTTCTATTCCTATCGCCGTACCACCCATGCGGGCGAGGCCGATTATGGCCGCCTGATTTCGGCCATCGGCCTTTAGGCACGACAGAGCGGGACATGAAAAAGGCGCGCCGGGGGCGCGCCTTTTCGGTCTGCGGGCGGGGGATCAGTCCTCCATCGCCTCCAGCTCGTCGATCATCCCGGCGATCATCGACAGGCCCTTGTCCCAGAACGCCGGGTCCGACGCATCCAGCCCGAAGGGCGCCAGAAGATCCCTGTGGTGCTTGGACCCGCCCGCCTTGAGCATGTCGAAATATTTGTCGGTGAACCCCGGCAGGCCGCTTTCGTAAACCGCATAAAGCGCGTTCACCAGCCCGTCGCCGAAGGCATAGGCATAGACGTAGAAGGGCGAATGCACGAAATGCGGGATATAGGCCCAGAAGGTTTCATAGCCCGGCATGAATTCAAACGCATCGCCCAGCGATTCGCCCTGCACCGACATCCACAGCGCGTTGATATCCTGGGGTGTCAGTTCGCCTTGCGCGCGCGCGGCATGCAGCTTGCATTCGAAATCGTAAAACGCGATCTGGCGCACGACCGTGTTGATCATATCCTCGACCTTGCCGGCCAGCAGGGTCTTTTTCTCGGCCGGGGTCGAGGCGGCCTCCAGCAGGCGGCGGAAGGTGAGCATTTCGCCAAAGACGGATGCGGTTTCGGCCAGCGTCAGCGGGGTTGAGGCCAGAAGCTCGCCTTGCCCCGCCGCCAGCACCTGATGCACGCCGTGGCCCAGTTCATGCGCCAGCGTCATCACATCGCGCGGTTTGCCCAGATAGTTCAGCATCACATAAGGATGCACGGTGGTCACCGTCGGATGGGCAAAGGCACCGGGGGCCTTGCCGGGCTTGACCCCCGCGTCGATCCAGCCGCGCGAAAAGAACGGCATCGCCAGCCGCGCCATTTCGGGGCTGAAGGCCGAATAGGCCGACAGCACCGTATCGCGCGCCTCATCCCACAGGATCTTGCGTGGGGCTTCGGTCGGCAGGGGGGCGTTGCGGTCCCAGATCTGCAGCTTGTCAAGGCCAAGCCACTTTGCCTTCAGCCGATAGTAGCGGTGCGACAGCTTGGGATAGGCCGCGACGACAGCGTCGCGCAGCGCCTGCACCACCTCGGGTTCGACATGGTTGGACAGGTGGCGGGCGTGCTGGGGCGTGGGCATCTTGCGCCAGCGGTCCTCGATTTCCTTTTCCTTGGCCAGGGTGTTGTGGACGCGGGCAAAGATCTTGATGTTGTCGCCAAAGACGCGGGCCAGCGCGCGTGCGCCCGCCTCGCGCCGGGTGCGGTCGTGGTCGGACAGAAGGTTGGTGGTGGCTTCCAGGTTCAGCGTTTCGCCATCGACCTGGAATTCCAGGCCCGCGATATGTTCATCAAACAGCCGGTTCCAGGCGGCGGCGCCGACAACGGATTGGTCGTGCAGGAATTTTTCAAGCTCGTCCGACAACTGATGCGGCTTCATCGCGCGCATCCGGTCGAAGACGGGCTTGTAGCGCGCCACCGCCGGATCCGCGAAAAGCGCGGCATAGGCGGCATCGTCGATGCGGTTGAATTCCAGGCTGAAGAACACCAGCGGCGTGGTGAAGGCGGTGATGCGGTCGCCCAGATCGGCCATCGCCTTGGCGCGTTCGGCATCGGTGGTGTTCTGATAGTAGCGCAGCCCCGCGTAGGACATGATCCGCCCGGCGGTCACGTCGATGTCTTCGTAGCGGCGGATGCATTCGGCCATGCCGGCGGCATTCAGGCTGGCCAGCTTGCCTTCGTAATCGGCGGCAAAGCTGGCGCAGGCGGTGTCCAGCCGCGCCATGTCCTGCGCGATTTCGGGGGCATCGGGGGCGGTGTACAGGTCGCTCAGATCCCAGTCGGGCAGATCGCCGAAGCCCCCGGAATGCGCATTGGCGTCAAAGACAGGGCGGGGCAGGGGCAGGGTCATGGCATCCTCATGTTCACTGTGATCGCCTGACAGATAGGGGCTGGGGGGCGGCCCTGGCAAGGGGCAGGGCGCGCGGGGGCCCGGCGGCGGACCGCTCCGCGGGGAGTATTTCGGCCAAGAAGAAGCCGGCGCGGGTCAGTCCTGCAGCCAAAGCAGGTCGGCGGCGTTCAGGCCAAGCTGCACGGTTTCACCGACCCGGGGCGGGCGCGCATGCGAGGTGTTGAACGTGTCGAAGGCCAGCGTCGCCCCGCCCAGATCGGCGCGGATGCGGATGACCGAGCCCAGGAAATCCACCTCGGTGATCCGGCCCTGCAGCGCGGTATCGCGGCCTTCGGCGCCCAGTTTTATCATCTCGGGGCGGGCGGCCAGCGTCACCCGGCCCGCAGGCAGCGGCCGGCCCAGCCGGGCCTGGCCGCCGGGCAGGCGCACATGGCCATCGGCCGGGCCGATCACTTCGGCCTCAAGGGTGTTCAGGGTGCCGACGAAATTGGCGACAAAGCGTGTGGCGGGCTGGTTGTAGATTTCGAACGGGGTGCCGACCTGATCGGCCACGCCCTGATGCATCACCACCACGCGGTCCGACATCGACAATGCCTCTTCCTGGTCATGGGTCACGAAGATCGTGGTGATGCCCAGTTCGCGCTGAATCGCGCGGATTTCGTTGCGAAGGCTGACGCGTACCTTGGCATCCAGCGCCGACAGCGGTTCATCCAGCAACAGCACCTGCGGCTTGGGTGCCAGTGCGCGGGCCAGCGCCACGCGCTGCTGTTGTCCACCCGACAGCTGGAACGGATAGCGCCCGCCCAGATCGGACAGGCCGATCAGCGCCAGCATTTCGGCCACGCGGGCTTCGATCTGTGCGCGTGGGGTGCCCTTGACCTTGAGCCCGAAGCCCACATTCTGCGCCACCGTCAGGTTGGGGAACAGCGCATAGGCCTGAAACACCATGCCGATGTTGCGCTGGTTCGGGCGCAGGCGCACGACATCGGCGCCGTCGATGGCGATCCGCCCCGTGCTTGGGCTTTCAAAGCCCGCCACCATCCGCAGCACTGTTGTCTTGCCGCAGCCCGACGGCCCCAGAAGTGAAACGAATTCGCCCTTTTCGACGGTCAGGCTGAAATCCTT
The DNA here is from genome assembly GCF_046507575.1 of Pontitalea aquivivens. Lineage (NCBI taxonomy): Bacteria > Pseudomonadati > Pseudomonadota > Alphaproteobacteria > Rhodobacterales > Paracoccaceae > Pontitalea > Pontitalea aquivivens. The sequence goes on along the minus strand of NZ_JBKFEY010000003.1, from coordinate 112,276 downwards.
TACCACGCGGTTCGGGCCAAAGGATTTTTCCAGATGTTCGATCGTCAGAAAGGTCATGTCAGCGTGCCGCCTTGGTATGTTTGGAAAAACGGGTAACCAGCTGGATCAGCCCCATGCAGGCCCAGGTGATGACAAAGGCGATGACCGCCAGGGCAAAGGGTTCATAGGCCTTGTTGGCGCCCATCAGCTGCAGATAGGGCCCGAAGGCGGGGCGGTTCAGCAGCGCCGCCATGGTGAATTCGCCCATCACGATGGCAAAGGTGACAAAGGCCCCCGACAGCACCGCGACCAGTACATTGGGCAGGATCACCCGCGTCAGGATCGTGGTCCAGCCCGCGCCCAGGCTTTGCGCGGCCTCGGTCAGGGTGGCCACGTCGATGGTCCGCAGCCCGGTATCCACCGCGCGATACATGTAGGGCAGCGACAGCGTGGCATAGCCCAGCATCAGAAGCAGGTTGGTGCCAAAGGTCGTGCCCGTCAGCGGCAACCAGCTGGAGGTATTGTAAAGCCGGATATAGCCGAACACGATGACGATCGCCGGAATGACCAGCGGCAACAGCGTCACGAATTCCACCACCGGGCGCAGATGCGGCATTTTCAGCTGCACCCAGAAGGCGGTCGGAACGACCAGAACCACGCCAAAGACGATGGTCAGCAGCGCCATGATCACCGAATAGCCGAAGGTCTGGTGAAACCGCGGATCGGCCAGAACCGCGCGATAGGCATCCAGCGAATAGACGCCCCGGCGCATCGACAGCGAAAACTCGGTCATGCCGACCAGCGGCAGGACAAAATAGATGATCCCCAGCAACAGGATCGCCCAGGCCAGCAGCTTTTTCATTTCAGCCACCTTTCCGACCGCATCCGCAGCCAGATGTAGATGACATTGGCCACGCCCGTGACCAGAATCATGCCAAAGGCCATTGCATAGCCCAGGTTGGGGTTGCCCAGCACATCGCCCCGGATCTGTGCGAACAGCATGATCGGCACGATGTTCAGCGACGATCCCGTCAGGGCGATCGCGGTGGCCACCGCGCCGAAGGCATTGGCGAACAACAGCGCGAAGGTGCCCAGCAGCGCGGGAAACAGGATCGGCAGCGCCACCATGCGCCAGTATTGCGCGCCCGTCGCGCCCAGCACGCTGGCCGCCTCGCGCCATTCGCGTTTCAGCCCGTCCAGCGCGGGGGTGATGATCAGGATCATCAGCGGGATCTGAAAGAACAGATAGGTGATCGTCAGGCCCCAGAACGACAGGATGTTGAACCCCAGCGCGCGCAGGTTGATGCCGAATTCGGACCGCAGCCAGACGGTGATCAGCCCCAGCGGCCCAAGTGTTGCCAGAAAGGCAAAGGCCAGCGGCACGCCGGCAAAATTCGAGGCCACGCCGGAAAATGTCAGCAGAGGCGACCGGATCCAGCCGGGCAGGCCGCCCAGCACCACCGCCGCCGCCATCAGAAAGCCCACCAGACAGCCAAGCGCCGCCGAAGCCGCCGAAATCTTGATGGAAATCCAGTAGGATGACAGGATGGATGTGGTGAACAGCCCGCGAATATTGTCCAGCGTCAGGCCGCCTTCGGGCGTCTGGAAGGCGCCGATCACGATTTTCATGGTGGGGGCAAACAGGAACAGCCCGATGAACAGCGCGAAGGGCAGCACGCCAAGCCACGTCAGTGGCAGGCGCCGCCGCGCGCGGGGCGGGGCTTGGGCGGGGGCAGTCATGCGGTCTTGTCCGTCCTGTCGGTCGTCTTGTGATTATGGGCCCACCCCGGGCGGACCGGGGCGGGCAGGGTCAGGTCAGCCGTTTACTGGACGTTGGCGCCCACGACCGCATCCCAGCCGCCGGTGACGGCGGCCTTGTTGGCATCCTGTTCTGCCAGCGTCGGGAAATAGGCGGCCTCATAGGCTTCGGCCGGGGGCAGCGCATCGACCAGTTCCTGCGGCAGCTTGCCCGCCGCGGCCATCGCGTTAAAGCGCGCCGGGTGGCAATAGCCCTTCAGCCAAAGGTTCTGGCCTTCGTCAGAATACAGGTATTCCATCCACAGTTTCGCGGCATTGGGATGGGGCGCATAGGCCGAAATCGCCTGCACATAGACGCCCGCCAGAACGCCGGTCTTGGGCACGACCACCTCGACCGGGGGGTTCCCGTTCAGGTCATCACGCCAGGTCAGCGCGTTATAATCCCAGGCCAGCACGATCGGCGTGGCGCCCTGGGCCAGCGTGCCGGCCTTGCCGATGACGGGGACGAAGTTGCCGTTCTTGTTCATCCCGGCAAAGTATTCCAGGCCCTTTTCGCCCGATTCCGTTCCCGCAGCGCCGCCCGCGGCCATGCCTGCGGCCAGAACGCCCAGGATCGCCTGGTTCGAGGCGCGCGGATCGCCCGCCAGCGCGACCTGGCCCGCATATTCGGGCTTCAGCAGATCGGCCCAGTCGGTGGGCGTGTTTTCCACCAGATCCTTGTTCACCATAAAGGACATGACGCCATAGTAATCGGCATACCAATAGCCATCGGGGTCCTTGATGTCGTCGGGGATCTCATCCCAGGTCGATACCTTGTAGGGCTGCAGCAGGCCTTCGTCTTTGGCCTGCGGACCGAAGGCCAGCCCCACGTCGATCACGTCGGGGGCCTGCGGGCCGGTGTTGCCCTTGTTGGCGCGCACCGCCTCCAGCTCGTCGGCGGACCCGGCATCGGGGTTCAGTTCATTCACGGTGATTTCGGGGTACTTGGCCTTGAAGCCGGCGATCACCTCACCGTAGTTGCACCAGCTGTGCGGCAGCGCGATCGTGGTCAGCATGCCTTCGGCCTTGGCGGCGGTCTCAAGCGCGGCCAGATCCTGCGCCTGCACCAGCGCCGTGGTGGCCAGAAGCGCCGCGGCGCCCGCAAGCCAGGTCATCGGTTTCATCGTCATTCGGACAGTCTCCCGTTGGTCGGATCTCAGGGCCCGGAATGGGCACCGGATGGCTTTAGGCGCCTTCTGTGACAGTCTTGCGACGTGGACGCCCTGCACGTCAGAGATTTGCCGCGAATCGCGCGTCATGCAACAAAACTGTTACCGCGCCGTTACGTCAGCGGCGGCGCAGGTCACCCGCCCCAGGTCCGTTCCAGCAGCGACAGCCAGTTCCGGTGGGCAATTTTTTCAACAAGTTCCGTGCCATAGCCATGCGCCATCATGGCATCCAGCAGCCGTGGAAGGCCCGCCACATCCCCCAGTTCGGCGGGCACGGTCGCGCCGTCGAAATCCGATCCAAGGCCCAGATGATCCTCGCCCAGGTGATGCAGCAGGTGATCCAGGTGGCGCAGGACCGGGTCCCAGCCCGCAAAAGGGCGTTGCCGGCCATCGGGGGACAGGAAGGCGGTGGCAAAGTTCAGCCCCACCATGCCGCCGCTGTCGCGGATCATCGCCAGCTGGCGATCGGTCAGGTTGCGCGACGACGGCGTGATCGCATGGGCGTTGGAATGGGTCGCCACCAGCGGTGCATCGGACAGGGCCGCGACCTCATCAAAGCCGCGCGCGTTCAGGTGGCTCAGGTCCACCATGATCTTCAGCTGGCCGCATTCGCGGATCAGGGCCTTGCCCGCGGGTGTCAGGCCCGGGCCGGTGTCGGGATCGGCGGGGTAGGCAAAGGGCACGCCATGGCCAAAGACGGTGGGCCGCGACCAGACCGGGCCCAGGCTGCGCAGCCCCATCGCGTGCCAGACATGCAGCGCATCCAGATCGGGGCCGATCGGTTCGGCGCCCTCGAAATGCATCACCGCCGCGATCTGGTCCGCCGCCATCGCCGCGCGGATGTCCGCCACGCTGCGACAGATGCGCAGCGTGCCGGTGCGTTCCAGCCACATCAGCTGCCCCGCCATGGCCATCGCCACGGGCAGCGCCGCGGCCTGTCCGATCGGGTCAGGCAGCGGCAAGGCATAAGGCGGCGCATCCATCAGCGCGTCGAAATCCAGGCTTTGTGCGGTTTCTGCCGAGGGGATGTAGATCGCAAAGAATCCGCCCGCAAATCCGCCCGCCTTGCAGCGCGGCAGGTCCAGATGGCCCTTGCCCTCGCCGGTCAGCCAGATCGCCTCGCGCCGGGTCGGATCGGCCATCAGGCGCAGCAGAAAATCATTGTGGCCATCGAATACCGGAATCATTGTCGCCCCCTTGTTGTGGGCGCAGCCTGCCCCAGCCGCGCCCCGAAGGCGAGGGGGCGGTGCGGTCTTTTCTTTGCCCGATCCGCAGATTAGCACTGTTCCAACACGGAGGAGCCTGATGAAACTGTTGCGTTATGGTCCCAAGGGCCAGGAAAGACCGGGGATGCTGGATGCGGCGGGGCGGGTGCGCGACCTGTCCGCCCATGTGCCCGATATCGGCGGGGCGGCGCTGTTGCCCGACACGCTGGCGCGGCTGGCGGCGCTGGATCCCGACAGCCTGCCGCTGGTGCCCGGCACGCCGCAGCAGGATCTGCGGCTGGGGCCCTGTGTCGCGGGCGTGGGCAAGTTCGTCTGCATCGGGCTGAATTATGCCGATCACGCCGCCGAGGCGGGGATGCCGGTTCCTGCCGAACCGATCGTCTTTGGCAAATGGACCTCGTGCCTGTCGGGGCCGGATGATGATGTGGAACTGCCGCGCGGATCGGTGAAAACCGATTGGGAGGTGGAACTGGGCGTCGTCATCGGCCGGGGCGGCAAATACATTGATCGCGCCGCCGCGATGGACCATGTGGCGGGCTATTGCGTCGTCAACGACATCTCGGAACGCGAATACCAGTCTGAACGCGGCGGCACCTGGGACAAGGGCAAGGGCTGCGATACCTTTGGCCCGATCGGTCCCTGGCTTGTCACGCGCGATGCGGTGCCCGATCCGCAGGCCTTGCGCCTGTGGCTGTCGGTCGATGGCGCCCTGTGCCAGCAGGGCAGCACCGCCACGATGATCTTTCCGGTCGATGAAATCGTGGCCTATGTCAGCCGCTTCATGTCGTTGCAGCCTGGCGACATCATCGCCACCGGCACGCCGCCGGGCGTGGGCATGGGGATGAAGCCGCCGCGGTTCCTGCGCGCGGGCCAGACCATGCGCCTGGGGATCGAGGGGCTGGGCTGCCAGACCCAGCGCGTCGTGCAAGGCTGATCCGGTCATGATGCCGTGCCGGCGGGGGCGCCCCGCCGACCCGGCCAGCCGACCCGGTCAGCCGACCCGGTCAGCCGACCCGGTCAGACCAGCCGGCTTTGGTCCAGCGCGGCCTTGACGAAGCCCGCGAACAGCGGATGCGGCGCAAAGGGCTTGGACTTCAGTTCCGGGTGGAACTGCACACCGATGAACCAGGGATGGCCCTTGTGTTCCACGATCTCGGGCAGGCGGCCATCGGGGGACATGCCCGAAAACACCAGCCCGCAGCTTTCCAGCTGCTCGCGGTAGCGCACGTCCACCTCATAGCGGTGGCGGTGGCGTTCCTCGATGTCGCACTGGCCATAGACCCCGGCCACGCGCGACCCGGGCGTCAGCGCCGCCGAATAGGCGCCAAGGCGCATCGTGCCGCCCTTGTCGTCATCCAGCTTGCGTTCCACCCGGTGATTGCCCTGCACCCATTCCTTCAGGTGATAGACCACGGGGGTAAAGCGTTTCTGCCCTGCCTCATGATCGAATTCCTCGGACCCCGCATCGGCGATGCCGGCCAGATTGCGCGCGGCCTCGATCACCGCCATCTGCATGCCCAGGCAGATGCCCAGATAGGGGATGCCCTTTTCGCGGGCATATTGCGCGGCGCGGATCTTGCCTTCGGTGCCGCGTTCGCCAAAGCCGCCGGGCACCAGGATCGCATGAAAACCTTCCAGATGCGGCGAGGGATCTTCGCGTTCGAAGATCTCGGCGTCGATCCATTCGGCCTTGACGCGCACCCGGTTGGCCATGCCGCCATGGGTCAGCGCCTCGGCGATGGATTTGTAGGCGTCTTCCAGCTGGACATATTTGCCCACGATGGCCACGCGCACCACGCCCTCGGCATTTTCCAGCCGGTCCATCACATCTTCCCAGCGCGCCAGATCGGGGCGCGGTGCGGGGCTGATGCCGAACGCATCCAGCACCGCCTGGTCCAGCCCCATCCGGTGATAGGCCAGCGGCGCCTCATAGATGGATTTCAGGTCATAGGCCGGGATCACCGCCTCGGGGCGGACGTTGCAGAACAACGCGATCTTGGCGCGTTCCTTTTCCGGAATCGGATGTTCCGACCGGCAGACAAGCACATCGGGCTGCAACCCGATCGAGCGCAGTTCCTTGACCGAATGCTGGGTCGGCTTGGTCTTCAATTCGCCGCTGGCCGCCAGATAGGGCAGCAGCGTCAGATGCATGAAGATGCATTGCCCGCGGGGGCGGTCCTGCGCGAACTGGCGGATCGCCTCAAAGAAGGGCAGGCCCTCGATATCGCCGACGGTGCCGCCGATTTCACACAGCATGAAATCAACCTCATCCTCGCCCACGGCCAGGAAGTCTTTGATTTCATTTGTTACATGCGGGATCACCTGGATCGTCTTGCCCAAATAGGCGCCCCGGCGTTCCTTTTCCAGAACGTTGGAATAGATCCGGCCCGAGGATACGGAATCGGTCTTGCGCGCCGACACGCCGGTGAAGCGTTCGTAATGGCCCAGGTCCAGGTCGGTTTCCGCCCCGTCATCGGTCACGAACACCTCGCCATGTTCAAACGGGCTCATGGTGCCGGGATCGACGTTCAGATAGGGGTCCAGCTTGCGCAACCGCACCGAAAAGCCGCGTGCCTGCAGCAGCGCCCCCAGCGCGGCCGAGGCCAGCCCCTTGCCAAGCGAGGACACCACACCGCCGGTGATGAAAACATAACGTGCCATGGAAGCCCCCGTGATCTTGTCAAAATCCAATAGAATCTGCCGAACCGAGGTTTGGCATCACGGGATTTAATGCTTACACGATTCGCAGTCCGCCCGCAACCGGACCGCAAGCAGTTGGGTCAGGTGCGGCGTCATGCCCCAAGGCTTGTGACGCCGCCGGTTCGGTCCACCGTCTTAATTCGCGGGCGGCGGGGTCATCGGCGCATCTGCCGCAGACGGCGGCAGGGTCAGGTCGGGCAGGGCGGGGGTGCTGACCTCGTTGCCCGCGGCGGGCAGCTGATCGACGACCGAGCCGCCGGTTGCATTGCGCGCCGCCACCACCGTCAAGGCGATCGAGGTGACGATGAAGGCCGAGGCGATGATCCAGGTCAGCCTGGACAGCGCATTGGCGGCCTGCCGCCCGCTCATGACGCCGCCACCGCCGCCGCCGCCCATGCCAAGCCCGCCCCCTTCGGAACGTTGCAGCAGCACCACGCCGATCAAGAGCAGCGCCAGGATCAGGTGGACGGTAAGGATGACGTTTTCCATGCGGGCCCTGGCCTTCTTGCGAACTGACGCGCCTATCTAGGCGCATGAGGCCGGGCGCGCAAGCCGTTTCCCGGCGCGCGGTGCCCCATGCCGGCCGCACGGCGCCGAAATCTGCGAAAAACTGGTTCCCCCGGGGCAGCAGCCCCGCTATAGGTGACGCGGTTTTGCGAACCTGTAGGAGAAAGACATGGCCAATGTCGTGGTGGTCGGCGCCCAGTGGGGCGACGAGGGCAAGGGCAAGATCGTCGACTGGCTGAGCGAGCGCGCCGATGTGATCGCGCGCTTTCAGGGCGGCCACAACGCGGGCCACACGCTGGTGATCGACGGCAAGGTCTACAAGCTGAACGCGCTGCCCTCGGGCGTGGTGCGCGGCGGCAAGCTTTCCGTTATCGGCAATGGCGTGGTGCTGGACCCCTGGCATCTGTTGAAAGAGATCGAGGCGATCCGCGGCCAGGGCGTCGAGATCAGCCCCGAAACGCTGATGATCGCGGAAAACACCCCGCTGATCATGCCCTTCCACGGCGAACTGGACCGCGCGCGTGAGGCCCATGCCTCGGTTGCCAAGATCGGCACAACCGGGCGCGGCATCGGGCCGTGCTATGAAGACAAGGTGGGCCGGCGCGTGATCCGCGTGGCCGACCTGTCGGATGATGACACGCTGCAACTGCGCGTCGACCGGGCGCTTGTGCATCACAACGCCCTGCGCGCGGGCCTGGGCCTGGAAGCCATCGACCGCGAGGCGCTGCTGACCAGCCTGCGCGCGATCGCCCCCGAAATCCTGAAATACGCCGCCCCCGTCTGGAAGGTGCTGGACGAAGACCGCCGCGCCGGCAAGCGCATCCTGTTTGAAGGCGCGCAGGGCTCGTTGCTGGACATCGACTTTGGCACCTATCCCTTCGTCACCTCGTCCAACGTGATCGCGGGGCAGGCGGCGACGGGCGTGGGCCTTGGCCCGAATGCCATCGATTTCGTGCTGGGCATCGTCAAGGCCTATACCACCCGCGTCGGCGAAGGCCCCTTCCCGACCGAGTTGAACGATGACGATGGCGAACGGCTGGGCACGCGGGGTCATGAATTCGGCACCGTCACCGGGCGCAAGCGCCGCTGCGGCTGGTTCGACGCGGTTCTGGTCCGCCAGACCTGCGCGATTTCCGGCGTCAAGGGCATCGCGCTGACCAAGCTGGATGTGCTGGACGGGTTCGAAACGCTGAAAATCTGCGTCGGCTATGAGGTGGACGGCGTCCGCTATGACTATCTGCCGACGCAGGCCGCGCTGCAGGCTCGCGCCACCCCGATCTATGAAGAGATGGAGGGCTGGTCCGAATCGACCGCCGGGGCGCGCAGCTGGGCCGATCTGCCCGGTGCCGCGGTGAAATACGTCCGCCGGATCGAGGAACTGATCCATTGCCCGGTGGCGATGCTGTCCACCAGCCCGGAACGTGATGACACCATCCTTGTCACCGATCCTTTTGAGGATTGATCCGATGGCGCTGTCCTACCGGGCGCGTCGGCGCTGGTCGCTTCTGATCCTGGTCGTGGGCCTGCCGCTTTATGTCGCGGCGGCCGTGACGGTGGTGAACTGGGCCGATGCCACCTTCGGGCGGCTGCCGATCTGGGCCGAACTGATGGTCTATCTTGGTCTGGGGTTCCTGTGGGCGCTGCCGTTCCGCGCGGTTTTTCGCGGCATCGGCCAGGCCGACCCCGCAAAACGCGAAACAAAGGGGCGGGGCCCCTCGGCCTGATCGGTCCCGAACCGCGGCGCGTCAATGCGCGGCGCGGTTCGTTTCGTCGTAAAAGCGCGACTGTTCAGTGATCGCATATTGGCCGCGCTTCACCTTGGCGATCTTGCCCTGACGCAGAAGCTGGCCAAAGGACCGCAGCCGGTCCTCGCGGCTGAAGGCGTTTTCATCGGCCACGGTCGCCACCTGTTTCATGATCTGCGGCGGCGAGAAATGCGGTCGCCCCTCGACCGTCGCGGTATAGGCCGCCGCCGCTTCCAGCAGATCGGCAAGGCCGTCCGACCCGGCCTCTTGCGCGAATTCAGCGAAACTGCGGGCCTCGACGGGGTCTGGTCGGCCTGCGGGGGCGTCATCGGTGCCGGTGTCGGGCGCGGCGGCTGCCGCCCTGCGCCCCGCGATCTGCCCGGCTGAAACCCTGCGCGGGCGCACCAGCTGGGCGGCGGGGACCATGCGGTCCGCGGCCCGGTCAACGCGCTGTTCGGACACCAGAACCAGCGGCGCGGGGCGGTTTTCGGGCCGCGCCGTGCGCGTGGCTTCGGGCTGTGCAAGCTGTGGGCGGGCGGTCTGCGGCTGGCCGGCGGGCGCGGGGCGGCGCGGGCGGACCGCCTGGCTCAGGTCTTCGCGATAGGCATTGGTGTCATCGGCGGCAGAGGCGGCGGATTTCCCCACCAGCGTGCCGCGCAGCAGGCGATCGGCCACGGTCGCGGCAACCGCCGCTTTCAGATGCGCGATGGCGGAAAACCGGCGACGATTCTCGGCGCCCTCAAGCTTGGTGTTGGTCTCTTCCAGCAGCCGTGACAGGTCCGCCTCTTCGGGCGGGCTTGCAACGGGGTGGTCGGCGCCATGGCTGCGCGCGGCCTGCGCCTCGGGCGCGGCTTGCGGATCTGTCCCGGTCGGTTCGGCGGCCCCATCGGCGCTTTGCGGCAAATCCTCAAGTGCCTGATCGGCGGCCTCGTCTGGCCCGGTCTCCAGGTCATCGGTTTCAAGCGCGGCCAATTCATTCAGCAATTCGGCCTCGGCTTCGGGGGACAGCCCGTCCGCGGTCAGCGCGGCGCCATCGATCACCGCCGCAACCGTCTTGTCCGTCATCGCAGCATCGACCGCGATCGCGTCATGCGCGATGTCCTGCGCGGCTTCGGCGGTTTCATCCACCAGATCCTCGGCGCCAGGCGGCTCTGCTGTTTCGGCGGCAACATCGGCATGCGCCCCTGCGTCGGTCCCATCCTCTGCCGCAAGCGCAGCCAGCACCGATTCGGCCAGATCGCCATCCGTATCGGTCGTCTCTTGCCCCGCTGCGTCTAGTATATCGACGGCCGGGACACATTGCGCATTGGTCGCTGTTGCATCATCCAGGGACAGAAGAGGGTCGGCCTCATCCTGCGCCGCAACCTCTTCGGCCGCCTCATCGTCAGCGGTCACATCGTCAGCGGTCACATCGACCGGACCGGCCGGATGCAGCACGAAGATCCGCCCGGCCGGGGGCTCAGTGGCCAAAGCACCTTGTGCCTGTTCATTCGCCGGTTCAGCGGGTTCCTGCGCCACGGCGGTGATCCCGGCCTTGGTCAGGGCGCTGTCGATGGGGGCAAGTGCCTCATCCCGCGCGTCCTTACCCTCGGGCGCGTCAGATTCGGGCAGGGCGGCGTCCGGTCGTGCGCCGTCGTCCGCCTGAATCAGTTCGGTATCCATCGGCGGGGCTTGCGCGGGCGGCGGGGCTTGCGCGGGTTCGCCGGCGGCTGCGGCCAGCGCGGCTGCCCGCGCAGCGCGACGCCGGGCGCGGCGGCGGGCCGCGGCTTCGTCCGACAGCGGTACAAGCGGTTCGGCCTGCGCCTCGGGGACTGCACCTGCCTCTGCCACCCCGGTCTCCTCTGCCAGGGGGGCAGGGGGGGCATCTTCGGCGATGGTCCTGGCTGCGACCGGCGCGGGGGGCTCGTCCTCTTCGCTCAGCAAGGGGCCCGACAGGTCCAGCTCATAGCCGAAATCCTCGGGCGCGTTTTCCGCAACCGAAGGCCAGAGTGGCCCGGCCTCCTCATCTTCCGCATAGGCCTGGGCGGAACTGCGCGCGCTGGCCACCGCCGCGCGAATCCGTTGCAGCTTGGCCGCGACACTTTCGGGGCCGCCCAGATCGGGCGCCTGTCCGGTTGCCGCCAGCGCAACAGGCGCCGCCTGGGGCACGGCATCCGCCACCGGCGTGGTGGGCTGTTCCACCGCCGGTTCCGGCACCGGGGCGGGGGCCGTGCCGCGTGGTTCATCCGCCGCCGCGTCGGCCTGCGGGCGCAACACGATTCCATTGACCTGAACCTTCGCCTCAACCCGGCGCTGAATCTCGCGTTCGGCGATGCGGTGCAGCATCTCGGCATCGGGGGTCGGCGGCTCGGCGCCGAAATAGCGGTCCTCGGCGGCGAGATCGCGGAAATATTCCGCGATGGCCTTCATCGTGTTGAAAGGCTCATCGAAACCCTCCAGCGTGCAGGAAAAGGTCCCGTAGGACACGGTGAGAATCTTGCTCGCACCAACCATGGAACGCTCGCTTTCTTCTGTGCCAATCCGGATCATATCACCCTTGAACTGGTGCTTAAGCGTGAACGGAAAAGGGCAAGAACAAGGAATTTTGCCGAAGCGGATTGTGCTTGCGTGCCTTAATCGTAATCAATGCGTCCATGATGCAAGATATTGTTCAATCATCCAACGGGGTCACATTGCTGGGCCGGGGCGATTCCACCGCGGCGGATGTTGCCGAAGCGTTGACAATCGCGCCCCTGCTGATCGCCGCCGATGGCGGTGCGGACCGCGCGCTGGACCTTGGGCTGATGCCGCAGGCGGTGATCGGGGATCTGGACAGCCTCTCGGCGCGGGCACGCGCGGCGATCGCAGCCGACCGGCTGCACCGGATTGCCGAACAGGACAGCACCGATTTCACCAAATGCCTGATGCATGTCCGCGCGCCGTTCTACCTGGCGCTGGGCTTTACCGGCCGGCGGCTGGATCACACGCTGGCAACGCTGGGCGCGGTCGCGCGCCATGCCGATCACTGCGTGATGGTGGTGGGCGAACATGACATCGCCTTCCGCGCACCGCCCTGTCTGGCGCTTGACCTGCCGGTGGGCACGCGGCTGTCGCTGTTTCCTTTCGGCCCGGCGCAGGGCCGGTCCACCGGCCTGCGCTGGCCGATCGACGGCATCGCCATGGAACCGGCCGGCGTGACCGGCACCTCGAACGAGGTTACGGGTCCCGTGCGTCTGTGGCTGGACGGGCCGGTGCTGATCCTCTTGCCAAAAGCGCATCTGCGCCCCGCACTGGGCGCAGTCGGGCGGCTGTGACGCGTTCACGATGGATCACATACAGCCCCGAGGCGACGATGATCCCCACCCCGACCCAGGTCAGCGCATTCGGAAAATCGCGGAAGAACAGATAGCCAAACAGCGTCGCCGTCACGATCTCCAGGTAATGCAGCGGCGCCAGCGTGGATGAGGGCGCGAATTTCAGCGCATAGGTCATCGCCATGTGGCTGATCGTGGCTGCCAGCCCCACGCAGAACATCCACAGCCAGAAAATCCCCTGTGGCAGCACCACCACCAATGACGGCTCTGCCATCCGCGCGCCAAGGCCCAGAAGCGGCAGGCACAGCGCCGCCGCCGCCAGCGCGGTGTGCAATTGCATCGTCACCGGATGCACCTCATTCGACAGGGCGCGCGTCACCAGCATGTAGGCTGCAAAGAAGACAGCCGTGGCCAGCGGAAACAGCGCGATCGCGCCAAAGGCAGCAAAGGACGGCTGGATCACGAACAGCGCGCCCACGAACCCCGCCACCGCGGCGCCAAGCCGGCGGGGGCCGACCTGTTCGCCCAGCACCAGCCGCCCGATCAGCAGGATCACGAAGGGCTCCACGAACGCAATCGCCAGCGCATCGGCAATCGGCATCACCTTGACCGCGGCCACGAAACAATAGGTCGAACCGATCGCGCACAGCGCCCGCAGCGCCGTCAGCCGCAGCGCCCGCCGGCTCAGCCGCAAACTCAGCCCCAGCAGCGCCACGATCGGTGCCATCAGCGCGCCCTGCACCACGAAACGACCCAGCGTGACCATGCCCACCGGCACCTCTTGCGCGGCCAGTTTCGCGGCCACATCGATCAGCGGCGCAACCACGCAGAAAAAGATCATCAGCGCCACGCCGGGCAGGATACGGTCAGTCTCGCGCATGCCTGTGCCAGCCTTTCAGATCGAAACCCCGCATCGGGTCTTCGGCTTTGTCCAAATATCCCGGGGGTGAGGGCCGCAGGCCCGAGGGGGCAGCGCCCCCTGGAAACGGCGCCTCAGCCCATCCGCTCCGAGGCATATGACCCGGGCGAGGCGGGAAAGACCACCGTCTTGTTGCCATTCAGGAAAACCCGGTGATGGATATGCGCATGGATCGCGCGGGCCAGGACCTGGGCCTCGACATCCCGGCCCAGGCTTACATAATCCTCGGGGCTCTGGGCATGGGTGATGCGCACCGTATCCTGTTCGATGATCGGGCCTTCATCCAGATCGGCGGTGACGTAATGCGCGGTCGCGCCGATCAGCTTCACCCCGCGTTCATAGGCCTGCTTGTAGGGATTGGCACCCTTGAAGCTGGGCAGGAAGGAATGGTGGATGTTGATGATCCGCCCCGACATCCTGGCGCAGAACGCGTCCGACAGCACCTGCATGTAACGCGCCAGCACCACCAGCTCGGCTCCTGTCTCCTCGACGATCGCCATCAACTGCGCTTCGGCCTGGGGCTTGTTGTCCTTGTTCACCTTGACCAGGTGGAAGGGAATATCGTGGTTTACCACCACCTTCTGATAGGTCAGATGGTTCGATACCACCCCCACGATCTCGATGGGCAGCGCGCCGATGCGCCAGCGATACAGCAGATCGTTCAGGCAATGGCCGAAGTTCGACACCATCAGCAGAACCTTCATCCGCCGGGCGCCATCGTGGATCGCCCAGTCCATGGCGAATTCCGCCGCCAGCGCGGCAAAGGCCGCGCGCAGATCGGCGACCGTCGCCCCGGTTTCCGGCCGGAAGGTGATTCGCGTGAAGAACTGTCCCGTCAGCGGATCGTCATATTGATGGGAATCTGTGATATTGCAGCCGTTCGCGGCCAGAAAATTCGCAATCGCCGCCACGATCCCGCGGCGCGAAGGGCAGTTCACCGTCAACACACAAAAGGCCATGTCCGTTCCTTTTCTGGGGCATCAGTGCCGCGCCCCGGCCATCATTCCCCGCATCGCCACGCGCCGGCGCGCCCCGCAGCAGCCCGGCGCCCGTCGCGTGTGCCGCCGGTGCGCCCGTGGCCCGCAGGGGCTCAGATCTGCTTTTCTGGAATGTGAACGACCAGGCCTTCCAGCGCCGGGGTCACCGAAATCTGGCAGGTCAGCCGCGATCGCACCGGGTCCGGGTTCCAGGCAAAGTCGAGCATATCCTCTTCCATCGCCTCTTTCGGGGCCAGCTTGCCCACCCAGGCCGCATCCACATAGACATGGCAGGTGGAACAGGCGCAGGCGCCGCCGCAATCGGCATCGATGCCGGGCACGCCATTGTCGCGCGCGCCTTCCATCACCGTCATGCCGGGTTTGACGTCAACCACATGCTCGGTGCCGTTCTGTTCCACATAGGTGATCTTGACCATGTCCGTTCCCCGCTTTTCGGCGCGCATCGGGGCGCACCCTTCGGAAAACGGGATTTATGCGATCGCGGCGGATTTGGCCAGAGCCTGCCGCCCGCACCCCTGTGGCCTTTTGGCACCGCGAATGGAAACGGGCGCCCGAAGGCGCCCGTGGCAAGGGTCCGGCCCGGTTGGGGGGTCAATCCACCGGCAGCGCCACGAACCGCGGCTCGCCGCCGCGCCGGATCAGCAACAGTACCGATTTGCGCCCGGCCTCGCGCGCGTCTTCGATGCGGGTGTCCAGATCGTCCAGCGTCGCCACCGCCTGCTGGCCCGCCTCGACGATCAGATCGCCCGCGCGCATGCCCTTGGCAAAGGCCTCGCTGTCTTCGGGGACGGATTTGACCACCAGCCCCGTGGCCCCCGCCGACAGCCCCAGTTCGGAACTGAGCGCGGGTGTCAGCGGCGTCACGGTCATGCCCAGCATGTCGCGTTCGGCATCCTGCGGACGCGCGACCGCGGCGGGAACCGCCTCGCCCTCGGCCAGCTCACGCCGGCCCAGCGTGACCAGCAGCGTCTCGCTCTTGCCTTCGCGCATCACGGTAACGCGAACCGCCTGGCCCACAGGCGCATCGGCCACGCGCCGCACCAGTTCCCGCGTGTCCTTGACCGGTGCACTGTCGAAGCTGGTGATGACATCGCCCGGCAGCATCCCGGCATCGCGCGCGGGGCCTTCGGGCACCTCGGTGACCATCGCGCCGGTGGCTTCGGCCAGGCCCATCGCCTCGGCCATGTCCGGGGTCAGATCCTGGATCTTCACGCCCAGCCAGCCGCGCCGCGTTTCGCCAAAGTCCTTCAGCTGCGTGACAACCTTCTGCACCACATTCGAGGCCATCGAGAAGCCGATCCCGATCGACCCGCCGTTGGGCGACAGGATCGCGGTGTTCACGCCCACGACCTCGCCCGACATATTGAACAGCGGGCCGCCCGAATTGCCCCTGTTGATCGCGGCATCGGTCTGCAGATAGTCGTCATAGGTGCCCGACAGTTCGCGGTTGCGCGCCGACACGATGCCCGCGCTGACCGAAAACCCCTGACCCAGCGGGTTGCCCATCGCCATCACCCAGTCGCCCACGCGCATCTGGTCGCTGTCGCCGAATTTCACGAATTTCAGCGGCTTGTCGCTTTCCACCTTCAGCAGCGCGACATCGGTCTTGGGGTCGGTGCCGATCAGCCTGGCCTTCAGCGTCCGGCCCGAGAAGAATTCGATCTCGATCTCATCGGCGCCTTCGATGACATGGTTGTTGGTGACGATGAAGCCGTCCTCGGAAATCACGAAGCCCGATCCCAGCGCGTTTGAACGCCGCGGGCCGGGGCCGCCATTGGGGCCGGGGGGGAAACCAAAGTCGCGGAACAGGTCCTCAAAAGGCGACCCGGGCGGGAACATCGGGCCAGGCCCGGTTGGCGCCGCGACGGTGGTCGAGGTGGTGATGTTGACCACCGCGTCGCTGACCTTCTGTGCCAGATCGGCGAAACTTTCCGGCGCCGCCTGCGCCGGTGCCAGAACCCCTGGCGCAAGGGCAAGTGATAGTGCCAGCATCGACGCGGTCAGGATGCGGCGGACCCCCCGCGGCGTTGCAAGCGTCAGAACCTGTGCTGTCATGCGATGCTCCCCTCTCAGCCGGATCACGGGCTTTGCCATAGTGGGACCAAAACCCGCATCTTGCATAGATACCTAGGGCGCGCCCGGTGCAATTGAAAGCCCATCGCGCCGCGTCACATCGACGTGAGCCCGCTTATCCCGCTATCGCGCGCGCCAGCCACAAGGCCGCAATGCCCCCGCCCAGCACCACAAGCCCCAGCAGGCGCCGCCGGTCACGGCCCATCGCGCGCAACAGCTCCAGCATCTCTTCCATGCGCGAAGGGGCCAGCGCAAGCGCCAGCCCCTCGATCACAAGCACCAGCCCGATCCCCCACAGGATCGTGGCGATCATTGCCCGGGCCCTGCCGGGCCGCCCGCTTGCGCGCCACGCTCGCCGATCGATTTCAGGAAACGGTCATAGTCGAAATAGACGCTGTCGGGCTGCGTCACCAACGAGGAACTGTCCGCCTTCATGCTTTGGGCGTAGAATTCCAGCGATCGGGTGAAGGCAAAGAATTCGGGGTCGCGTCCGAAGGCGTCGGCATAGATCGCGTTGCGTTCGGCATCGGCCTCACCGCGGATGATTTCGGCCTGCTTGCGCGCCTCGGACGTCAGTTCGACCACGGTCCGGTCGGCGGTGGCGCGCACGCGCTGCGCCGCCTCGCCGCCGCGGGCGCGTTCATCGGCCGCCTCGCGTTCGCGTTCCGCCCGCATCCGCGCGAATGTCGCGGCCAGGTTCTGTTCGGGCAGTTCGGTGCGCGTCAGGCGCACGTCGATCACATCGACGCCCAGGGCGGCCGCCTCACGCCGGGCGATGTCGCGGATGCGGGTCATCAGCACGGTCCGGTCCGCCGACAGCACCGCCGTGGACGGGACCGAGCCCAGAATTTCGCGGATGGCGGCATTGACGATGCTGTCCAGCCGCGACTTGGCCACCTGTTCGCCACCCGCGCCAACGGCCTCGCGGAATTCGATCAGGTTGACGATGCGCCAGCGTGCGAAGGCATCGACCACAAGGCGGCGGTCATCCAGCGGCGTCACCTCCAGCGGCTGGGTCGGCAGGCTGAGGATGCGGTCTTCATAGGTCACCACCTCCTGGATCAGCGGGATCTTGAACCCCAGGCCGGGCGTTTCCTTGACCTGCTTGACCTGGCCGAATTGCAGCACAAGCGCCTTTTCGCGTTCATCCACGACGAACAGCGACGACAGCACGGCCCCCGCGACGACCACCAGCGCGGGAATGGCGAATTGCATGCGGCTCATCAGTTGTTCCCCCCGTTGGTCGTGGCAGCCGGCGCGCGGCGCAGCTGATCAAGCGGCAGATAGGGCACAACCCCACCGCTACCGCCCTGGCCGGACACGCCGTCCAGGATCACCTTGTTCACCGGACCCAACACCTTTTCCATGGTTTCCAGATACATCCGGCGCTTGGTCACCTCGGGGGCCTTCACATATTCATCATAGACAGACACAAAGCGGGCGGCCTGGCCCTGGGCATCGTTGACCACACGGGCGCGGTAGGCCTCGGCATCCTCCAGCAGGCGCGCCGCCTCGCCGCGGGCGCCTGCGGTGACCTGGTTGGCATAGGCATCGGCCTCTTTTTCCAGCCGGTCGCGTTCCTGCTGGGCGGCCTGCACCTCGCGGAAGCTGTCGATCACGTCGCGCGGCGGGTCGGCGCGGTTGAAGTTCACGCGCACCACGTTGATGCCCGATTCATAGCTGTCCAGCGTTTCCTGCACCGCGAGGCGCAGATCCGCGGCGATCACGCCGCGGTCGCGGTTCAGGATCGGCGACAGTTCGGATCGCGCGATGATGTCGCGCATCGCCGATTCCGATACCGCGCGGATCGTGTCTTCCGGGTCGGCCAGGTTGAACAGGTAGGCGGCCGGATCGCTGATGTTCCAGACCACCTGGAATTCGATGTCGACGATGTTCTGGTCGCGCGTCAGCATCAGCCCGTTGTCGGCGGGGCCGCCCCGGCCCGATCCGACCTCGGTGGTGCGTTCGCCCGTCACCTGCACGATTTCCGCCGTGACCACGGGCCAGGGCGCAAAGTTCAGGCCCGGGTTGCCGGTCGCCTGATACTGGCCGAACATCAGCTCGACCGAGCGTTCTTCGGGCTTGACGGTGTAGAAGGACGAAAAGGCCCAAAGCCCCGTCGCCGCCAGCATCACCAGCCCCAGCGTCCCGCGGGTCAGGGCCGGCCCGCCGGGGGCCCCGCCGCGCGGGCCCCGGCCGCCGCCCTGACCGCCGCGCCCGCCCATCAGCACGCGCAGCTGCTCGGAGCCCTTCTTCATGATCTCCTCGATCTCGGGGATCGGCGCGCCCTCGCCGGGGCGGCGCGGGCCGCTGCCGCGCGGGCGGTTGTTGCGGTCGTCATCATCGCCGCCGCCCGAACCGCCACCCGATCCCCAGGGTCCTCCGTTGCTCATCCGTTCCTCACTTCTTCTAAAGGTCTGCCCTGCGAATTGGGCACAAATCGCGGAAAATCAAGCGCTCCGCACAGGTTTTCGCATCGTCACCAGTTCTTCGGCCATGGTCGGGTGGACCGCGCAGGTGCGGTCGAAATCCTCTTTGGTGGCGCCCATCTTGATCGCGATGGCGGCCAGCTGGATCATCTCGCCGGCCTCGGGGGCGACGATATGGCAGCCCAGCACCCGGCGCGTATCGGCGCAGACGATCAGCTTCATCATCACCCGGGCATTGCGCCCGGCAAACAGCGTCTTCATCGGCCGGAACGAGGTCGCATAAACCTCGATCGGCCCGGCTTCGCGCGCGGTCTCTTCGGTCAGCCCGACGGATCCCAGCTCAAAGGGTTGGGTGAACACGGCCGAGGCGACAAGGTCGTGATCGGCCTTGCGCGGCGTCGCGCCAAAGACGGTATCGGCAAAGGCATGCCCTTCGCGGATCGCCACCGGGGTCAGGTTGATGCGGTCGGTCACATCGCCCACCGCATAGATGGATGGCACATTGGTCTGCGACCAGTCGTCCACCAGCACCGCGCCGCGCCGCCCTGACGCCACGCCGGCCCGGTCCAGCCCAAGGCCCTGCGTGTTGGGCACCCGGCCCGTGGCATAGACCACCGCGTCATAGGTGCGGTCGGACCCGTCGGTGGCCTTGACGCGGATGCCCTCTGCCGTCTTGCGCAGTTCCAGCACATCGGTGCCGCAATGGATGGTCACCCCCGTCTCGGCCATCAGCCCCGCGACATGGCCGCGCGCCTCATCGTCAAAGCCGCGCAGGATCTGCGCGCCGCGGTAGAACTGTGTCACCTCGACGCCCAGCCCGTTCAGGATGCAGGCGAATTCGCAGGCGATGAACCCGCCGCCCACGATCAGAACCGACCGGGGCAGGGCGTCCATCAGGAAGATCTCGTTCGAGGTCATCACCAGCCCGGCCCCCGGCAGATCGGGCACAAAGGGCCGCCCGCCGGTGGCGATCAGGATGTGCTTGGCACGCAGCCTGCGGCCATCGGCCAGCTCGACCGTATGCGGATCGACCAGCGTGGCGCGGCAATCATGCACCGTCACGCCCGCGCCCGCCAGCCCGCCGCGATAGGCCGCCTCCAGCCGGTCCAGTTCCACATCCAGCGCGGCACGGAATTTCGACCAGTCGAACCCGCCCGCCCGCACATCCCAGCCATAGGCGCGGGCATCTTCCATCGCCGCCGGATAGCCCGAGGCAAAGACCATCAGCTTCTTGGGGACGCAGCCGCGGATCACGCAGGTCCCGCCCATGCGGTATTCCTCGGCCAGGCCCACGCGCGCGCCATGTTCGCCCGCCGCGATGCGCGCCGCGCGCACCCCGCCCGAGCCGCCGCCGATCACGAACAGATCATAGTCGAACGTCATGCCTGCTTCCTTGCCCTGCGGTCCCGCGCCCCGGGCCCTTCAATCCAGATCGGCGAAGATGTTCTCCGCCTCGTTGAAATCGATCTGATCGGTCTCGACCGTGCCTTCGTTGATGTCGCGCAGTTCCACCGTGCCATCGCCATGGCCGATGATGACCACGTCGCAGATGTCGATGAACAGACCGTTTTCCACCACGCCGGGGATCTGGTTCAGCATCAGGCCCAGCTGGCGCGGATTGCCGATCCGGTTCAGGTGCAGATCGACGATGTAATTGCCCTCATCTGTGACAAAGGGCTGGCTGCCGTTCACCCGCAGCGTGGTGTTGCGCCCCAGCACATCCATGCTGACCAGCGTTTCCTCGATCAGCGCGCGGGTGGTCTGCCAGCCAAAGGGCACAACCTCGACCGGCAGCGGGAAGGCGCCCAGCTGGGCCACCTCTTTCGCGGCATCGGCAATCACGATCATCCGGTCGGATGCGGTGGCCACGATCTTTTCCTGCAACAGCGCGCCGCCGCCACCCTTGATCAGGTTCAGCTCGTTGTCGAATTCATCCGCCCCGTCGATCGTCAGATCAAGCCATTTCGCCTCATCCAGACTGACGACCCTGATGCCAAGCTGGCGCGCCAGATCGGCGGTGCGGGTGCTGGTCGGAACGCCCGTGATCCGCAGCCCCTCTTCGCGCACCAGTTCGCCCAGGCAGCGCACCATCCAGGCCGCGGTCGATCCGGTGCCCAGCCCCACGCGCATCCCGTCCTCGATGAAGTCGACGGCGCGGCGGGCAGCGGCGAATTTGGCCTTGTCGATGGGCGAAAGTTCGGCGGGCATGGATGGCTCCTGGCTGATGGGATGGTCAGGTTATAGGCAATCGCGCCCCGGGGTGCGAGTGCCAATTCGCCCGATCCGCCCGCCCGATGGCGCGCAAATGCCCCGTGTCGGGTCGATTCCGGGAATTTCGGGAATTCCGGGCTTGCCGCGCGCGCACACTGCGCCATTGTGGGGCCAGGCAAGGAGGCACGGATGTTCCTAAGCGTGTTCGACATGTTCAAGGTGGGGGTGGGGCCGTCCTCCTCGCACACGATGGGGCCGATGGTCGCGGGGGGGCGGTTTCTGGACCGCCTGCGCGCCTCGCCCTTTCAGGCGCATGGCCTGCGCGCCAGCCTGCACGGCGCGCTGGCTTTCACCGGCAAGGGCCACGCCACCGACCGCGCCACGATCCTCGGGCTGGCGGGATTTCTGCCTGAAACCTACGACGCCACCGCCGCCGAAGCCGCCCTTGCGGCCAATACGGAAACCGGGCTGCTGTCCCCGCCCGGCCTTGCGCCGCTGCGCTTTGATCCCGCGACCGACCTGATCTTCGATTTCGGCCCCGCGCTGGCGGGCCATGCCAACGGCATGATCCTGATGGCGCTGGATGCGCAGGGCGACGTGATCGCGCAGGAAACCTATTATTCCATCGGCGGTGGCTTCGTGCTGACCGCGGCCGAGGCGGCGGCGGTGGATGACCGCGCCCTTGCCGCGCCCTCGCCCGTGCCCTTTCCCTTCCGCAGCGCCGCGGAAATGCTGACCATGGCCCATGCCTCGGGGCTGACCATCGCGCAGATGAAACGTGCAAATGAACGCCGTTTCCGCCCGGATGCCGACATCGACGCGGGGCTCGCCCGGATCTGGTCGGTGATGAACGCCTGCATCGAGCGCGGCCTTGCCGCCGAGGGCCTCCTGCCCGGCGGCCTGAAGGTCCGCCGCCGTGCGCGCGCGATCCACGAAAGCCTGATCGCCGAACGCGGCATGAACCTGACCGCGCCGCATGTGATCAACGACTGGATGTCAACCTATGCCATGGCCGTGAACGAGGAAAACGCCGCCGGCGGCCAGGTCGTCACCGCCCCCACCAACGGCGCGGCGGGCGTGGTGCCCGCCGTGATCCGCTACTGGCTGGACCATGTGCCCGGCGCAAGTTCCGCGCGCATCGGTGAATTCCTGCTGACCGCCGCCGCGGTGGGCGGGCTGATCAAGCACAACGCCTCGATCTCGGGGGCTGAATGCGGCTGCCAGGCCGAGGTCGGATCGGCTGCCGCCATGGCCGCCGCGGGCCTTGCCGCCGTGCTTGGCGCCACCCCCGAACAGGTCGAAAACGCCGCTGAAATCGCGCTGGAACATCACCTCGGCATGACCTGTGACCCGGTCAAGGGCCTTGTCCAGGTGCCTTGCATCGAACGCAACGGCCTTGGCGCGATCAAGGCGGTTTCCGCCGCCTCGCTTGCCCTGCGCGGCGACGGCACCCACCTCGTCCCCCTTGACGCCGCGATCGAGACGATGCGCCAGACCGGCCGCGACATGCATGACAAATACAAGGAAACCTCGCTGGGCGGCCTTGCCGTCAATGTCCCCAACTGCTGAGGTTTCCCTTCATCTTGCCCGAAATACCTCGGGGGTGCGGGGGCAGCGCCCCCGCCGCAGGATCACAGCGCGCGCCAGCCGATATCGCGCCGGCAGAACCCTTCCGGCCAGTCGATCGCATCGACCATCGCATAGGCCCGGGCCTGCGCGTCGCGCAGGCTGGTGCCGCGCGCGGTGACGTTCAGCACCCGCCCGCCCGTGGCCAGCACGGCGCCGTCCCTGGCCGTGGTGCCCGCATGGAACACCATGTTGAAACTGTCCGCGGGCAGGGCGTCCAGCCCCTTGATCGCGCTGCCCTTGGCATAGCTGCCCGGATAGCCCCGCGCCGCCATCACCACGGTCAGCGCGTGATCCTCCGCCCATTGCGCGCGGACCTGATCCAGCCGGCCTTCGGCGCAGGCAATCATCAGGTCCAGCACCTGACCACCCAGCCGCATCATCAGCACCTGACATTCCGGATCGCCAAAGCGGACGTTGTATTCCACCAGCCGCGCCCGGCCATCCCTGATCATCAGCCCGGCGTAAAGCACGCCCTGGAACGGGGTGCCGCGCCGCGCCATCTCGGCCACCGTGGGGCGCACGATTTCGGCCAGGACCTGGTCCTGGATCGCGGGCGTCAGCACCGGGGCGGGGGAATAGGCGCCCATGCCGCCGGTGTTCGGGCCGGTGTCGCCATCACCCACGCGCTTGTGGTCCTGCGCGGTGCCGACGGGCAGGACGTTCACGCCGTCCGAAAGGATGAAGAAGCTGGCCTCTTCGCCCTCCATGAATTCCTCGATCACCACCTCGGCGCCGGCCGCACCAAAGGCGCCGCCGAAAATTTCGTCGATCCCGGCCAGCGCCTCATCCAGCGTCATTGCCACGATCACGCCCTTGCCGGCGGCCAGCCCGTCGGCCTTGACCACGATCGGCGCGCCCTGGGCGCGGACGTAATCCGCCGCCGCCCCGGCATCGGTAAACCGCGCATAGGCGGCGGTCGGCGCACCGCAGGCATCGCAGATTTCCTTGGTGAATGCCTTCGACGCCTCCAGCCGTGCGGCCGCGGCCGAGGGGCCAAAGCACAGCACGCCCGCCTCGCGCAGGCGGTCGGCCACGCCCGCGGCCAAGGGGGCCTCGGGGCCGATCACGACGAAGTCGATGGCGTTTTCTTCACAGAAATTCACCACCGCCGCGCCGTTCAGCGGGTCCAGATCCGACATTTCGGCAATCATTGCGATCCCGGCATTGCCAGGCGCCACGATCAGCCGGTCGCATTTGGGGTTCTGCTTGATCGCCCAGGCCAGCGCATGTTCGCGCCCGCCGCCGCCCAGCACCAGAATATTCATCATCCGTCCCCCTTGGCCTTCGGTTGCGCGCCTTCTAAGGTCTGGGGCGCTGTCAGGCAAGCGAACAGGGGTACGGATGGAGCTTTTCGAGAATGACCCGGCCCCGGGGGGCGGCAATGCCCCCGGCAATGCCCATGAATACACCGTGTCCGAGCTGTCGGGCGCGGTCAAACGGGTGATCGAGGGCCAGTTCGACCGCGTCCGCGTGCGCGGCGAGGTGGGCCGCGTGTCGCGCCCCGCGTCGGGGCACATGTATTTCGACCTGAAAGACGATCGTTCCGTCATCGCAGCCGTCAGCTGGAAGGGCCAGGTCGCCCGGATGCAGGTCCGCCCCGAGGAAGGCATGGAGGTCATCGCCACCGGCCGCATGACCACCTTTCCCGGCCAGTCGAAATACCAGCTGATCGTCGACGATGTGGAACCCGCGGGTGCGGGCGCATTGATGGCCATGCTGGAAAAGCGCCGGCAGGTGCTGGCGGCCGAAGGCCTGTTCGCGCCAGACCGCAAGAAGCCCATTCCCTTCCTGCCGCAGGTGATCGGCGTCGTCACCTCGCCCTCGGGGGCGGTGATCCGCGACATCCTGCACCGGCTGCGCGACCGCTTTCCGCGCCGCGTGCTGATCTGGCCGGTGGCGGTGCAGGGCCAGGCCTGCGCCCCCGAGGTCGCCCGTGCGATCCGCGGCTTCAACGCGCTGGCGCCGGGCGCGGCGATCCCGCGGCCCGATCTGATCATCGTGGCGCGTGGCGGCGGCAGCCTTGAAGACCTTTGGGGCTTCAATGAGGAAATCGTGGTTCGCGCCGCCGCCGACAGCCAGATCCCGCTGATATCCGCCGTGGGCCATGAAACGGATACCACGCTGATCGACTTTGCCGCCGACCGGCGCGCGCCCACGCCCACGGCGGCGGCGGAAATGGCGGTACCGGTGCGGCTTGACCTGCTGGCCCGGGTGAATGAGGGCAGCGCGCGCATGGCCGGCGTCATGACCCAGCGGGGGCAGGCGCGGCGGCAGCGGCTGGTGGACTTGTCGCGCGGGCTTGGCCGGCCGCAGGCGCTGACCGCCCCGGCGCGGCAGCGGTTCGACCTGTGGTCCGACCGGCTGGGCCCTGCGCTGCGCGCGCTGACCGGGCGCAAGCGGGAACAGTTCGGCCCCGTGGCGGCGCTGGTGCGCCCCGATCTGCTGCGCCTGTTCATCCGGCGCGAGCAGGCGGCGATCGACAAGCTGGGCGCGCGCCTTGGCCCCGCGCTGGGCCGCCTGCGCGATGAGGCCGCACGGCGCAACCGCGATGCCCGCGCGCGGCTGGACGATCTGTCCGACCGGCTGGCGCTGGCCCCACGCGCGCGCCTTGGCGCGCTGGCCGAACGGCTGGACCGGCTGGACCGGATGCGCCAGACGCTGGGCTATACCGAAACGCTGCGGCGCGGCTATGCGGTGGTGCGCGGCCCCGACGGCCTGATCACCGCGCGCGCGCAGGCCCAGGGCCAGACCGCGCTGGAGATTGAATTCCACGACGGCCGGCTGTCGGTCCTGCCTGCGGGGGACGGGGATGGGGCGCCCGCGCCGCAGCGCCCGCGAAAGCCCGGCGCTGGCAAATCCGGCACAGGCAAGCCCCCGCCCGATCAGGGCAGCCTGTTCTGACGGGTCACACCCCGACTTCGGGGCCGGGGCAGTTCAGCGGTTCGGGGCTTTCGGACAGCGACACCAGCGGCTCGGCCCCGGCATCGCCCAGAAACCGCGCCATCAGCCCTTCGGGTGTGTCGTGGAAGGTCCAGCATTGCAGACCGCCTTCATCGCGGTAATCAAAGCAGATCATCTCGCCCTGCTGGAACCAGGTGCCTTCCTTGCATACGCCCCCTTCAAACGCCCAGAGCACGCGGCGCCCGGGCAGATATTGTTCCACCCCGTAGGGCTGGCCATAGGCGGAATAGGTGATGGTCCTGCCCTGGGTGCGGGCGTCGAATTCCGCGGCCCCCAGCGGCGCGGTGTGCAGCGGCGGCGGTCCGGGCGGTACGATGCCCGGCGGGCCAGTGACCGGGCCAGTGATAGGGCCAGTGATCGGGTCAGTGATCGGGTCGGTGACCTGCTCGGCGGCGGCGGGCAGCACCATCAGCAGCGCGGCGCAAAGGGGCAGCAGGATGCGGATCGGGGGCATGGCCTGTCCTTGGTGGCGCGGCCGGGGCGTGGGCCGCCATGCGGCCAGCCTGCCAGAAACCCCGGCCCACCGCCAGCCACAGCGCCGTGAAGATCCGCGCGCCCGGCCCCCCGCTTGTCACCCCCGGCCGCCGCGCAGGGCCAGCGCGCGCCGGTCCATCACCCGCCGCCACAGCGGCGGGATCAGCGCCAGCGTTGCCATCACCGGCAGCGATCGCGGCAGCACCGGCCGGCCCGGCGCCCCGATCGCGCCCAGACGCAGCGCGGGGTATTCGCGCCCCGGATGGGCGTGATGGTCGGAATGGCGCGGTGCGTTCAGCATCCACAGCGAGGACACCCGCTGCGGCGCATCCCAGCTGTGCGCGGGGCCGACGGGTTCATAGCGGTCCATCCCCAGACGCCGACGGCTCAGGCCATAGTGCTGAACGTAATCGGCCAACAGCAGCTGCATCTGGGCATGTGCGCACAAAAGCAGATAGGCCAGAAACCCGCCAATCCCGAACAGCGCCAGCACGGCCAGCGCAATGCCCGCCCCGCCCGCCAGATAGATGACATAGGGATGCACCCGCCGCAGCCGCGCCCGCAGGCTGCCGCCCGGGGGCAGGGTCTTGCGCAGGTTCGTCTCCATCTCATGGCCGGCCACGAACGACCCCGCCCAGGCGCGGCGCGCGAAATCCCAGAACCCCTCGCCCAGTTCGGCGCTGTTAGGATCGTCGGGGGTTGCGACAAAACGGTGATGCACCAGCCGATGCGCCGAGGTGTGATGCCCGAACAGCAATGAGATATAGACCCACATCCCAAGACGGAACAGCCGCCGGTCGGCGCGGTGGATCAGCTCATGCGCGTTGGAATTCGACACCTGCCCGAAAAACAGGCCAAACCCCAGGAACAGCGCCAGGCGATCCCCCCAGCCCAGCCCCGATCCACCCGACAGCGCCCAGACCGCAACCGCCAGCGCCATGAAATGCGCAATCGCCAGCGTCGCCGAAAGACGGTTGGCGGCGGGAAATTCCGCACCCTCGGGGGCATCGGGCGCGGCCCCCGCGATCAGCCGGTCCAGCACGGTGATCAGCACCGCCACATAGGCCAGCGCCCCCCAGGCAAAGGCGCCGCCAAACACCGCCCCCAGCGCCAGGAACGGCAAGGGCAGCAGCGTCACCAGCGCGAAGGCCGCAACGGGGGGAACCCGCGCGCGCATCTTTCCCGCCAGGGTTGCGGGGCGCGGTATCCGGGGCGGGGCGGGCATCGGGTGTGTGGGCATATCTGTATCTCGCCGCTTGCGCCCCGCGACGGGGGCAGTCCGGGACAGGTGTCTGTTCCAAATCGCTCTGCCTGATCTTGAACAGACCGGGGCGTCTGTCCACCCTCTTTGTGCATGCGCGGCTGTGGCAAGGCGGGCATGGGGGCGTCTGCGTGGCACCGGGCCCTTCCATCACGCGGCGGGATTGATTAGGTGTCTGGAAACCGAAAGGGCCGCAGATGTCTTTCTTCCAGAAATTGAAATCCCGCCTGACGAAATCCTCCGCCAAGCTGGAAGAGGGGCTTGATGCCATCGTGGCCGAAGCCCCGGTCCCGGATGTGCCGGGACCAGAAACGGCGGGACCAGCGCCTGCTGCGCCAGCGTTGACGGTGCCCCACGCCCCCACGCCCGGCCCCGCCCCCACGCCCGGCCCCGCCCCGGCGGCCGCAGAACCCGCCCGCAAGCCCGGTCTGCTGGGCCGCATCCTGGGCCGGGCCGAGGATGCCGCGCCCCGCCGGGTGCTGGATGATGCGATGCTCGAAAGCCTTGAGGAATTGCTGATCCGTTCGGACATGGGGGTGGAAACGGCGCTGCGCGTCACCGCCAACCTGGCCGAGGGGCGCATGGGCAAACGCCTGTCGGTGCCGGAAATCCAGGACCTTCTGGCGGGGGAAATCGCGCGCATCATGGACCCCGTCGCGCGCCCCATGCCGCTTTACCCGAAAAAACCACAGGTCGTGCTGGTGGTGGGCGTGAATGGCTCGGGCAAGACCACGACGATCGGGAAACTCGCCAGCCAGTTCCGCGCCGCCGGCAAAACGGTGGTGATCGCCGCGGGCGATACCTTCCGCGCGGCGGCGGTGGAACAGCTGCAGGTCTGGGGCCAGCGCGCGGGCGTGCCGGTGCTGACCGCGCCCGAAGGCTCGGATCCCGCCAGCCTGGCCTTCGACGCGATGACGCGCGCCCAGGCCGATGGCGCGGACCTTCTGCTGATCGACACCGCGGGCCGGCTGCAGAACCGCGCCGACCTGATGGAGGAACTGGCCAAGATCGTCCGCGTGATCCGCAAGAAGGATGAAACCGCCCCGCACAATACGCTTCTGGTGCTGGACGCCACCACCGGCCAGAACGCGCTGAGCCAGGTGGAAACCTTCCGCAAGATCTCGGATGTGTCGGGGCTGGTGATGACCAAACTCGACGGCACCGCCAAGGGCGGCGTTCTGGTCGCGCTGGCCGATCGCTTCGGCCTGCCGATCCACGCCATCGGCATCGGCGAACAGATCGACGATCTCGCCCCCTTCGACCCCGGGGATTTCGCCCGCGCCCTTGTGGGTCAGGATGCCTGATCCCTTCGGATTTGCCCAAATATCCTCGGGGGGGGCGGGGGGCAGACAGCCCCCCGCTTCCGCCCCCTCCACGATCGCCGCGGATCGGACATGAGCACGTTCCTGATCGCCCTTGAAGGCACCGAGGCGGGCCATCGAGCGGCGCTGATGCTGGCGCTGGCGGCGGCGCTCCTGCATGCGATCTTCGGCGCGCTGCAAAAGGGCCGGCACGATCCCTGGCTGTCGCGCGCGGCGATCGACAGCAGCTACGGGCTGATCGCGGCGCCGGTCGCGCTGTTCGTCGTGCCCTGGCCCGAGCCGCACATGTGGCCGATCTTCGCGGGCGCCTTCGTCATCCATGCGCTCTACAAGCTGGCGCAGGCGATGACCTATGCCCGCGGCGCCTATACGGTGGTCTATCCGGTGGTGCGCGGTACCGGCCCGTTGTTCGCGGTGATCGGGGCGGGGCTGGTCTTTGGCGAAAGCTTCACCCCCGGGCAATGGCTGGGGGTGGGCGTGCTGGTGGCCGGGATCTTCGGACTTGCGCTCTACAACCTGCGCACCATCACGGTCGCGCGCGACACGCTGGGCCCGGCGCTGGGCCTTGCGGTGCTGACCGGGGGCTTTGTCGCGGCCTATACCACCTATGACGCCTATGGCATCCGCGCCACGGCCGATCCGTTCACCTTTCTGGCCTGGTTCTTCTTCATCGACGGCTGGTTCATGCCGGCGCTGACCTGGCGGCGCTGGCGCCATCTGCCGGCATCCGAAGTCCTGCCGTTGCTGAAAAGGGGTGTCATCGGCGCCTTTGTCGCCTATTTCTCATTCGGGGCGATCATGCTGGCCACCCGGCTTGACACTGTGGGGCAGGCGGCGGTGCTGCGCGAAACCTCGACCGTCTTTGCCGCGCTGATCGGCTGGCTGATCCTGGGGGAAAAGGTGGGACCGCGGCGCGCGGCGCTGATGGGGTTGATCGCGGCCGGGGCGGTGATCGTTGAAATGGCAGGGTAAGGGACATGGCAGAGGCAGGACGGAAAAAAATCAGACCCTGGGTCAAGGCGGCGCTGGAATTCGGCCCGCTGATTGCCTTCTTCGTGGCCTTCGTAAAGCTGAAGGATCAAAGCTACACGATCGGCGGCACCGACTATTCGGGCTTTATCCTGGCCACGGCGGGCTTCGTGCCGCTTCTGGTGGTCACCACGCTGATCCTGTGGCGGCTGACGGGGCGGCTGGCGCCGATGCAGATCGCCACGCTGGTTCTGGTGGTGGTGTTCGGGGGGCTGTCGGTCTGGCTGAACGATGAACGTTTCTTCAAGATGAAGCCGACGATCATCTACCTTCTGTTCGCCGCGATCCTGGGCCTTGGCCTGATGCTGCGCCGGCCCTGGCTTGCGCTGGTGATGGAAGAGACCCTGCCGATGGAGCCCGAGGGCTGGCGCATCCTGACCCAGCGCATGGCGCTGTTTTTCCTGGGGCTGGCGGTCGCCAATGAGGTTGTCTGGCGCAGCATGTCCGATCAGGCCTGGGTCAATTTCAAGACCTTCGGCCTGACCGTTCTGATGTTCGGCTTTTTCATGGTGCAGGGGCGGTTGTTCGCCCGCTACGGGATCGGGAAGAAGGCCGATTAGCGCCGGAACAGGATGTCCTGCGCCTTGCGGTCCTGTGCCGCGTCTGCGCGCAGGTCAGCCCCCACCGCGCGGCCGCGTTGCACGGCGGGGCGGTCGGCCATCGCGTCCAGCCATCGCGCCAGATGGGGCTTGTCATCCAGGCTTTGCTGCTGGCCTTCCCAAAGGCTGGCCCAGGGCCAGATCGCGAAATCCGCGATCGACAGGAAATCGCCCGCCACGAATTCGGCCCGGGCCAGTTGCCGGTCCAGAACACCGTAAAGCCGCGCGACCTCGCGCCGGTAGCGGTCCTTGGCATAGGGCAGGTCCTGCGGCGGGTCCATCGCGGGGGCATATTTCAGGAAATGATGCGCCTGTCCTGCCATGGGGCCAAGGCCCCCCATCTGCCACATCAGCCATTGTTCGACCGCGATCCGGTCGCGCGCGGTCTGCCCGATGAACCGGCCGGTCTTGCGCGCCAGATACAGAAGGATCGCCCCCGATTCGAAGATCGACACCGGGGCGCCATCGGGGCCGTCAGGGTCCACGATCGCGGGCATGCGGTTGTTCGGCGCGATCTTCAGGAATTCGGGGTCGAACTGGTCGCCGGCCCCGATGTTGACCAGACGCACCTGGTAGGGCAGGCCCATTTCCTCCAGCGCGATGGTGATTTTCCAGCCGTTCGGCGTGGGCCAGTAATACAGATCGATCATGGTATCTCCTTTGGGGTCAGCATGGCGCAACGCGCGTCAAAGGCAAGGGCGCGGCATTGACCGCCCGCCTGCCCCTTGGTAACGCCAGCACAACCGAAGGTCCGCCGCAGGGGAGGCGCAGATGAGCGACTGGAACACCCGCACCAAACTGATCCACGAAGGTATCCGCCGCAGCCAGTATGGCGAGATGGCCGAGGCGATCTTTCTGACCCAGGGCTTTGTCTATCCTTCGGCCGAAGCTGCCGAGGCGCGGTTTCTCAACCAGTCCGATGACGAATTCATCTATGCCCGTTACGGCAACCCGACGACGCGGATGTTCGAGGACCGCATGGCCTCGGTCGAGGGTACCGAGGATGCCTTTGCCTGCGCCTCTGGCATGGCGGCGATCAATGGCGCGCTGTGCGCATTGGTGAAGGCGGGCGATCATATCGTCGCGGCACGGCAGATGTTCGGCTCGTGCCTGCATGTGCTCAGGGTGCTCGAAGGCTTCGGCGTCGCGGTCACGCTGGTCGATGGCACGAAACTGGACGAATGGCGCGCCGCGATGCGGCCCGAAACCAGGGTCTGCTTCTTTGAAAGCGTGTCGAACCCCGGCCTTGAGGTGATCGACATGGCGGGCGTGGCGGAAATCGCCCATGCGGGCGGCGCGGTGGTGCTGGTGGACAATGCCTTCGCCTCGCCGATCTTTTCGCGCGCGGTGGAACTGGGCGTCGATATCGTCGTCTATTCCGCCACCAAGCATATCGACGGTGGCGGGCGGGTGCTGGGCGGCGTGATCTGCGGCACGCGCGACTTCATCCGCGGCCCGCTGGAGACCTATGTCAAACATACCGGCGGTGCGATGAGCCCTTTTCATGCCTGGGTGCTGCTAAATGGCCTGCAGACGCTGGACCTGCGGGTGCGCGCGCAGGCGGCCAATGCGGCGGCGGTCGCCTCGGCGGTGGCGGGGCACAAGGCGCTGTCGCGCACCGTCTATCCCGGGCTGGCCGATCACCCCCAGCACGCGCTGGCGATGGAGCAGATGGGCTCGGGCGGTACGATGGTGGCGCTGGACCTTGCGGGCGGCAAACCCGCCGCCTTCGCTTTCCTGAACGCGCTGCGGGTGATGTCGATCTCGAACAATCTGGGGGATGCGAAATCCATCGCCACCCACCCGGCCACCACCACCCACAAGAACCTTGCCGAAGAGGACCGCGCGCGCATCGGCATCACGCCGGGGATGGTGCGGATCTCGCTTGGGATCGAGGATGGCCGCGATCTGGTCGCCGATGTGCTGGCCGCGCTGGACGCGGTGTGACCCGCACCGATCCGGGTGATCCGGTGGCGCGCGGGATGCGTATCCCCTTGGACAAACGCGCCGCACCCCCCATATTGGTGGGGTTGGGCCAGCCCGAGGGGGATCAGCGATGAACATTCACGGCAAGATCGAGGCGCCCGATACCGCAGAGGCGAAAGCGGCGTTGGATGTGCTGCGCCAGTGGGCCGCCGGCGCGACGGAAACCGAAATCGCCCGGCTTGATCCCGCGATTGCCCGGCTGCTGCCGGGGCGGGCGGTCGGCAATTATCCCGAACTGCGCCGTGTCTACCCCGAGGATTTCAACGCCGACGAAAGCTATCGCGCGGGTTTGCCCGATCTGCAGAACGGCCCGGCAAGCCTGATCGTGGGCGCCAGGACGCAGATCCAGCATGTCGGCATTTCCAACTTCCGCCTGCCGATCCGCTATCACACCCGCGACAATGGCGATCTGGCGCTGGAAACCAGCGTGACCGGCACCGTCAGCCTTGATGCCGAAAAGAAGGGCATCAACATGAGCCGGATCATGCGGTCATTTTATGGGCATGCCGAGCGGACCTTTTCCTTTGAGGTGATCGAGGCGGCGCTGGATGACTACAAGGACCATCTGGACAGCTTTGATGCCCGCATCCAGATGCGCCTGTCCTTCCCGATGAAGGTGTCCAGCCTGCGGTCCGGCCTGTCGGGATGGCAGTATTACGACATCGCGCTGGAGGTGGTGGAAACCGCGGGCGTGCGCAAGAAGATCGTGCATCTGGATTACGTCTATTCCTCGACCTGTCCGTGTTCGCTGGAACTGTCGGAACATGCGCGGATGGTGCGCGCGCAGTTGGCGACGCCGCATTCGCAGCGATCGGTTGCGCGGGTTTCCGTGGTGGTGGAACCCGGCCGCGTGCTGTGGTTCGAAGACCTGATCGACATGGCGCGCCGCGCGGTGCCGACGGAAACGCAGGTGATGGTCAAGCGCGAGGACGAACAGGCCTTTGCCGAGCTGAACGCCGCCAACCCGATCTTTGTGGAAGATGCCGCCCGCGCCTTTGCCGGCGTGTTGCTGGCCGATCCGCGGATCGGTGATTTCCGTGTGCTGGCCAGCCATCAGGAAAGCCTGCACAGCCATGATGCGGTCAGCCTGCTGACCGAGGGGCCGACCTTTGCCGCCGAAAGCCTGGATCCGCGGCTGTTCGCCTCGCTGATCCATCACGGGTAAGGGGGGCGCTGCCCCCCTTCGCGGCAAAGCCGCTTCCCCCCGGAGTATTTTGGCCAAGAAGAAGAACATTCGCGGAACTTGTCTTGGCGGCGGCGCCGGGGCGGGTTAAGTTGGCGCCATGAGCGGATTTGACGAAGAGAGCGCCTTCGAGGCGGCGGTGCCCCTGTCGCAGCGGGCGATGGCGGCGCGGGGCGCGCCTTATCTGGACGGGTTGAACCCCGCCCAGCGGGCGGCTGTCGAGGCGATGGACGGGCCGGTGCTGATGCTGGCGGGGGCGGGTACGGGCAAGACCAAGGCGCTGACGGCGCGGATTGCCCATTTGCTGACCACCGGGCGGGCGCGGCCGAATGAGATTCTGGCCGTGACCTTCACCAACAAGGCCGCGCGCGAGATGAAGGACCGGATCGGGCGGTTGTTGGACCATTCGCTGGAGGGGATGCCCTGGCTGGGCACGTTCCATTCGGTCTGTGTCAAGCTGCTGCGCCGGCATGCCGAACTGGTGGGTCTTAAATCCAACTTCACGATCCTGGATACGGATGACCAGATCCGGCTGCTGAAACAGTTGATCGTGGCGGCGAACATGGATGAAAAACGCTGGCCTGCGCGGCAGCTGGCGGGGATCATCGACGGCTGGAAGAACCGCGCGCTGACACCCGATCG
The DNA here is from genome assembly GCF_046507575.1 of Pontitalea aquivivens. Lineage (NCBI taxonomy): Bacteria > Pseudomonadati > Pseudomonadota > Alphaproteobacteria > Rhodobacterales > Paracoccaceae > Pontitalea > Pontitalea aquivivens. The sequence continues at coordinate 78,144 of NZ_JBKFEY010000003.1, read as the reverse complement.
GGTTTCGGGCGGCGAGGCGGGGGCCTTCAACAACCGCGGGGGCGAGCTTTATGCCGCCTATCAGGAACGGTTGCGGACCCTGAACGCGGTCGATTTCGGCGATCTGCTGTTGCACATGGTTACGATCTTTCAGGCGCATCCGGATGTTTTGCAACAGTATCAACGCTGGTTCCGCTATATCCTTGTGGATGAGTATCAGGATACCAACGTGGCCCAGTATCTGTGGCTGCGGCTTTTGGCGCAGGGGCATCGCAACATCTGCTGTGTGGGTGATGACGACCAGTCGATCTATGGCTGGCGCGGTGCCGAGGTGGGCAATATCCTGCGGTTTGAAAAGGATTTTCCGGGTGCGGTGGTGATCCGGCTGGAACAGAACTACCGCTCGACCGAACATATTCTGGCGGCCGCCTCGGGGGTGATTGCGCAGAATGCGGGGCGGCTGGGCAAGACGTTGTGGACCCAGGCGGCAGGCGGCGAAAAGGTGCGCCTGATCGGCCATTGGGACGGCGAGGAAGAGGCGCGCTGGATCGGCGATGAGATCGAGGCCCTGCAGCGCGGCAGCCGGGGCATGGCGCCGGTGGGGCTGAACGGGCAGGCGATTCTGGTGCGCGCCAGCCATCAGATGCGCGCCTTTGAGGACCGTTTTCTGACCATCGGTCTGCCCTATCGGGTGATCGGCGGGCCGCGATTCTACGAACGGCTGGAGATTCGGGATGCGATGGCCTATTTCCGGCTGGCGGTCAGCCCCGATGATGATCTGGCGTTTGAACGGGTGGTGAACACGCCCAGGCGCGGCCTGGGTGACAAGGCGCAGCAACTGATCCAGCGCCGCGCGCGCGATGGCGGGCTGGGTCTGTTGACGGGCGCGCGGGCCGCCCTGGCCGAGGGGCTGGTTTCCGGCAAGGGGGCGGGGCAGTTGCGCGCCTTTGTGGAAGGTGTCGGGCGCTGGCACGCGGCGGTGCTGGCGGGCGACGATCACGTTCGGCTGGCCGAGGCGATCCTGGAGGAATCGGGCTATACCGCGATGTGGGTCAACGACAAGACGCCCGAGGCGCCGGGGCGTCTGGAAAACCTGAAGGAACTGGTCAAGGCGCTGGAGCAGTTCGACAATCTTCAGGGCTTTCTGGAACATGTGGCGCTGATCATGGACAATGACAGCGAAGAGGCCGAGGAAAAGGTTTCCATCATGACGCTGCATGCGGCCAAGGGGCTGGAATTCCCCGTGGTCTTTCTGCCGGGGTGGGAAGACGGGCTGTTTCCCAGCCAGCGTGCGATGGATGAAACCGGCCTGAAGGGTTTGGAGGAGGAACGCCGGCTGGCCTATGTCGGCATCACGCGGGCGGAACGGCTGTGCACCATCAGTTTCGCGGGCAATCGGCGGGTTTATGGCCAGTGGCAAAGCCAGCTGCCCTCACGTTTCATCGACGAACTGCCCGAGGCGCATGTCGAGGTGCTGACCCCGCCGGGCCTTTATCGCGGGGGCTATGGCGCGGCGGGCGGCTTTGGCGGGGGCTTTGGCAGCGGGGTCGAGGATCGCGCGATGCGGGCCGATGTCTATAACTCGCCGGGCTGGAAGCGGATGCAGGATCGCAGCGCCACGCGCCCCATGACCCCGCCGCGGGAAACCCGCCATGCGGTGATCGACCTGGTGGCGGTCAGCGCGTTTTCGGTTGGCGACCGGGTCTTCCACCAGAAATTCGGCTATGGTCATGTCCGTGGCATCGAGGGCGACAAGCTGACCGTCGATTTCGACAAAGCGGGCGAGAAGAACCTGATGGCAAGCTATGTGACGCCCGCAGATGCGGTGGATGACCTGCCGTTCTAGGCGGGCGATCGCGGCCCGTGGTCAAAGCGTTGCGAACAGCGCCGAAAGGCGGGCGGCCTCGGCATCCAGGCCCCAGGGCGGGTTCAGGATGAACATTCCCGATCCCACCATGCCGTGGCCTTCGCGCGCGGGGGCAAAGCGCACCTCATGGATCAGCGCGTCGGGATGGGCCGCGCGCAGGGCGCGGACCATCGGTTCCTGCGCGCCCGAGGCCAGGATCGGGTACCACAGAACGATGGTGCCGACGTTCCATTTGCGCGCGATTTGCCCGATCAGCCGGGGCAGGGCCTGATAGTCGGATTTCACTTCATAGCTGGGGTCGATCACCAGAAGGCCGCGCCGCGGGGTCGGTGGCGTCAGCGCCAGGGCCATCTGCAACCCGTCCTTCGGGTGGAAGATGCCGCCATGGGGTGCCATCGATTCGCGCAGTGCGGCAAATTCACGCGGGTGCAGTTCGCACAGATGGATCGTGTCGACCGGGCGCAGCAGATGCGCGGCGACCAGCGGCGATCCGGGATAGGCCAGCGGGCCATGGGCCGCGCGGGTGGCGGCCAGGGCACGCGCATAGGGGTGACCGGGGTCGAACCAACCCAGTGATTCGACGCGCTGGATGCCCTGCGCCGCCTCGCCCGTTTTCAGCGCCTCGGCCGCATCCAGCGCATAAAGCCCGCGCCCGGCATGGGTTTCCAGGTAGCTTAGCGGCTTGTCCTTGCGGGTCAGATAGTCCAGCACGCAGGCCAGCAGCGCGTGTTTGTGCACATCGGCCAGGTTTCCGGCGTGATAGATGTGTTGATAGGACAGCATCCCGTTTCCCCTGTCAGTCATGTCTGGTGATGACGCGCCCCGGCGCGTGGTGCAAGCCCGCTGGCGCCAAAAGAAAACGGCGGCGCCCGGGAGGAGGTGGGCACCGCCGCATCTTTTCCGTCAGCCCCAGGGAGGAGGAGGGGGCCTTCGGTATTGTCAGCGATGACCCCGGGAGGAGGGTGAGGTCACCGCCTTCGAACGGTCGGCCCGGGGAGGAGGAGGGCTTTCCGTATTCCGCAGGGCCAAAGCCCTTGTCTTGTGCCCGGTTGGAAGCGCGGCGGCCCCAGGGAGGAGGAGGGGGCCGCCGCCTTCATCACGAGACCTCAGGGAGGAGGAGGAGGCCTTCGCTTGGGCGTCCGGCGGGGATCATGCGATCCTGTGGCCGGTATCTGGGGGCGGCACCCTCAGGGAGGAGGAGGAGGGTGCCGCCGATTTCCGAGACCCAGGGAGGAGGAAGGGCCTCAGGAACTGAAACTTACTTGCCGTAGGCTGCTTCCAGCGCGACACGGGTAATCATCGAGCGGTTGACGCCCATATCCGCCAGTTCGCGGTTCGACAGGCCACGCAGTTCACGCACGGTCAGCGCATAGACCTTGCGGCGGGCGCGGGCCTCGCCAATGGCGGTAAAGAACGCCAGGATACGCGCACCGATGCCGCCGGTGCGGGCGTTGGCGTGATGGATGTCCTGAGCGAGTGCCATTGTCATCGTCCTGATCTGGGTCGTTTCGTGCTGCAGCCCTGTGCCGCCGTTGAAGCCAAAATGGGACGAATGCTGCGTATGCACAATACCTATAAGCCGCAATGCTGCCATGCGGAAACTGCATAACGCCTGCTGACCTAATACAGGCTAACGCCGCGTCACAATGTATAAAACTTGTGCAAATTCCTGATCGCTTGCCTTCCGCGCGGAATGCGCCAGATTGTCGGGGTCAGCATCCAGGGGGAAAACATGTCTGTCAGCAAGCAAACGGTTCTTGAGGCGCTTGGCAGCGTGGGGTTGCCCGGCGGGGGCGATGTCGTGTCGCGCGATTACCTGCGCGCGCTGGCCGTCGAAGGGGGCGCGGTGCGCTTCGTGCTGGAGGCCGATGCCCCCGCCACCGCGCAGATGCTGGAATCCATCCGTCCCGCGATCGAGGCGGCGGTGCGCGCTTTGCCGGGGGTGGACAGCCTGTCGATCGTCACCACCGCGCAGGCCCCCAAGGGATTTGGCGCCCCGCAGATCGGCGGCCATCCCAAGCCACAGGCCGGGCCTTTGCCGGTGCCCGGTGTGGCGCGCATCATCGCGGTGGGGTCCGGCAAGGGGGGGGTCGGAAAGTCGACCGTTTCGTCGAACCTTGCGGTGGCGCTGGCGCGGGCGGGCAGGCGGGTTGGTCTGCTGGATGCCGACATCTACGGGCCCAGTCAGCCGCGCATGATGGGGGTGAACCGCCGTCCGTCCTCGCCCGATGGCAAGACGATTCTGCCGCTGCAGGCGCATGGCGTCACGCTGATGTCGATCGGTCTGATGCTGAAAGAGGATGAGGCCGTGATCTGGCGCGGCCCGATGCTGATGGGCGCGATGCAGCAGATGCTGGGCCAGGTGAAATGGGATGAATATGGCCCGCTGGATGTGCTGATCATCGACTTGCCGCCGGGCACGGGCGATGTGCAGCTGTCGCTGTGCCAGAAGACGCGGCTGGACGGGGCGATCATCGTGTCCACCCCGCAGGATGTGGCGCTGCTGGATGCACGCAAGGCGATCGACATGTTCCGCCGCCTGGGCACGCCGGTTCTGGGCCTGATCGAGAACATGTCCACCTATATCTGCCCCAATTGCGGGCATGAGGCACATCTGTTCGGCCATGGCGGCGTCGCCGCCGAGGCCAGGAAGCTGGACCTGCCCTATCTGGGCGAGTTGCCGCTGGATCTGTCGGTGCGGCTTGCGGGCGATGCCGGAACCCCGGTCGCGGCCGGCGAGGGGCCGGTGGCGGGCACCTATGCGGCGCTGGCGGCCCGGCTGATCGCCGCGGGCGCGGTCTGATCCCGCCGCCGGCCCGGGATTTCACGGGAACAGGATTTCGGAACGGGATTTCATGGCCCCGGGCGGGATACGGCCCGGGGCCATGGTATTTCACGGGAATGGTGCAGCCACTTCGCGGATCAAGCCGAATCATCCGGGCGTGATCCGCCGTGATCGCGCGTGGATCCAGGTGTCTTGGGGTGTTTGTACCCGGCTTTCGACGGCTTTCGGATGAAATTTTGTGATCCAATGGGAAATCATGGGGCGAACTGTGGCGCGGCGCGGTTAACAAGATATTGTGTCCTGTGGGTCATTATTTGCTATTTGTTCCATTTTCTGCGGGGTCGTGCCCCGCTATGCGGTCTCTTGTACGACTGGAAGGCCGCGTGGTTCGTGGGTTTGGCCATAATTTCCTGTTGCTTCCCATGAAATCCCATGTCATCCCTTGGTCATCGGGAAGACGGGCGAACGAGGCACCAAGACCTCACGGCGAAAAGAGCAGGTTTCATACAGGCACCCGCTTCACGACCAAGAACGATCCGGCGCGCGGGCGAGCAGACATCCCCCAAGGTGGCGCGTGTAGCCGGACATACCCAGTGATGGGACGAGGGCGGCGGATCGGGCAGTGGCAGCAGCCCGACCGCCGTTTTCCTTTGCTAGGCCCCGGGATGACCCGGGCAGGGGAATGGGACAGGAGCGCGCCAGTGGCACGCAGGTTCAGAGGGTCGGAGACGTTCAAGGTGGACGCGAAGGGTCGCGTTTCCATCCCCGCTTCCTTCCGTCGTGTGATCGAGGCCTGCGACCCCGACTGGACCCCCGGCAACCGCCCCAATATCGTCATCGTCTACGGCGGCCCGCAACAGACCTGGCTGCAGGTCTACACGATGGAGGCGATCGCCGAGATCGACGCGCAGATCGACATGATGCAGCGCGGATCGGTCGAGCGGGCCGAGATCGAAGATCTGATGTATGGCCAGTCGCATGAGGCCCAGATCGACGACGACGGTCGTCTGGTCCTGCCGCAGAAGCTGCGTGAAAAGATCGGGCTGAAGTCCGAGGCCTTCTTTGTTTCGGCCGGCACCTCGTTCAAGATCTGGGACCCCGCAACCTATGAGGCCGGACAGGCCGAACTTTACGCCGAACGCGCGACCCAGCGGCCCCGCGGCTATGATCCGCTGGTCCATCTGCCGAACCTGCCACCCGCCGCCCCGAGGCAAACATGACCGCCGATGCCCCCCACATCCCCGTTCTGCTGCGGCCGCTTCTGAAAGCGGTCGCGCCTGTCTCTGGGGTCTGGCTGGATGGCACCTTCGGCGCGGGCGGCTATGCGCGCGGCCTGCTGGATGCGGGGGCGGATCGCGTGATCGGGGTGGACCGCGACCCGATGGTGTTTCGCATGGCCGAAAGCTGGCGCGGGGCCTATGGCGACCGGCTGCGGCTGGTGCAGGGGACGTTTTCCGATCTGGACGCGCTGGCGGGCGAGCCGCTGGATGGCGTCGTGCTGGACCTTGGCGTCAGCTCGATGCAGCTTGACATGCCCGAACGCGGCTTTTCCTTCCTGCGCGACGGGCCGCTGGACATGCGCATGGGCGACACCGGCCCATCCGCCGCCGATCTGGTCAATACGCTGGATGAGGGCGATCTGGCCGACATCCTGTATCATTACGGCGAGGAACGCGCCTCGCGCCGGATCGCGCGGGCCATCGTCGAGGCGCGCAGGGCCGCGCCGTTTGAAACCACGCTGCAACTGGTCGCGGTGGTCGAACGCTGTCTGCCGCGCCCGAAACCGGGGCAAAGCCATCCCGCGACGCGGTCCTTCCAGGCGATCCGCATCGCGGTGAACGACGAATTCGGCCAGCTGATCGAGGGGCTGGAGGCCGCCGAACGCGCGCTTAAACCCGGCGGGCGGCTGGCGGTGGTCACCTTCCATTCGCTCGAAGATCGCGTGGTCAAGCGTTTCCTGCAGGCGCGTTCCGGCGGCGAGGGGCAGGGGTCGCGGTATGCGCCTGCCCGCGCGGCGGTGGAACCGGCCTTTCGCCTGCTGTGCAAGGCGATCGGCCCCGATGATGCGGAACTGGCGGAAAATCCCCGCGCGCGCTCGGCCAGGCTGCGCGTGGCGGCACGCACCGATGCCCCCGCCGGGCGGGCGGATCGTAAAAACCTTGGCCTGCCCGCGCCGGTGTTGAAAGGACATCCCCGATGAGATCGCTGATCTATCTTGCGACGGCGCTGTGCGTGATGGGGCTGGCTTTCTGGGCCTACCGCGAGAATTACGAAACCCAGTCCCGCCAGGCCGAGATGAAGCGCCTGCAGCGCGAAATCGCCTCGCTGCGCGAGGGGCTTGGCGTGTTGCGCGCCGAATGGGCCTATCTGAACCGTCCTGACCGGCTGCGCGAACTGGTGAACCTGAACTTTGCCAGCCTTGGCCTGCTGCCGCTGTTGCCCGGACAATTCGGCTCGGTCGCGCAGGTGGCCTATCCGCCGCAACCCGAATTGCCCGGCGTGGATCCCATTGACGTAATTGCCCCCAGTGCCGATCCCGGCCAGACCGTCCCGGAGGGTGCCGAATGATCCGTACACCGCTGCGTCCGCTGGCCCGCATCCTGGACGCCCGCGCCAGGGGTGAAAACCCCGATGCGATCGAACGTGAGAACATCCGCCTGCGCGGCGAGGCGACGCGTGACCGCGCCCGCGCCCGGGCCGAGGGGCGGCTTCTGGTGATGGCGGCGCTGTTTCTGGCCGGGTTCGTCACCGTGGGCACGCGCATGGGCATGCTGGCCGCGGTTGAACCGCAAGAACCCCAGCTGGCCAGTTCCGGCGAGGCGATCCTGGCGCAGCGCGCCGACATCCTGGACCGCAATGGCCGGGTGCTGGCCACCAACCTTGTGACCCATGCGCTTTATGCCCAGCCGATGATGATGGTGGACCCGGTGGGCACCGCCGACAAGCTGGTGGACATCTTCCCCGACCTGGACCGCGACCGCCTGGTGCGCGACTTTACCGGCGGGCGCAAGTTCCTGTGGATCAGGAAGAAGATCAGCCCCGAACAGATGCAGGCGGTGCATGACATCGGCGATCCGGGGCTGCTGTTCGGCCCGCGCGAGATGCGCCTGTATCCCAACGGTGCATTGGCCGCGCATATCATGGGCGGGGCCAGTTTCGGCCGCGAGGGCGTGGATTCCGCCGAGGTGATCGGCGTGGCGGGCGTGGAAAAGGCCTTTGACGGCTGGCTGCGCGATCCCGCGAATGCGGGCGCGCCGCTGCGTCTGTCGATTGACCTGACGGTTCAGGCCGCGATGGAAGAGGTGCTTTACGGTGGCATGAAGCTGATGGATGCCAAGGGCGCCACCGGCATCCTGATGGAGGTCGCCACCGGCGAGATCGTGGCGATGGCCAGCCTGCCCGATTTCGACCCCAACAACCGCCCCGCGCCGCTGACCAAGGGCGATGCGTCCGACAGCCCGCTGTTCAACCGCGCGGTGCAGGGGGTCTATGAACTGGGGTCCACCTTCAAGATCTTCGCGGTGGCGCAGGCGCTGGACATGGGGCTGGTAAATCCCCAGACCATGATCGAGACCAAGACGCCGATGTATTTCGGCAAGCACCGGATCAAGGATTTCAGGAACTATGGCCCGCAACTGTCGGTGACGCAGGTGATCGCAAAATCCTCGAACGTGGGCACGGCGCGGATCGCCACCATGATCGGCGGCGAGGCGCAGCAGGATTTCCTGCGCCGCATGGGGTTCTTTGAGCCGACCACGGTCGAACTGGCCGAGGCGCCCACCGGCCGGCCGCTTCTGCCGCCGCGCTGGGGCGAACTGGTCACTCTGACCGTGTCCTATGGCCACGGCATGTCGGCAAGCCCGCTGCATCTGGCGGCCGGTTATGCGATGCTGGCCAATGGCGGACGGCGCGTGACGCCCACGCTGATCCATGGCGCGGCCCGCCCCCCCGGCGAACAGATCGTCCGCCCCGAGGTCGCCCGTCAGGCGGTCGACATGATGCGCAAGGTGGTGACCGAGGGCACCGCATCCTTTGGCGAGGTGGCCGGCTATCAGGTCGCGGGCAAGACCGGCACCGCCGAAAAGCCCAAACCCGGCGGCGGATACTGGGATGAACGCAACATCAATACCTTCGCCAGCGTCTTTCCGGCCTCGGACCCGAAATATGTGCTGATCGTGTCGATGGACGAGGCGGTCGATACCTCGGGGTCGGAACCGCGCCGCACCGCGGGCTGGACCGCGGTTCCCGTGGCGGCCGAAGTGGTGCGTCGCACCGCGCCGTTGCTGGGCCTGCGCCCCCTGCCGGAACCCGCCGAACCCGGGGCGATCACGCTGGTGCGCAATTGACGCCCCAGGGCGCGCGGCGATAAATGGCGGCGCCGGCGAGGAAAGGACACCGATATGGGCGAGGGCGCAAAAGCCTTGAGCGAACTGGGCCTGACCGCCCTGCAGGGTCACGATGTGGCGGTGACGGGGCTGTCGGCGGACAGCCGTCAGGTCAAGCCCGGCCACCTGTTCGCCGCCCTGCCGGGTGTCAGGGCGCATGGCGCCGAATTCGTGGTCTATGCGCTGCGCATGGGCGCGGCGGCCATTCTGACCGACCGCGCAGGGCTGGACATCGCGCGTGACGCACTTGCGGGTGCAGATGCGTCGGTGGTGGTGACCGAAGATCCACGCCAGGCGCTGGCCTTTGCCGCGGCGCTGTTCTTTGGCCGCCAGCCCGAAACCATGGTCGCCGTCACCGGCACCAACGGCAAGACCAGCGTGGCGACCTTTACCCGCCAGATCTGGCAGCTGATCGGGCTGGAAGGCGCCAATATCGGCACCACCGGGGTCGAGGGCGCCTTTGCCGCCCCCTCCAGCCACACCACGCCCGAACCGATCACCCTGCACCGGCTGCTGGCGCAGATGGCGGATGCGGGCGTGACCCATGCCGCGATGGAGGCGTCGTCCCACGGGCTGGCGCAGCGCCGCCTTGATGGGGTGCGGCTGGCGGCGGCGGCCTTCACCAACTTTACCCAGGACCATCTGGATTACCACGAAAGCTTTGACGACTATTTCGCCGCCAAGGCGGGGCTGTTCACCCGCGTCCTGCCCGAGGATGGCGTGGCGGTCATCAATATCGATGATCCGCGCGGGGCCGAGCTTGCGAAATACGTCACCGCGCGCGGCCAGCGGCTGATCGCGGTGGGCCAGGCCGAGGGCTGCGACATGCGCCTGCTGGGCCAGCGGTTCGATGCCACGGGACAGGACCTGCGATTTTCCTGGCACGATCAGGTGCATCTGGTCCGGCTGAACCTGATCGGCGGGTTTCAGGCGATGAACGTGCTGGCGGCGGCGGCGCTGGCGATCGGGGCAGGGGCGGATGCGGCGGCGGTCTTTGCCGCGCTGCCGCGCCTGACCACGGTGCGCGGCCGGATGCAACTGGCTGCCACGCGTGACAATGGCGCGGCGGTTTTTGTCGATTACGCCCACACGCCCGATGCGGTGCAGACCGCGCTGCGCGCGCTGCGCCCGCATGTGATGGGCCGGCTGATCGTTGTTCTTGGTGCGGGCGGCGATCGTGACCGGACCAAGCGGCCGCTGATGGGGCGCGCGGCGGCGGAAAACGCCGATGTCGTCTATGTCACCGACGACAATCCCCGCACCGAAGACCCCGCCGCGATCCGCGCCGCGGTGCTGGATGGCGCGCGCCTGCCCGGCGGCCCCGGCCTGCATGAGGTGGGCGACCGGGCCGAAGCCATCCTGCGCGCCGTCGACGCGCTGGGCCCGGGCGATGCGGCGCTGATCGCGGGCAAGGGACATGAAAGCGGGCAGGTGATCGGAACGGATATCTATCCTTTCGACGATGCCGAACAGGCCAGCGTTGCGGTGGCCGCTCTGGACGGAAAGATCTGACATGGCGATCCTGTGGACCTCTGCCGATGCGGTCGCCGCCACGGGCGGGCGGGCGACGCGCGACTTTGCGGTGACGGGCCTGTCGATCGACACCCGGACCCTGCGGCCGGGCGATCTGTTCGTGGCGCTGAAGGATGTCCGCGACGGCCATGATTTCGTGGCCGACGCGCTGGCGCGCGGCGCGGGCGCGGCGCTGGTCAGCCGCATTCCGCCGGGCTGCCATGAAACCGATCCGCTGCTGGTGGTGCCCGACGTTCTGGCCGCGCTTGAGGCGCTGGGCCGCGCGGGCCGGGCACGGTCGCGCGCGCGGGTGATCGCGGTGACCGGATCGGTCGGCAAGACCTCGACCAAGGAAATGCTGCGCGCGGTCCTGTCCGCGCAGGGCAAGGTGCATGCCGCCGAGGCCAGCTTCAACAATCACTGGGGGGTGCCGGTCACGCTGGCGCGCCTGCCGCGCGACGCCGATTTTGCGGTGATTGAAATCGGCATGAACCACCCCGGCGAAATCGCGCCGCTGGCGCGGATGGCCCGGCCCCATGCGGCGATGATCACCACCGTGGCCGCCGCCCATCTGGAGGCCTTTGACAGCATCGAGGGGATCGCGCGGGAAAAGGCCGCGATCTTTGAAGGGCTGGAACCCGGCGGTGTCGCGGTCATCCCGACCGGGCTGCCGGTGACCCCGATCCTGGAAACCGCTGCCGCAGCGGCCGCAACGCGCGCGGGCCGCATCCTGCGCTTTGGTCCCACGGGCGACAGCGATTACCGCCTGATCGCGGCGACGGTGGCGGGCGATGCGACCATCGTGCAGGCCACCCGTGGGGGCGAGCCCCTGTTGTTCAAGGTCATGACGCCGGGCCGCCATTTCGCGTCCAATGCGCTGGGCGTGCTGGCGCTGGCCGAGGCGGTCGGCGCCGATCCGGCGGTGGCGGCCTGCGACATGGGCCTGTGGGTACCGCCTGCGGGGCGGGGCGCGCGCGAACGGATCTTCATGGACATCGTCGATGCGGGGCAAAGCTTCGATCTGTTCGACGATGCCTTCAACGCCAATCCCGCCTCGATGGCGGCCGCGCTTGAGGTGCTGGCCGGGGCCGAGCCGCGCAACGGGGTCGGGCGGGTAAAGCGTGGCCGCCGCGTCGCGGTGCTGGGCGACATGCTGGAACTGGGCCCCGACGAGGCCGCGCTGCATGCCGCGATCGCCGATCTGCCGGCGCTGGCGGCGGTGGACGTGGTGCATTGCGCAGGGCCGCGGATGCGGGCGCTGTACCAGGTTCTGCCACGCGCCAGGCGCGGCGAATGGCATGAAACAGCCCAGGGGCTGGCCGCGCGCGCCGCCCATCTGGCCGATGCGGGCGATGTGGTGCTGGTCAAGGGCTCCAAGGGGTCGAAGGTCAGCCTGGTGGTTGACGCGCTGCGCAAACTGGGGCAGGCGGGCGCCGCAGAGGCGCATGAGGTCGACGGCCCCCGCCCCCCCGGCGCCGCAAGAGGGCTTTCGTAATGCTGTATTGGCTGACCAACTTTTCCGACGGTGGCGATTTCTTCAACCTGTTCCGCTACATCACGTTCCGGGCAGGGGGGGCGTTCTTCACCGCGCTGATCTTCGGCTTTCTGTTCGGCCGCCCGCTGATCGACATTCTGCGGCGCAAGCAGGGCAAGGGGCAGCCGATCCGCGATGACGGCCCGGCGACGCATTTCGCCAAGGCGGGCACGCCCACGATGGGGGGGCTGCTGATCCTGTCGGCGCTGGCGGTGGGTACATTGCTGTGGGCGCGGCTGGACAATGGGTATATCTGGATCGTGCTGGCGGTGACCTATGGCTACGCGCTGATCGGTTTTGCCGACGACTATGCCAAGGTAACCAAACAGAACACCCGGGGCGTGTCGTCGCGCGTTCGGATGGCGCTGGGGCTGGCGCTGGCGGCGCTGGCCGCGGCGGCGGCGTCCTGGCTGCACCCGGCGGGGCTGACCAATCAGCTGGCCATGCCGGTGTTCAAGGATGCGCTGATCAATCTGGGCCTGCTGTTCGTGCCCTTCGCGATGATCGTGATCGTGGGCGCGGCCAATGCGGTGAACCTGACCGACGGGCTGGACGGGCTGGCGATCATGCCGGTGATGATTGCCGCCGGAACGCTGGGGGCGATCGCCTATATCGTGGGGCGGGTCGACTTCACCACCTATCTGGGCGTGCATTTTGTGCCTGGAACGGGGGAAATCCTGGTCTTTGTCGCCGCGCTGATCGGCGGGGGGCTGGGCTTTCTGTGGTACAATGCCCCGCCCGCGGCCGTCTTCATGGGCGATACCGGCTCGCTGGCGCTGGGCGGCGCGCTGGGCGCCATCGCGGTCTGCACCAAGCACGAAATCGTGCTGGCCATCGTCGGCGGCCTGTTCGTGGTCGAGGCGCTGTCGGTGATCATCCAGGTGCTTTATTTCAAGCGTACCGGAAAGCGGGTCTTCCTGATGGCGCCGATCCACCATCATTTCGAAAAGAAAGGCTGGGCCGAACCGCAGATCGTGATCCGGTTCTGGATCATTTCGCTGATCCTGGCGCTGATCGGTCTTGCCACGCTGAAGCTGCGCTAGGTCCGGCGGGCAAGGGGGGCTGTCTGCCCCCCTCTTGGCCTGTCGGCCAATTCACCCCCCGAGGATATTTGGACAAAGCCGAAGGGATCTGCGTTCGGCTTTGTCCAAATATCCCCGGGGGTCCGGGGGCAGGCGCCCCCGGCCTGACCGCTTGCGGTGCGGTTCGGCGCGGGGCAATGTCGCAGACGCAAGCAGGGGGTAGGGATGATTCCGGTTCAGGGTTTTGCGGGCGCGCGGGTCGCGGTGCTTGGGCTGGGGCGGTCCGGACTTGCGACGGCCGCCGCCTTGACGGCGGGCGGGGCCAGGCCGCTGTGCTGGGACGACAGTCCCGAGGCGCGCGAGCGTGCCCGGGCGGCGGGATGTGCACTGCATGACCTGACGCGGGCCGATGCATTCGAGGGGGTCGCGGCGCTGATCGTCTCGCCCGGCATCCCGCATCTTTACCCCGCGCCAAACCGCCTGATTGCCCGCGCGATGGCGGCTGGCGTGCCGGTCGACAATGACATCGGGCTGTTCTTCCGCAGCTGGGCCAGCGCGGATTGGGACGGCTTTGACGTGACCCCGCGCACCATCTGTGTCACCGGATCGAACGGCAAGTCGACGACAACGGCGCTGATCCATCACATCCTGCAGGCGGCGGGGCGGCGGGTGCAGATGGCGGGCAATATCGGGCGCGGCGTGCTGGATCTGGAGCCTGCCGGGGATGGTGAGGTGGTGGTGCTGGAGCTGTCCTCCTACCAGACTGATCTTGCGCGTGCGCTGACGCCGGATGTCGCGGTCTTCACCAATCTGTCGCCCGATCATCTGGACCGGCATGGCGGGATGGGGGGCTATTTCGCGGCGAAGCGGCGGCTGTTTGCCGAAGGCGGGCCCGACCGCGCGATCATCGGGGTGGATGAGCCCGAGGGTGTTTTCCTGGCCAATCAGCTGGCCACGGGGCCCGAGGATGACCGGGTGATCCGCATTTCGGCGGCGCGCAAGCTGGGTGATTACGGCTGGTCCATTTTTGCGCGCAAGGGGTTTCTGGCGGAATGGCGCAAGGGGCGGCAGGTGGCCGCGATCGACCTGCGCGAGGTCCGGGGCCTGCCCGGCGCGCACAACCACCAGAATGCCTGCGCCGCCTATGCCGCCTGCCGCACGCTGGGCCTTGCCCCGCGTGAGATTGAGGCGGCCTTCCATTCCTTTGCCGGCCTGCCGCACAGATCGCAGCTGGTTGCGGAACGGGGCGGGGTGCGGTTCGTGAATGATTCCAAGGCCACCAATGTCGACAGTGCCGCCAAGGCGTTGCAGGCCTTTCCCCGCATCCGCTGGATTGCGGGGGGGCTTGGCAAGGATGGCGGTCTGGGCGGGCTGGCGCCGTTTCTGGGGGCTGTGGTCAAGACCTATCTGATCGGCCATTCGGCGCGCGATTTCGCGCTGGAACTGGGCGACCTGCCGCATGAGATCTGTGAAACGATGGACCGTGCGGTGGCCCGCGCCGCCGCCGAGGCCGAGCCGGGTGACACCGTGCTTTTGGCCCCCGCTGCGGCTTCGTTCGACCAGTATCCGAATTTCGAGAAGCGCGGCGAGCATTTCACCGCGCTGGTGCGTGCCTTGCCCTGAACGACGGGGCCCTGAACGACGGGGTTCTGAACGACGGAGCTTAACCGACGGGGTCCTGCCCGGCGCGGGCCAGCCCAGCGCGCAGCGCCGTTGCCGTGGCGGCCAGGGTTTCGGCGGGGGGCGAGGGGGGCGCGGTAAAGCGATCCGGCCCTTCGGTCAGATAGGCGGCCGAGGTGATGTCATGGATGTCGTGCATCGGCACCAGATGGGCATGGGCATGGGCGACATGGATGCCGGTATAGACCATTGCCACCCGTTCCACCCCGTAAAGCGCCTTCATCGTCCGGGCGATCCGCTGGGACAGGGTGGTGACCCGGCAGGCCAGGTCGGCGGGAATCTCCTCAAACCAGGGGTGATGGGCGCGCGGGATCACCAGCGCATGGCCCGGGCGCACCGGATGCAGGTCAAGGAAGGCCAGAACGTGGTCATCCTCATGCAGCTTGTGGCAGGGCAGATCGCCTGTGGCGATGCGGCAGAACAGGCAGGCTTCGGTCATGGCTGGTCCTTGGGGCGGGGCCGTTCAGGCGTGGGTGGTCGGTCTGGCCCCAGCTTGCCCCGCCCGCGCGCGCACCGCAATCGCCCCGTGCCGCGCAAGTCGCGCCAATGGCGGCAAAAATCGGCCGTGGCCGGGCCGCGTGGCCAAGTCCGTTCTGGTAAGGCGCCCGCGAATGGGGTAGAGTTTTCATCAGACCCGGCAAACGGGCGATCTGAGGCAGTGACGGCGGTAGCCCATGACAGAGATGGTCTTTGGCACCGTGCCCGTGCGGGCCGGTGAACCGATTCTTCCCCGCTGGTGGCGGACAATCGACAAATGGGCGCTGACCAGTGTCCTTTTGCTGTTCATGCTGGGCATGTTGCTGGGGCTGGCGGCCTCGGTGCCGCTGGCGGAAAAGAACGGGCTTGAACCCTTCTATTACGTCAAGCGGCAGGCTTTTTTCGGCGTGGTCGCGCTGGGCGTCATGGCGCTTGTGTCGATGCTGAGCCCGGTCCAGGTGCGCCGGCTGGGCGTGATCGGCTTTGCCGGCGCCTTCATCGCAATCCTGGCCCTGCCGTTCCTGGGCACCGATTTCGGCAAGGGGGCGGTGCGCTGGTTGTCCTTCGGCTTCGCCTCGGTGCAGCCTTCGGAATTCCTGAAACCCGGTTTCGTGGTGCTGGCCGCCTGGTTCATGGCCGCCAGCCAGGAGGTCGCGGGCCCGCCGGGGCGGCTTTATTCCTTTGTCCTGGCGCTGGTGATCGTGCTGTTGCTGGCGCTGCAGCCCGATTTCGGGCAGGCAAGCCTGGTGCTGTTTTCCTGGGGGGTGATGTATTTCATCGCCGGGGCGCCGATCGTTCTGTTGACGGTGCTGGCGGGGATGACGGTGCTGGGTGGCGTGGTGGCCTATAATTCCTCGGAACATTTCGCGCGCCGCATCGATGGTTTTCTGTCCGCCGAAATCGACCCGCGCACCCAGATCGGCTATGCCACCAACGCCATTCAGGAAGGCGGCTTCTTTGGCGTGGGCGTGGGCGAGGGCACGGTGAAATGGTCGCTGCCCGATGCCCATACCGATTTCATCATCGCCGTCGCGGCCGAGGAATACGGCCTGATCCTGGTGCTGATGATCATCGCGCTTTACGCCACCATCGTGGTGCGGTCTCTGATCCGGCTGATGCGCGAACGTGATACCTTCACCCGTCTCGCGGGGGCGGGTCTGGCCTGTGCCTTTGGCGTGCAGGCCTTCATCAACATGGGGGTCGCGGTGCGGCTGTTGCCGGCCAAGGGGATGACGCTGCCCTTTGTCAGCTATGGCGGATCGTCGGTCATCGCCTCGGGCATCGCGTTGGGCATGTTGCTGGCGCTGACCCGGACCCGCCCGCAGGGGCAGTTCTCGGATATTCTGGCGCGCAGGGGGTGGTGATGTCGCGGACACGCGAACCGCTGTTGCTGATCGCGGCCGGGGGCACGGGGGGGCACATGTTCCCCGCCCAGGCCCTGGCCGAGGCAATGGTGCGCCGGGGCTGGCGCGTCAAGCTGTCGACGGATGCGCGTGGCGCGCGCTATGCGGGTGGCTTTCCCCATGTGGTGCGGGTCGAGCAGGTCCCCTCGGCCACCTTCGCGCGCGGTGGCGCATTGGCCCGGGCCGCGGTGCCGCTGCGTATCGCGGGCGGCGTGGCCAAGGCGATCGCGGCGGGGCTGTCGGACCGGCCCACGGTGGTGGTGGGCTTTGGCGGCTATCCGACGATCCCGGCGCTGGCGGCGGCGGTTGCGCTGCGCATTCCGCGCGCGATCCATGAACAAAACGGGCTTCTGGGCAGGGTGAACCGGCTGTTTGCCCCGCGCGTCGATGTGCTGGCCTGCGGCACCTGGCCTACGGCGCTGCCCGAAAAGGTGCAGGCCGTTCACACCGGCAACCCGGTGCGCGCCGCCGTGCGCGACCGTGCCGCGGCGCCCTATATTCCGCCCGGCGATTATCCGATGAGCGTGCTGGTCATCGGCGGCAGCCAGGGCGCGCGGATCCTGTCGGATATGGTTCCCGCCGCGCTGGCCACCCTTCCCGACCGGCTGCGCGCCAATCTGCGCGTCGCCCATCAGGCCCGCGAAGAGGATATGGCCCGCGTGATCGCCACCTATGACGCCGCCGGCATCGCCGCCGAGGTGCAGCCCTTCTTCACCGATGTGCCCCGCCGCCTGTCCGAGGCGCAGCTGGTGATTTCCCGCGCGGGGGCGTCGTCTGTGGCCGATATTTCGGTCATCGGGCGGCCCGCGATCCTGATCCCCTATGCCGCAGCGACGGGCGATCACCAGACCGCCAATGCCCGCGGGCTGGTGGAAGCGGGGGGCGCGATCCTGATCCCCGAAGCGCGGCTTGATCCCGAAACCCTGGCCGAACAGGTCGCGCTTGTGCTGGACAATCCCGCCGGGGCCGTGCAGATGGCCCACTCCGCGTTGAACTATGGCATCCCCGATGCCACCGCCCGGCTGGTCGATCTGGTCGAGGCGCTTGCACGAAAGACCAGGACATGAACGCAGCCGCTACGAAACTTCCCGGGGAACTGGGCCCCATCCACTTTGTCGGGATCGGCGGCATCGGCATGTCGGGCATCGCCGAGGTGCTGATGACCCAGGGCTTCACGGTGCAGGGGTCCGACGCCAAGGCCAGCAAGATCACCGACCGGCTGGTGCAACTGGGCGCGACGGTGTTCGAGGGCCAGCGCGTGGAAAACCTGGGCGATGCGGCGGTGGTGGTGATTTCCTCGGCAATCAAGGCCGGCAACCCCGAACTGGAGGAAGCGCGCCGGCGCGGCCTGCCCGTGGTGCGCCGGGCCGAGATGCTGGCCGAACTGATGCGGCTGCGGTCCAACATCGCGGTCGCGGGCACGCATGGCAAGACCACGACAACGACGATGGTGGCCACGCTGCTGGACAAGGGCGGGTTTGACCCCACCGTGATCAACGGCGGCGTGATCCATGCCTATGGATCAAACGCGCGGGCCGGGGCGGGCGAATGGATGGTGGTCGAGGCCGACGAATCCGACGGCAGCTTCAACCGGCTGCCCGCGACGATCGCCATCGTGACGAACATCGACCCCGAACACATGGAGCACTGGGGCAGCTTCGATGCGCTGCGCAAGGGTTTTTACGATTTTGTCTCGAATATTCCCTTCTACGGTCTGGCGGTCTGCTGCACCGACAATGCCGAGGTGCAGGCGCTGGTGGGCAAGCTGACCGACCGCCGCGTCGTGACCTTTGGCTTCAATGCCCAGGCCGATGTGCGCGCGGTCAACCTGCGGTTCGAACAGGGCAAGGCTTTCTTCGATATTCTGCTGCAATCCGAGGGCGAAGGTTCGAAAATTGAAAACTGTTCCCTGCCGATGCCGGGCGATCACAACGTCTCGAACGCGTTGGCGGCGGTTGCGGTGGCGCGCCATCTGGGCATGAAGCGCGCGGAAATCCGCGAGGCGCTGGCCGGTTTCGGCGGCGTGAACCGGCGCTTTACCAGGCTGGGCGAGGTGCTGGGCGGTGTCAGCATCATCGACGATTACGGCCACCATCCGGTGGAAATCGCCGCCGTGCTGAAAGCCGCGCGGCAGGCGGTATCGGGCCAGCCCGGCGCGCGCGTCATCGCCGTGCATCAGCCACACCGCTACACCCGCCTGTCCAGCCTGTTCGAGGATTTCTGCACCGCCTTCAACGAGGCCGACGTGGTCGCCATTGCCGATGTCTATGCGGCGGGCGAAGAGCCCATTCCCGGCGCTTCGCGCGATGATCTGGTGGCCGGGCTGATCCGGCACGGCCATCGCCATGCCCGCGCGCTGTTGCATGAAGAGGATCTGGCGCGCCTGGTGCGCGAACAGGCCCGGCCGGGCGATATCGTCGTGTGTCTGGGCGCGGGCACGATTTCGGCCTGGGCGCACGGCCTGATCGCGAAGCTGACCTGATCGGATGGTGACGCCGTCGCTTCTTGCCGCATGCCTCTGGACGGTGCTGGCCATGCTGATCGCGCTTGCCCCGGCCCGGTTTCACTGGCGCGCGGCCTGGGCGCTGATCGCATCGGGCGTGCCGATCCTGGGTTGGGTCACCTATGAAAACGGCCCGGTCTGGGGGCTGGCGGTGCTGATCGGCGGCATGAGCGTGCTGCGCTGGCCGCTGATCCACCTGATGCGGCGCCTGTGCCAGCCCGACCCGGCCGAGTGACGCTTGCGCCCCCGCGCGGGCCGGATTAGACCCCGGCCATGGATACGCTGTTTGCCACCGAATTCACCCCCCGCGGGGTGCTGACCCCGAACCGGCCACTGGCCGATCTGACCTGGCTGCGCGTGGGTGGCCCGGCGGACTGGCTGTTCCAGCCCGCGGATGAGGCCGATCTGGCCGCGTTCCTGGCGGCGCTGGATCCGGGCGTGGCGGTGTTTCCGATGGGGGTGGGGTCCAACCTGATCGTGCGCGATGGCGGTCTGCGCGCGGTGGTGATCCGGCTGGGGCGGGGCTTCAACGGTATCACCGTTGCGGGCAGCCGGGTGACGGCGGGGGCGGCGGCGCTGGATGCCCATGTCGCGCGCCGCGCCGCCGAGGCGGGGGTGGACCTGACCTTCCTGCGCACCATTCCGGGCAGCATCGGCGGCGCGGTGCGGATGAATGCGGGGTGCTATGGCGAATATGTCGCCGACCATCTGATCGCGGTCCGGGCGATCACCCGCGCGGGGCAGGCGGTGACGCTGACCCCCGCCGATCTGCGCCTGTCCTATCGCCAAAGCCACCTGCCCGAGGGCTGGGTGCTGGTCGAGGCGGTGTTCGAAGGCACACCGGGCGACCCGGCCGCGCTGGAGGCGAAGATGACCGGCCAGATCGCCCGCCGCGATGCCAGCCAGCCCACGCGCGAACGGTCCGCCGGGTCCACCTTTCGCAATCCGGCGGGCTATTCCTCGACGGGCCGGGCCGATGATGTGCATGATCTGAAGGCCTGGGCGGTGATCGACAAGGCGGGTATGCGCGGCGCGCGGCGCGGCGGCGCGCAGATGTCGGAAATGCATTCCAACTTTCTGATCAACGCGGGCGGCGCCACCGCCGCCGACCTTGAGACGCTTGGCGAAGAGGTGCGCAAAAAGGTTTTGCAGACGCAGGGAATTTCGCTAGAGTGGGAAATCATGCGCATCGGCGATTTTGCGGCGCCTGATACGGCAGAAAAAGATCAATAATCCACGGGGATAACCCCGGGAAGAGGCGAAAGTGGCGGGTGTGTCGAGCAGGGCAGCCCACCGTGTGGCGGTTTTGATGGGCGGCCCCTCGGCAGAGCGGGCGGTGTCCCTGTCTTCGGGGCGCGAATGCGCCCGGGCGCTGCGGGTGGCGGGCTATGAGGTGGTCGAGGTCGATGCCGGCCCCGATCTGGCCGTGCGCCTTGCCGAAATCCGGCCCGATGTGGTCTTCAACGCCCTGCATGGCCGCTGGGGCGAGGATGGCTGTGTGCAGGGCCTGCTGGAATGGCTGCGCATTCCCTATACGCATTCGGGTGTTCTGGCCTCGGCGCTGGCGATGGACAAGACCCGCGCCAAGGATGTCTTCCGTGCTGCCGGCCTGCCGGTGGTGCAAAGCGTGCTGGCGCCCAGGGCCGAGGTGATGGCCCGCCATGTCCTGCCCGCGCCCTATGTGGTCAAGCCCAACAACGAGGGGTCCTCGGTCGGGGTCTATCTGGTGCTGGACGGCGCGAACCGCCCGCCGCAGCTGTCCGATGAAATGCCGCAGATGGTGATGGTGGAAAGCTATGCCCCCGGACGAGAGCTGACCTGTTCCGTCATGGGCGATCGGGCCCTGTGCGTGACCGAGATCCAGACCACCGGCTGGTATGATTACGACGCGAAATACAGCCCCGGCGGGTCACGCCATGTGCTGCCCGCCGATCTGCCGCCCGCGATCACCGCGGCTTGTCTGGACCATGCCCTGCGCGCCCATCGCGCGCTGGGGTGCCGGGGCCTGTCGCGCACCGATTTCCGCTGGGATGAGGCGCGCGGTCCGGCGGGTCTTGTGCTGCTGGAAACCAATACCCAGCCGGGAATGACGCCGACGTCGCTGTTGCCCGAACAGGCGGCGCATATGGGGATCGGTTTCCCCGACCTGTGCCGCTGGATCGTCGAGGATGCTTCATGCGACCGCTAGGTGCCCCGCCCCCGCGGCCGCAGTTGCGCGCTGAACCCCGTCCGGGCGCGGCCCCGCGCGCACCGCAGATGGCCGCCGCCGCCCCGCGCCCGCCGCGCCGTGACCCCGCGCCGTCGCGCCTGGCTTATCGGTTGCAACGGCTGTGGCTGACGCCTGTCGTGCGCGCGCTGACCCGCATCGGTCTGCCGGTCTTTGCCGTGGTGCTGGGTCTGGGCATCTGGCTGGGCGATGAGGGGCGCCGCGCCGATCTGGCCGCGACCTATGAAGACATCAAGCTGTCGATCCAGAACCGCCCCGAATTCATGGTCGGCCTGCTGAAGATCGAGGGCGCCAGCCCCGAGGTCGATGCCGCGATCCGGGCGATGCTGCCGGTGCAGCTGCCGGCCTCGTCCTTCGCGATCGATCTGGACGCGTTCCGCGCGATGATCCGGCGGCTGGATGCTGTGGCCGATGTCGGGCTGATGATCCGCCCCGGCGGCGTGCTTGAGGCGGCGGTGACCGAACGCGTCCCCGCGATCCTGTGGCGCGCGCCCACGGGCCTTGAGATGCTGGATGCGACGGGTCACCGCGTCGCCACGCTGATCGCGCGTGAGGCGCGCCCCGACCTGGCGCTGATCGCGGGTGTGGGCGCCGACCGTGCCGTGCCCGAGGCGCTGGCCGTGCTGGCCGCCGCCGCCCCGATCCTGCCGCGGGCGCGCGGTCTGGTGCGGGTGGGCGAACGGCGCTGGGATCTGGTGCTGGAACGCGACCAGCGCATTCTGTTGCCCGACCAGAACCCGGTGCGTGCGATCGAACGCGTGCTGGCGCTGGATGCCGCCGAAGACATTCTGGACCGCGATTTTACCCATCTGGACATGCGCAACGAAACCCGGCCCACGATCCGCCTTTCCGCCGCCGCTCTGGAGGAATTCCGCAGGATCACCGGCCCGGACACGAAGGCGAGGGCTGTACGATGACTGACCTTTACGAATTCCAGCGCGCGATGCGCAACATGCGCAAGACTGCGATGCAGCGCGGCGTGATCGCCATTCTGGATGTCGGCACATCCAAGATCGCCTGTCTGGTGCTGCGCTTTGACGGCGCCGATGCGATGCGCAAGGGCGACGGGCTGGGTCCCCTGGCGGGGCAGGCGGGTTTTCGGGTGATCGGCGCGGCCACGACCCGGTCGCGCGGGGTGCGCTTTGGTGAAATCGACGCGATGGCCGAAACCGAACGCGCGATCCGCACCGCGGTGCAGGCCGCGCAGAAGATGGCCAATACGCGGGTCGATCACGTCATTGCCTGTTTTTCCGGCGCGGGGCCGCGCAGCTATGGGCTGGCGGGCGATGTCGCGCTGAACGACGGTCATGTCAGCGAACAGGATGTGGCGCGCGTGCTGGCAGCCTGCGACATGCCCGACATCGGCCCCGGACGCGAGGTGCTGCACGCCCAGCCGGTGAACTTTACGCTGGACCACCGCACCGGGCTTGGCGATCCGCGCGGGCAGGTGGGGCACCGGCTGGCGGTGGACATGCACATGCTGACGATCGAGGCCGATGCGGTGCAGAACCTGATCCATGTGATCCGGCGCTGCGATCTGGAACTGGCGGGGGTGGCTTCATCCGCCTATGTCTCGGGGATCGCAAGCCTGGTCGAGGATGAACAGGAACTGGGCGCGGCCTGCATCGACATGGGTGGTGGCGCCACGGGGGTGTCGATCTTCATGAAAAAGCACATGATCTTTGCCGATGCGGTGCGCATGGGGGGCGATCTGGTGACCAAGGACATCGCCGCGGGGCTGCAGGCGCCGATGGCGCTGGCCGAACGCATCAAGACCTTTCACGGCGGGGTCTATGCCACCGGCATGGACGACCGCGAGATGATCGAGCTGTCGGGCAATTCGGGCGACTGGGAAAAGGACCGCCGCCAGATCAGCCGGACCGAGCTGATCGGGATCATGCGCCCGCGTGTCGAGGAAATCCTGGAAGAGGTGCGCGCGATCCTGGATGCGGCGGGCTTTGACCATCTGCCCAGCCAGCAGATCGTGCTGACGGGCGGGGCCAGCCAGATCCCGGGGCTGGACGGGCTGGCGGCGCGCATCCTGGGCCAGAACGTGCGTCTGGGGCGGCCGCTGCGGGTGCAGGGCCTGCCGCAGGCCGCGACCGGGGCGGGCTTTGCCAGCGCGGTGGGGCTGGCGCTGTTTGCCGCCCATCCGCAGGACGAATGGTGGGATTTCGAAATCCCCGCCGAACGCTATCCGGCCCGCTCGCTCAAGCGTGCGATGCGCTGGTTCCGCGACAATTGGTGAACCCAGTTGCTGCGGTGGATGCGAATCGTTTCCACCAGATGCTGCGTCATGCGCGAAATACCGCTTGCGGCGGTTTTCCGCCTTCCAGATTTTGTGGGGTAACTGTGTTTTTCTGGTGACGTTCCACGGAATAAAGGCTAAAATCACCCTAATTTTCAGGGAAACCGGCTCGGGACAGGGGCCGAACAACATCACAGGCGGAAACCAATGACCTTGAATCTGATGATGTCGGATCACGAAGACCTCAAGCCGCGGATCACCGTGTTCGGCGTCGGCGGGGCGGGCGGCAACGCGGTCAACAACATGATCGAAAAGCAGCTGGAAGGCGTCGAGTTCGTGGTGGCGAATACCGATGCCCAGGCGCTGCAGCAGTCGCGCGCGGCGGCCCGTATCCAGATGGGCGTCAAGGTCACCGAAGGTCTGGGCGCGGGCGCGCGCCCCTCGGTCGGGGCGGCCGCTGCGGAAGAGACGATCGAGGAGATCGTCGATCATCTGGCCGGCGCGCATATGTGCTTCATCACCGCTGGCATGGGTGGCGGCACCGGCACCGGTGCGGCCCCGATCATCGCGCAGGCCGCGCGCGAGCTGGGCGTGCTGACCGTGGGCGTTGTGACCAAGCCGTTCCAGTTCGAGGGCACCAAGCGGATGCGTCAGGCCGAAGAGGGGCTTGAGGCGCTGCAGAAGGTCGTCGATACCCTGATCATCATTCCGAACCAGAACCTGTTCCGTCTGGCCAACGAACGCACCACCTTCACCGAGGCCTTCGCCATGGCCGACAACGTGCTGTATCAGGGCGTGAAGGGCATTTCCGACCTGATGGTCCGTCCTGGCCTGATCAACCTCGACTTTGCCGATGTGCGGTCCGTGATGGATGAAATGGGCAAGGCGATGATGGGCACCGGCGAGGCCGATGGCGACGACCGCGCCATTCAGGCCGCCGAAAAGGCGATTGCCAACCCGTTGCTGGATGAAATCAGCCTGCGCGGCGCCAAGGGCGTGCTGATCAACATCACCGGCGGCTATGACCTGACGCTGTTCGAACTGGACGAGGCCGCTAACCGCATCCGCGAGGAAGTGGACCCCGACGCCAACATCATCGTGGGCTCGACGCTCGACCCGTCGATGGAAGGGCAGATGCGCGTATCGGTCGTGGCGACCGGCATCGACGCCGCCCCGGCGACCTCGGAAATCCCGGTGCCGCGCCGCCCGATGTCCGAACCGCTGCGCCCCGCGGCGCGCGAAGAGGCCCCGATGGCAGAACCCGCACCGGTGACGCAGCCGGTGGCCGCCTCGGTCGCGCCGGTGCAGCAGCAGCCCGTCGCGCAAGAACGGGGGCTGTTCGACGCGCCCGAAGCGGCGCCGGTTCAGCCCGCCCCCGCGCATGCCCCGTCGCACCCGCAGGCCCATGCCGATGACCTGCCGCCCCCGGCCTATCGTCCGCAGCCCGCGCCGCAGCCGATGGCGCGCGACCTGCCGCCCGAAGACGACATGGGCGCCTTTGTCGCGCCGCGCCCGCGCGCGCCGGGAACCCCCTCGCCCGAGGCGCTGCAGCGTCTGCAGGCGGCGGTGAACAAGGCCCCGTCGGCTGCGGGGCAGCAGCGCCCGCTTGCGGCGGGTCTTGCAGCCCAGCGGCCCGCGCCGCAGCACGCGCCGCAGCCGGAACGCCCGCGGTTTGGCATCAATTCGCTGATCAACCGGATGACGGGCCACGGCGTCGAAGCCGCGCCGCAGGCCGCGCAGCCCGCACCCCAGGCCCGCACCGTCGCCCAGCAGCATCAGGCCTATGATGAGGATCAGGCCGCCGATCCCGATCAGGACCGGATCGAAATCCCGGCGTTCCTGCGGCGCCAGGCGAACTGATCCGTTCACAAAAGACCAGACAGGGCCGGGGAAATCCCGGCCTTTTGTCTTTTTATATCAATGCATTGCGCCATGATCGGCAGGCTTGCGCCCAAGCCGGCGGCAATTGTTTCAATGCGTTACAAAGAGTGAATTGTTAACCGACCCCCGCGCGCTTAGCTGATGCTGCGGTTCGGTGCCCGCCCGCCAGCCCGGCTACCGGCAAGTGAAACAAAGGACGCAGCAGTGCAGACGACAATCGGTTCCCCGGCAGTGTTTGAAGGCGTTGGCCTGCATTCCGGCCAGCCCGTGCGGATGGTGATCCACCCCGCGCCCGCCGATCATGGCGTTGTCTTTCGCCGCACCGATGTGCGCGCGGCCAATCCGCGCATTCCTGCGCTGTGGGACAGGGTGACGCCGTCCAGGCTGTGCACGCTGGTGGAAAATGCCGATGGCGTTTCCGTCTCGACGATCGAACATGTGATGGCAGCCCTGGTCGGCGCGGGGGTGCACAACGCCCTGATCGACATCGACGGCCCCGAAGTGCCGATCCTGGATGGATCTGCCGCGCCCTTCGTCGCGGTGATTCAGGCCAGGGGCCTGCGCCTTCTGGATGCGCCGCTGCGCGCCATCCGCGTTCTGAAACCCGTCGAGGTGCATGAGGGTGAGGCCGTGGCCCGCCTGGACCCGGCCCCGGCGCTGGAAATCGATTTCGTCATCGATTTCGCCGATGCCGCGATCGGCCGCCAGGCCAAGCGGCTGAACATGGCCAATGGCGCCTTTGTGCGTGAACTGGCCGACAGCCGCACCTTCTGCCGTCAGTCGGATGTCGAGGCGATGCGCGCCAATGGGCTTGCCCTTGGCGGCACTTATGAAAATGCCGTCGTGGTCGATGGCGATCGTGTGCTGTCACCGGGTGGTCTGCGGCACGCCGATGAGGCGGTGCGCCACAAGATGCTGGATGCGCTGGGGGATCTGGCCCTGGCGGGCGCGCCGATTCTGGGCCGCTATACCGGCACCCGGGCCGGCCATGCGATGACCAACCGGCTGTTGCGCGCGTTGTTCGCCGATCCTTCGGCCTGGACCTGGGAAGAATGCACGGCCGCGCAGGCCTATGGCCTTCCCGGTGCAGGCGTTTGCCGGGCCAGCGTTGCGGCGCGCTGACCTGCGCGCCGTTGCCGGGCCGCCAGCTGTCATATGGCCTATGCCGCGGCGGTGAAAGGCGTTTTGCGCCCCGGATTTTTCTGTGCTAGGACAAACCGAAGGGGCGGTTCCGCGTCATGCGGGGCGGCTTTTGACAAGGTTGAATCAGGGTAGAAACGGGATAGGGCAGGACATGGCGCGCGGCAGATCGGCGGCTCAACTGGTCGGAAGTCTCGTTCTTGTGGGGGTGCTGGCGGCCTGCGGTGGTGGCACGGCGCGCGAAGCCTCGCTCGAATCCCTGACCGCCGAGGAAATCTACAAGCGCGGCGAATATGAGCTGGAGGTGGGCAACCCACGCCGGCCCGCATCCGCGCTGCGCTATTTTTCCGAGGTCGAGCGGCTTTATCCCTATTCGGAATGGGCCAAGCGTGCGCTGATCATGCAGGCCTTCACCCAGCACAAGGCCAAGGATTACGAGGCAGCACGCGCCAGCGCGCAGCGTTTCATCGACACCTATCCAGGCGATGAGGATGCGGCCTATGCCAAATACCTGCTGGCTTTGTCCTATTACGACCAGATCGATGAGGTTGGCCGCGATCAGGGCCTGACCTTCCAGGCGCTGCAGGCGTTGCGCGCGGTGATCGAGGAATATCCCGACAGCGAATATGCGCGTTCGTCCATTCTGAAATTCGACCTGGCCTTTGACCATCTGGCGGCGAAGGAAATGGAAATCGGGCGCTATTACCTCAAGCGCGGGCATTACACGGCGGCGATCAACCGCTTCCGCGTGGTGGTAGAGGATTTCCAGACCACCACCCACACGCCCGAGGCGCTGCACCGCCTGGTCGAGGCCTATCTGGCACTTGGCATCACCGAAGAGGCACAGACCGCGGGGGCGATTCTGGGCCACAACTTCCGGTCGTCGCCCTTCTATGAAGACAGCTACCGCCTGCTGACCCGCCGTGGCCTTGAACCCGAGGCTGGTGGCGACAGCTGGCTGGCGCGGGTCTATCGTCAGGTGATCCGGGGCGAGTGGCTCTGATCGCGGGCCGCGACGGGGGCGGGGATGCTGCGCGCGCTTGAAATCCGTGACATGCTGATCATCGACCGGCTGGACCTTGGGTTCCGGTCGGGTCTGAATGTGCTGACCGGGGAAACCGGCGCGGGCAAGTCGATCCTGCTGGATTGCCTGGGTTTCGTTCTGGGCTGGCGCGGGCGTGCCGAACTGGTGCGCAAGGGTGCCGATCAGGGCGAGGTGACGGCGGTTTTCGATCTGCCCGATGGTCATGCCGCCCATGCCGTTCTGGCCGAGGCCGGGCTGTCCGGCGGGCCCGAACTGATCCTGCGCCGGGTGAATGGCGCCGATGGCCGCAAGACCGCCTTCATCAACGATCGCCGCGTTTCGGGCGAGGTGCTGCGGGCGCTGTCGGCCACGCTGGTGGAACTGCACGGCCAGTCCGACGATGGCGGTTTGCTGAACCCGCGCGGGCACCGTGCGATGCTGGATGCCTTCGCGGGCCATGAGGATCTGCTGGCGCAGGTGCGCACAGCCTGGAATGCGCGTGCGGCAATTGCCCGCAAGCTGGATACCGCCGAGACCGCATTGGCCGCCGTCAGGGGCGAAGAGGATTTCCTGCGCCATGCCGTGGCCGAGCTGGACCAGCTTGATCCCCAGCCCGGCGAGGAAGGCACGCTGGACGCGCAGCGCCGCCTGATGCAGGGCGCCGAACGCATCCGCACCGATGTGGCCCGTGCGCTGCAGATGCTGGGCCCTGATGGTGCCGAGGGTGCGATGCGCGATGCCGATCGCTGGCTGCAGGGGGCTGCGGAAAAGGCCGAAGGCCGGCTGGATCTGCCGCTGTCGGCGCTGGAACGCGCGCTGATCGAACTGGGCGATGCCGCGCAGGGCGTCGAAGAGGCGCTGGAAGCCCTGTCTTTCGACCCCCGCGCGCTTGAGGCATGTGAGGAACGTCTGTTCGCGATCCGGGCGCTGGCGCGCAAGCATGGCGTTTTGCCTGACGATCTGGGCGGGTTTGCCGAAACCCTGCGCGCGCGCCTGGCCGCGCTGGATGGCGGTGAAGATGGTATCCGGGCGCTGCGGGCCGATCTTGCCGCTGCGGGGGCCGCCTATGATGCGGCGGCGGCGCGGCTGGGCGCGGCGCGGCGCGCGGCGGCGGGACGGCTGGATGCGGCGATGGCGGCGGAACTGGCGCCGCTGAAGCTGGAACGGGCGGTCTTTGCAACGGCGATCAGCGCGGGTGAATCCGGCCCCGAGGGCAGCGATACGGTGGCCTTTACCGTGGCCACCAATCCCGGCGCGCCGGCGGGGCCCCTGAACAAGATCGCCTCGGGCGGGGAACTGTCACGATTCTTGCTGGCGCTGAAGGTGGTTCTGGCGCGCGGGGCCGATGCTCTGGTGCTGATCTTTGACGAAATCGACCGCGGTGTGGGGGGCGCCACCGCCGATGCGGTCGGCCGGCGCCTGGCGCGTCTGGCCGAGGGGGCGCAGGTTCTGGTCGTGACGCACAGCCCGCAGGTGGCGGCGCGCGGCGGGCATCACTGGCGCGTGGAAAAGCGGGTGGTCGATGGCATGACCAGTTCAACCGTGGTGCCGTTGGCCGCCGACGCGCGGGTGGATGAAATCGCGCGGATGATTTCGGGCGCCGAGGTCAGCGAGGCCGCGCGGGACGCGGCCCGCGCGCTTCTGACGGGCTGACCCGCCGCTGCGGGGCTCAGGCTGCGGGACGAAGGGTGGGGGACGAAGGGTGGGGGCAGGGTCCTGGCCGGTCAGCCTTCGGCCACGAATTGCGCCGCAACGATTTCCCAGCCCGCGCCATTGGCCACCAGCGTCGCCGCCAGCACCGCCCCGATCCGCCCCGCGTCCGACCCGTCGGCATGCACGATGCCCGTCAGCACAAAGCGTTGCAGCAGCACCGCCGCATGCGGGCCCAGCGGGCGCAGCCTGGTCTTGCCGGTCACCAGCCGCGCGCGGGCAAAGGCCCCTGCCAGTTCCCCTGCCAGAACCTCGGTAATTTCGTCCACGCCTTCGGCGGCGGCGCCGGTCAGGCTCAGGAAATCGGCATCGGCGGCAAAAAAGCCCGCCAGCGCGCGGGCGTCACGCGCGCTCCAGGCCAGGGCAAAGGCGCGGGGCAGGTCGGCGGGGGTGGACAGCAGGGTCATGCAAGGGTCTCCGGGCGGGGGGCGGCCAGATCGGGGGCCAGATCGGGGGCCAGATCGGGGGGCAGCAGGTCAGGTCCGGGCACCAGCTTGCCCGGGTTCAGGATATTGGCGGGGTCAAGCGCGGCCTTGATCGCGCCCATCACCGCCCAGGCGGGGCCATGTTCGGCCGCCATCAGTGCGCGTTTGCCAAGCCCCACGCCGTGTTCGCCGGTGACCGTGCCGCCCATGCGCAGCGCGCGTTCGGCCATGCGTTCGGCCAGCCGCTTGGCCCGCGCCAGATCGCTGTCGCTGCCCCGGTCCAGCAGCAGGACGGCATGGAAATTGCCATCGCCCACATGGCCCAGGATCGGGCCGATCAGGCCCTCGGCGGCGATATCGTCGCGGGTTTCACGCACCGCTTCGGCCAGCCGCGACATCGGCACGCAGATGTCGGTCACCAGACCCATTGATCCCGGCCGCGCGGCCAGACACGCGGTATAGGCACCGTGGCGCATCTTCCACAGCCGCGCGCGCGCCTCGGGCGTGGTGGCCCAGTCGAAATGCGCGCCGCCCATTTCCGCCACCACCTCGCCAAAGCGTTCGGCCTGTTCGGCCACCCCCGCGGGCGAGCCGTGGAATTCCACCAGCAGATGCGGCGTTTCGGGCAGGCTGGTGCCGGCATGGGCATTGAAGACCCGCGCCATCGTTTCATCGACGAATTCGATGCGCGCCATCGGAATGCCCAGCTGGATCGTGGCCATCACCGTCTGCACCGCCGCCTCCAGCGTGTCAAAGGCGCAGACCGCGGCGGAAATCGCCTCGGGCTGGCCATGCAGGCGCAACGTCAGTTCGGTGATGATGCCCAGCGTCCCTTCCGAACCCAGCATCAGCGCGGTCAGGTCATAGCCTGCGGCGGATTTGGCCGCAGCACTGCCGGTGCGGATGATACGGCCATCGGCCAGCACCACCTCAAGGGCGGCGACATTGGCGCGCATGGACCCATAGCGCACCGTCGTCGTCCCCGAGGCGCGGGTGGCCGCCATGCCCCCAAGGCTGGCATTGGCGCCCGGATCGACGGGAAAGAACAGGCCGGTGGCGCGCAGGTCCGCATTCAGCGCCTCGCGCGTCAGGCCGGGTTGCACCACGGCCAGCATGTCCTCGGGGCGGATCGCAAGCACACGGTTCATCCGGCCCATGTCAAGGCACAGCCCGCCCTGAACCGCCAGCGCATGCCCTTCCAGTGACGTGCCCGCGCCCCAGGGCACGATCGGCATGGCATGGGCCGCGCAGATGCGCACGATCTGCGCCACCTCGGCGGTGGTTTCGGGCCAGGCTACGGCATCGGGCGGGGCCAGCGGATACCAGGCCTCGGATGCGCCATGCAGGTCGCGCTCGGCGCGGGTGACGCTGAGGCGTGGACCAAGCAGGGCCTGCAGGGCGGCAATGGCGGCATCATGGGGCATCATGGCGATCCTTCGGCGGTGCGCTGCTGCCCCTTCCTTAGGTCAGCAAGCAGGCCGGGAAAAGCCCCCCGGCGCCGGGCGGGCGCCTTCCCGCCCGTATGGCCGCCCGTATGGCCCGCCCCTATGGCACGGCGGGGCGAACGGGCAGATCAGACCGGCGCGCAGGCGGCTTCCAGCCAGGCCCGCGCAGGCGCCGACACGGCCGGACCGATCCGGTGCAGGACTTGGGCGTGATAGTCATTCAGCCAGTCGCGTTCGTCGGGGGCCAGCATTCCGGCCAGGATCAGCCGGCGGTCAATCGGCACCCAGGTCAGTGTGCGCAACGCCAGCATCGGTCGGTCATCGGCGCCGGGCAGGGGCGGGGCCTGTTCCACCAGAACAAGGTTCTCGATGCGGATGCCAAAGGCCCCTTCGCGGTAATAGCCCGGTTCGTTCGACAGGATCATGCCGGGCTGCAGGGCCACATCCGACAGCCGCGACAGCCGCGCGGGGCCTTCGTGCACGCAGAGCGCCGCGCCAACCCCGTGGCCGGTGCCGTGGTCATAATCCTGGCCCGCGCGCCACAGGGCGATGCGGGCCAGCGCGTCCAGATCGCGCCCGGCCAGGCCCCGGGGCCAGCGCGCGCGCGATATGGCGATCATGCCCTGCAGCACGCGGGTAAAGGGGGCGCGGGCAGCCTCGGGCACGGGGCCGACGGCGATGGTGCGGGTGATGTCGGTGGTGCCGTCCACATATTGCCCGCCGGAATCGACCAGCAGGATTTCACCGGGGCGGAGGGGGCGGTTGGTGGCCTCGGTCACGCGGTAATGGACGATGGCGCCATTGGGCCCCGCGCCGCAGATCGTGTCAAAGCTGATTTCCGTCAGCGTATTCGACGCGCGGCGAAACCCTTCCAGCGCGGTGACCACGGCGATTTCATCAAGCCCGCCCTTCGGCGCCTCGGCGTCCAGCCAGGCCAGGAATTCGACCATCGCCACCGCGTCGCGGTGATGTGCGGCGTCCATCCCGGCGATTTCGGCCGGGGTCTTGATCGCCTTGGGCAGGATGCAGGGGTCGTCGGCCCACAGGATTTCTATACCCTGTTCGCCCAGTTCGCGCCCCACCTGCAGCGGCGCGCTGGCCGGGTCGACCTGCACCGGGCCGGGCAGGCTGCGCAGCGCGGGGGCAAAGGCGGCGGTCGGGCGCAGGGTGACATCGGCGCCCAGATGTTCCAGCACGGGGGGCGAAAATTTCGCGGCCTCGGCAAACAGTGTCAGATGGCCGGTATCATGCAGGATCGCAAAGCCCTGCACCACCGGATTGCGCGGAATATCGGCGCCGCGGATGTTCAGCAGCCAGCAAAGCGAATCCGTCAGCGTGATCACCGCGGCGCGCGCGCCGCGCTGGCGCAGCCCGTCCGCCAGACGCGCGCGCCTGGTGGCGCTGTCCTCGCCCGCGAATTCGGGCGGATGGATGCGGGCCGGGGCGGCGGGCGGGGCGGGCTGGTCGGGCCAGATCGCATCGACCGGGTTGCGCGGCACAGGCACCAGGTCAACCCCGCTGCCGGTCACCGCTGCCTGCAGATCATCGATTTCCTTGCGGGTGTGCAGCCAGGGGTCAAAGCCCACACGCCCGCCTGCGGGCAGGGCCGCGGCAAGCCAGGGGCCGGGCTTGACCTCGGGCCAGTTGACCGGGGTAAAGGTGGCGCAGTCGACCTCGGCCCGGACCTGCACGCGGTAGCGGCCATCGACGAAGACGCCCGCGCGATCCATCAGCGCGATGCAGAACCCTGCCGATCCGGTAAACCCCGTCAGCCAGGCCAGCCGCGCATCATGGGGGGCGACATATTCGCCCTGATGGGCATCGGCGCGTGGCACGATGAACCCCGCAAGCCCCTGACCGGCCAGCACCGCGCGCAGCGCCGCCAGCCGGGGTGGCCCGTCCGAGGGGCGTGAACGGACCGCGAAATCCTGATACATCAGCGCGCCGCCTTGGCGATGCCCATCAGCCGGGCCCGCGCGCGCGGGTCGGAATCGAACAGCCCCGCCAGCTGTTCGGTCATCGCACCGGCCAGCTGTTCCACATCGGTGATGGTCACCGCATGCTGGTAATAGCGTGTCACATCATGGCCGATGCCGATCGCGATCAGTTCCACCGCGCGGCGCCGTTCCACCATGGCGATCACGTCGCGCAGGTGTTTTTCCAGATAATTCGCGGCATTGACCGACAGGGTGGAATCATCGACCGGCGCGCCATCGGAAATCACCATCAGGATCTTGCGCGCCTCGCGCCGGCCCAGCATGCGCCGATGCGCCCATTCCAGCGCCTCGCCGTCGATGTTTTCCTTCAGCAGGCCTTCTTTCATCATCAGGCCCAGGTTGTCGCGCACCCGCCGCCAGGGCACATCGGCGGATTTGTAGATGATGTGCCGCAGGTCATTCAGCCGTCCCGGTTGTTGCGGGCGCCCGGAATTGAGCCATTTTTCCCGGGCCTGCCCGCCCTTCCAGGCACGGGTGGTAAAGCCCAGGATTTCCACCTTGACCGAGCAGCGTTCCAGCGTGCGCGCCAGAACATCGGCGCAGATCGCCGCGATGGAAATCGGCCGCCCCCGCATCGAGCCGGAATTGTCCAGCAGCAGCGTCACCACCGTGTCGCGGAATTCGGTATCCTTTTCCACCTTGAACGACAGCGGCGTGGTGGGCGTGGCCACCACACGCGCCAGGCGCGCCACATCCAGGATGCCTTCCTCGCGGTCGAATTCCCAGCTGCGGTTCTGCTGCGCCTGAAGCCGGCGCTGCAGCTTGTTGGCCAGCCGGCTGACCGCGCCCTTCAGCGGTTCCAGCTGCTGGTCCAGATAGGCGCGCAGCCGTTCCAGCTCGGCTGGTTCGGCCAGATCCTCGGCATGGATTTCTTCATCGAAATCGGTGGCATAGACCTGATAGTTCGGATCCGCGGCGGAATAGGGCGCGGGCGGGGGCGGTTCCAGCGGCGCCTCGGCCTCGGGCATGTCGACCTCTTCGCCCATCTCCTGATCGGCAAGGTCGTCCATGCTGACGGTGGTCTGGCTTTGCTCCTGGGTTTCGTCCTGGCTGCTTTCGGACGATGCCTCATCCTCGTCCTGCGCCTCGTCGCGGGCCTGGTTGTCGCCGGCCTCTTCTTCCTGTTCAGCCTCGTCCTCGGCACCCTCGTCGGGCTGGTCGGCATCGGGGTCTTCGCCCAGCTGATCGGCATAGCCCAGATCGGCGATCACCTTGCGCGCCATGCGCGCGAAGGCCGCCTGATCGGCCAGGACCGCGTTCACATCGCCCAGATCGCCCGCGGCCGATTCCTCGATGAAGGGGCGCCACAGATCCAGCACATGGTGCGCGGCGGCGGGCAGTTTGCGCCCGGTGGCCAGTTCGCGCACCATGTAGCCCGCGGCGACCGCCAGCGAGGCCTCTTCCCGGCTGCGGATCTGGCCATAGCCCTTGCGCTCGGCCTCATGTGCGATCCTGGCGTCGATATTGGTCAGCGTGCCGGGCATGTCGCGCGCGCCAAGCGCCTCGCAGCGGGCGGTTTCCATCGCCTCATACAGATCGCGCGCCATCGGCCCCGAGGGGTTGTAGCGGGCGAACGTGCCCGCATCGTGATGGCGCCGGCGCAGCGCCAGCGCATCGCCCGTGCCCCGCGCCAGCAATACCTCATCGCGCGTCATGCGGCGGCTGACCTGCGGCAGGCGCATCGTATCGCCCGCGATCCCCGAAGGATCGACCGAGAAGGTGACCGTCAGATCGGCATCGTCGGCCAGCGTCCTGGTCGCCTCGGCCAGCGCCTTCTTGAACGGATCTGCAGGGTTGTCGACGGGTTTCATGCCTTACCGTATCGCCTGGGCCGCAGCACTTTCGGGAAGCTCCTCATCAAAGAGGCGCTGGTAGAATTCGGCAACCGTCTGGCGTTCCAGTTCGTCGCATTTGTTCAGGAAGGTCAGCCGGAAGGCATAGCCCACGTTGCGGAAGATTTCCGCGTTCTGCGCCCAGGTGATCACCGTGCGCGGCGACATGACCGTGGACAGATCGCCGTTCATGAAGGCGGTGCGGGTCAGATCGGCGACATGCACCATCTGGCTGATCGTCTTGCGGCCTTTTTCGGTGTTGTAATGCGGGGTCTTGGCCAGGACGATCGCGGTTTCGGCGTCATGCGACAGATAGTTCAGCGTGGCCACCAGGCTCCAGCGGTCCATCTGTGCCTGGTTGATCTGCTGCACGCCGTGATACAGGCCCGTCGTGTCGCCAAGGCCCACAGTGTTGGCCGTGGCAAACAGCCGGAAGAACGGGTTGGGGGTGATGATTTCATTCTGGTCCAGCAGCGTCAGCTTGCCGTCATGTTCCAGAACGCGCTGGATCACGAACATCACGTCGGGGCGGCCCGCGTCATATTCATCGAAGACGATGGCGACGGGGTTGCGCAAGGCCCAGGGCAGGATGCCTTCGTGGAATTCGGTCACCTGCTTGCCGTCGCGCAGCTTGATCGCATCCTTGCCGATCAGGTCGATCCGGCTGATGTGGCTGTCCAGGTTCACCCGCACGCAGGGCCAGTTCAGCCGGGCGGCGACCTGTTCGATATGGGTGGATTTGCCGGTGCCATGATAGCCCTGGATCATCACGCGGCGATTGTAGGCAAAGCCTGCCAGAATGGCCAGCGTGGTGTCGGGGTCGAACTTGTAGGTCGGGTCGAGTTCCGGCACACGGTCGGTGCGTTCGGCAAAGCCCTTCACCTTCATCTCGGTATCGATCCCGAAAACGTCCCGTACGGAGATGTCTTCGGTGGGTTTCGCGTTGTGATCCAGCATGCCGTCCGCCAATTCTATCCGGGTTGTCTCGCGCGCGCGCCCCGATCGGGCGGCCTGGGAAAGTTGTGGATCATATCGCCCGGGCGTGCAAGGGGAAGGCGGTGGATTGCCGCGTTCGCGCGCCCGCGCTAGTTTGGCGTGGGTTCCTTGCAGGAGATCGGGGATGAGTGGCCTTCTGGCGCTGTTGGATGACGTGGCGGGCATCGCCAAGGTCGCGGCGGCAAGCATCGACGATGTGGCGGGGCAGGCCGCCAAGGCGGGTGCCAAGGCGGCGGGCGCGGTCATCGACGATGCGGCGGTGACGCCGAAATATGTGCATGGCTTTGCGCCGGCGCGCGAATTGCCGATCGTGGGCAAGATCGCGCTGGGTTCGATCCGCAACAAGCTGCTGATCCTGCTGCCGGCGGCGCTGTTGCTGTCGGCCTTCGCGCCCTGGGCGATCACGCCGCTTTTGATGCTGGGCGGGGGCTATCTGTGCTTTGAGGGGGCGGAAAAGGTCTGGCATCTGTTCCAGCCCCACACGCCCCATGCCGATGGCCATGTCGACCCCGTGGGCGACCCGCTGCACCTTGAGGCGGAAAAGGTCGCGGGCGCGGTCAAGACCGATTTCATCCTGTCGGCCGAGATCATGACCATTGCCCTGGCAGCCCTGCCCGCGCAGGGGGTGGTGATGCAGGCGCTGACGCTGGCGGTGGTGGCGGTGGGCATCACCGTGGCGGTCTATGGCGGGGTGGCGCTGATCGTGAAAGCCGATGATGCCGGGCTGTGGCTGGCGCGCGTCGGGCGGCTGGCGCCGACCCGCGCGCTGGGGCGCGGCATCGTCGCCTTCATGCCCCATTTCATGAAGGCGCTGATGGTGGTGGGCACGGCGGCGATGATCTGGGTCGGCGGGTCCATCGTGCTGCATGGGCTGGCAGACCTTGGCTGGCATGGCCCTTATGACTGGATCCATCATCAGGCCGGGGGGGCCGCTGCGGCCCTGGGGCGCGCGCCCGGTGCGGTGGCCTGGGCCGTCACCGCGCTGTTCGACGGCGTCTTTGGCCTGGCGCTTGGGCTGGGGTTGATCCCGGTCGTGGCGCGGCTGATCAACCCGACGGTCCGCGCGCTGCGCGGAGGGTCCCGCCGCGCCTGAGCCGGGGGCAAGAGGCGCCGGGGCCGGGGCAGGGGGCGCTGCCCCCTCTGC
The DNA here is from genome assembly GCF_046507575.1 of Pontitalea aquivivens. Classification (NCBI taxonomy): domain Bacteria; kingdom Pseudomonadati; phylum Pseudomonadota; class Alphaproteobacteria; order Rhodobacterales; family Paracoccaceae; genus Pontitalea; species Pontitalea aquivivens. The sequence continues at coordinate 40,928 of NZ_JBKFEY010000003.1, read as the reverse complement.
ACCCCCGGAGTATTTTGGCCAAGAAGAAGGGGCCAGGCGGGGCCTTGATCCGGCCCGGATCAGTCCTTGAAGTTGCGGCTGTCCTTGATCTGATCCCAGGCCCAGACGACCTGTTGCAGCATTTCTTCCTGACTGCGGTCACCGCCGTTCATGTCGGGATGCAGCACCTTGATCAGCGCCTTGTAGAGCTTGCGGATTTCAGGCTTGGTCATGCTGTCCCTGGCATCCAGGATGTCCAGTGCGCGCCGTTCCGTGGGGGGCAGCTTGCGCCCCACGACCTGACGGCCCGGGTTTTGCGTGGCATTGGCGCCCAGAATTTCCATCGGGTCGGAAATGCCGTGCCGCGCCCAGCCGCGCGCCTCGTCATTGGCGTGGTTGAAGGGGCGTGTGGGGCGTTCCCAGACCGTGGCATTGTCAAGGAAGGCCTGGAATTCCGCCTCGGACTGGCCCTGGAAATAGTTCCAGTTCAGGTTGTATTCGCGCACATGGTCCTTGCAGAACCAGTAATAGTCATCCAGCACCTTGGGGCTTTTGGGCGCGCGATACTGGCCGGGCTCATTGCAGCCTTCCTTGTCGCAGACGCGGGTCGAGGTGTCGAACGCGCCCGACATCCCGCGCTTGCCTTTCTGGCGGCGCTTCTTGTCGGAGGCGGCGGAGATATCGAATCCGAAGGGGTCGTTTCTGCTCATCATGCGTCTCTTGTGCCGGGTCTGTTGACCAGCCGGTGCGACTCGGGCCACAAAGTTTAGGGGTTTTCACGGGGGGTGGAAGGGGGCGTGGCGGAAAAATGCCGGTGGTGGATGAGATAAGGGCGCGGCTGATGCAATTCCAGCCCGACAGGCTGGAGGTGATCGATGAAAGCGCGCGCCATGCGGGCCATGCCGGTGCCCGGCCCGAGGGCGAAAGCCACTTCCGGGTGCGCATCGCAGCCGCCGCCTTCGCGCCGATGTCACGGCTGGCGCGGCACCGGGCGATCCATGCGGTGCTGGGGCCGGACCTGCTGGCCCGCATCCACGCGCTTGCGCTGGAAATCGAGAGCTAGCGCCTAGGCCATGCTGGCGGCGGCCGGGCCCAGCCGGGGGGCGGCGCCTTCGGGCGTTTCGGCCAGCAGACGGCGCGCCTTGGGTTCTTCGGGGTGGGCCTGTGCCGGGGGCGCCTCTGCCCGTTCGGGGGGCGGCGGCTGCACACGGCCCGGGTCTGCCCCCGCCGCAACCGCGCGGCGGAACACCAGAAGGTTGTGATAGACCGTGGTCTTCGAGGTCAGCCCGCTGCGTTCCTCGGCTGGCAGGGTATCGGCGCGCAGATATTCCCAGCCATCGCGCGCCATGTCGTTCATCGCGCGGGTCAGGGCATGGGCAAAGCGTTCCGCCCCGGTCTTCAGGCCACGGTCCTTTTCACCCTTCGCGGGGGCGGGGATCACCCGGTATTCAAATTGCTGCATCGGCACACCTCTTGTTCGGGGCCGTTCTAACCGGGCCTGCCCCGTGGTCAATTGACGATGCGGTGAACCGGGCCGCTAAGCCGCGGGCGGGGGCTGTTACAGCCCCAGCTTCTTTGCCACGATTTCGTTCACCGCGGCCGGGTTGGCCTTGCCGCCCGAGGCCTTGATGACCTGGCCGGTGAACCAGCCTGCAAGTTTCGGGTTTGCCCTGGCCTTTTCCACCTGCGCGGGGTTGGCGGCGATGATGTCGTCCACCGCCTTTTCGATCGCGGAAAGGTCGGTGACCTGCTTCATGCCGCGCGCCTCGACGATGGCCGCCGGGTCGCCGCCTTCGGTCCAGACGATCTCGAACAGGTCCTTGGCGATCTTGCCCGAAATGTCGCCCGCCTTGATCAGCGTGATGATGCCGCCCAGCTGCGGCGGCGTCACGGGGCTGTCGCCGATTTCATGGCCTTCCTTCTTCAGTCGGCCGAACAGTTCATTGATGACCCAGTTCGCGGCCAGCTTGCCATCGCCACAGGCCGCCACGACCGCTTCGAAGAAGTCGGCATTCTCGACCTCGGCGGTCAGCACGTCCGCGTCATATTCCGAAAGCCCCAGTTCGCTGACGAACCGCGCCTTTTTCTCATCGGGCAATTCGGGCATTGAGGCCGCGATGTCATCGACCCACGCCTGCTCGATTTCCAGCGGCAGCAGGTCGGGACAGGGGAAATAGCGATAGTCATGCGCCTCTTCCTTCGACCGCATCGACCGCGTCTCGCCCTTGTCGGGATCGTATAGGCGCGTTTCCTGCACCACGGTGCCGCCATCCTCGACAATGGCGATCTGGCGGCGGGCTTCATAGTCGATTGCGGCTTGGATGAAGCGCATCGAGTTCATGTTCTTGATTTCGCAGCGCGTGCCCAGATGGCCGAAATCGCCGGTTTCCTGCCAGCGTTCATAGGCGCCGGGGCGGCAGACCGAGACGTTGACATCGCAGCGCAGGTTGCCGTTCTGCATGTTGCCATCGCAGGTGCCAAGGTAGCGCAGGATCTGGCGCAGCTTGGCCACATAGGCTGCGGCCTCCTCGGGGCCGCGGATGTCGGGGCGGCTGACGATCTCCATCAGCGCCACACCGGTGCGGTTGAGGTCCACGAAGGACATGTTCGGGTCCATGTCGTGAATCGACTTGCCCGCGTCCTGTTCCAGGTGGATGCGTTCGATCCGCACGCGACGCGCCACGCCCGGTCCCATGTCCACGATGATCTCGCCCTCGCCGACGATCGGGTGGTAGAGCTGCGAAATCTGATAGCCCTGCGGCAGGTCGGGGTAGAAATAGTTCTTGCGGTCGAAGGCCGAGACCAGATTGATCTGCGCCTTCAGCCCCAGCCCCGTGCGCACCGCCTGGGCCACGCAGAATTCGTTGATCACCGGCAGCATCCCGGGCATCGCGGCATCGACAAAGGCCACGTTGGAATTGGGCTCCGCCCCGAAGGTGGTCGAGGCGCCCGAAAACAGCTTGGCGTTCGAGGCCACCTGCGCATGGACCTCAAGGCCGATCACCAGTTCCCAATCGGCCTTGGCACCGGCGATCACTTTGGGTTCGGGGGCTTTGCAGGCAAGATGATCAAGCATGGGTCACGTCCTTCCTTGGCGGGCTTTCGCCTTCTAGGCCAGGGGCGAGGGAGGGGCAAGCCTTCGGGAAAGACCACCGCCGCCGGCTCTGCGGGGCTGGCGGCGGATCATGAGTATTTTTGCCAAGAAGAAGCCCACGCGCTTTCATCTTGCCGCAAATACCTCGGGGGTCCGGGGGCAGAGCCCCCGGCGCGGGCCGCGTGCGTCCGTTCAGCCCAGAAGCCGCGCGGTCATTTCCCGCAGATCGGGGCTCAGGTCCGGGGTGGCGGCGATGCGGGTCAGCGCGGCGCGGGCCAGCGTGCGGCGCGAAGCATCATGGCGCGCCCAGGTTTCAAAGGCGGTGGACATGCGCGCGGCGGTTTGCGGGTTTACCGGGTCCAGCCGGATCAGCCAGTCGGCATAGAAGGCATAGCCCGCGCCCGAGGCATGGTGAAAGCCTGCGTGGTTGGCCGCAAGCCCGCCCAGCAGCGCCCGGAAGCGGTTGGGGGTCTTCCAGTCGAAGGCGGGGTCGCGGGCCAGCGTTGCGGCCAGTGCCGGGGCCACGGCGGGCGGGCAATGGGCCATTTGCACCATGAACCACTTGTCCATGACCAGCCTGTCGCCTTCCCAGCGGCTGCGGAAGGCGGCAAGCGCATCGGCGCCGCAGTCCGCCTCGATCAGGCAGGTCAGCGCGCCCAGCGACTCGGTCATGTTGCGGGCCTGGGTGAACAGCGCCCGGGCCCGTGCCCCGCCGTCGCGGCGCGACAGCAGCGACAGGCAGGCCAGCCGCAGCGCGCGCTGGCCCGCGGGGGCGGCTTCGGGGGAATAGGGGCCGGGCACTTCCATTTGCCGATACAGCCGGTCCAGCAGCGGTTCATGCCGGTCGGCCAGCGCGCGGGCCAGGGCCAGGCGCGCGGCATGGATCGCGTCGGGGTCGGGGGTCTTGCCCGTCTCATGCAGGGCCTGGGCGATCTCTTCGGCGCCGGGCAGGCGCAGCACCAGCGCGCGGAAGGCGGGGTCGGCGGTGTCATCGGCCAGCACATGGCCCACGGCATCAAGATGCGCGGGGTCGGGCGCGCCGCCCGTGGCCATCGCCATCAGCGCCTGGCGTGCAAGGCCGCGGCCCGCTTCCCAGCGATTGAAGGGGTCGGTGTCATGGGCCAGCAGAAAGGCCTGTTCGCCGGGGTTTGTGTCGCGTTCCAGCACCACGGGGGCCGAAAAACCGCGCAGGATTGACGGCACCGGGCGGGCGCCAAGGCCGGGGAAGGTGAAACTTTGCCGGGTTTCGGTCATTTCGAGCACACGCGTCGGCATCACCTCATCGCCATTGGGCGACAGCAGGCCCACGGCAATAGGGATCACGCGCGGCGGCTTGTCGCGCTGGCCCGGCGTGGGGGGCGTGGATTGCTCGAACGTGAGCGTATAGGTGCCATCGGCCCAGTCCCCGGTCACGCGCAGGCGCGGGGTGCCGGCATCGGTGTACCAGCGCCTGAACTGGGTCAGATCGCGGCCCGTCACATCCTGGAACACCTTCAGCCAATCCTCGATCGTGCAGGCCTGGCCGTCGTGGCGGGTGAAATACAGATCCAGCGCCCGGGCGTAGCCGTCATCGCCCACCAGACGTTTGAGCATGCCGACCACCTCGGCGCCCTTTTCGTAGATGGTGGCGGTGTAGAAATTGTTGATCTCGCGGTATTCCTGCGGGCGGACGGGATGGGCCAGCGGGCCCTGATCCTCGCGGAACTGGCGGGCGCGCAGGGCCATCACATCCTCGATGCGCTTGACCGGGCCCAGGCGCATGTCGGCGGTGAACTGCTGGTCGCGGAACACCGTCAGCCCCTCTTTCAGGCACAGCTGGAACCAGTCGCGGCAGGTGATGCGGTTGCCGGTCCAGTTGTGGAAATACTCATGTGCGATGATGCCCTCAATTCGTTCGAAATCGGCGTCGGTCGCGGTTTCGGGGCTGGCGAGCACCCATTTCGAGTTGAAGATGTTCAGGCCCTTGTTTTCCATCGCGCCCATGTTGAAATCGTCCACGGCGACGATGTTGAACACATCCAGATCATATTCGCGGCCATAGGCGGTTTCGTCCCAGCGCATGGACTGTTTCAGCGCCTCCATGGCGAAGGCGCAGCGGTCCTGATCGCCGGGGCGGACCCAGATGTTCAGCGCGACCTTGCGCCCCGACATCGTGGTGAAGCGGTCGGAATGGGCGACCAGATCGCCCGCGACCAGCGCGAACAGATAGGCGGGCTTGGGCCAGGGATCGTCCCATTCGGCCCAACCCTTGCCTTGCGCCACCGGGTTGCCGTTCGACAGCAACACCGGCAGATCGCTTTCGATGCGCACGCGGAAGCGGGCCATCACATCGGGGCGGTCGGGGTAGAAGGTGATCTTGCGGAACCCCTCGGCCTCGCATTGGGTGCAATACATGCCGCGCGACATGTAAAGGCCTTCCAGCGCGGTATTGGTTTCGGGCGCGATCTCGACCTCGGTTTCCAGCGTGAAGGGGGTATCGGGCAGGGCGGCGGGGTGAATCGTCAGGCCGGTGTCGGTCAGCCGGTAATCGGCGGGCGTCAGCGTGACGCCATCGACCGTCGCCGAAATCAGGCGCAGCGCCTCGCCATCCAGCACCATCGCCTGACCGCTGCCCCGGGGCGCCAGCTGCAGCCGGGCGCGGACGCGGGTCGCGCCGGGGTGCAGGCGAAACTGCAGATGCACCTGATCCAGACGGAACGGCCAGGGCGCGTAATCGGCCAGGCGGGTGGGGGCGGCGGGGGTGGTGTTCATCACGGGCTCCTGCAGGTGGTCCGGGCGAACCGGATCGCGGCGGCGCAGGTTAGGGTGATCCTCGGCGGGGTTCAACTGCGGCGCTCTCTTGCCAGGCTTTCGGCATCCCGGCTTGGGCATGGCGCGCGGCTGCGCTATGGTCCGGCGTGGCAGGCGGGCAATCAGGATCAATCCCGGCCTGACTGGTAAAGTATCTTGACCGATTTTGTGCAAGCCGCCATTAGAGTACGGCAATCGCCCCGGATCGGGGCCGAAACGGGGGAGCAAGCATGAGCGAACGTATCGCGCGTGAGGCATTGTCGGTCGATCCGCAGCTGGTCGAATTCATCGAAACCGTGGCGCTTCCGGGCACCGGGGTCAGCGCCGGGGCCTTCTGGAAGGGCTTTTCGGACATCGTGCGCGATCTGGCGCCGAAGAACCGCGCGCTCCTGGCCAGGCGGGAAGAGATTCAGGCCCGGATCGACGCCTGGCACCTGGCCCGCCGCGGCCAGCCGCATGATGCCGCCGCCTACAAGGCCTTCCTGACCGAAATCGGCTATCTTCTGCCCGAGGGCCCCGATTTCACCATCGAAACCGGCCCGACCGATCCCGAATTCGCCACCCAATGCGGCCCGCAGCTGGTGGTGCCGATCATGAACGCGCGCTATGCGCTGAATGCCGCGAATGCGCGCTGGGGCAGCCTGTATGATGCGCTGTACGGCACCGATGCGCTGGGCGATCTGCCCGCGGGCGGCGGTTTCGATCCGGCGCGCGGGGCGCGGGTGATTGCCTGGGCCAAGGCGTTCCTGGATGAGGTCGCGCCCCTGGCCACCGGGTCCTGGGCCGAGGTCAGCGCGATCGCGGTGCGCGATGGCGCGCTGGTGGTCACCACGCAAGGGGAAACGGGGCTGAAGACGCCTGCGCAATTCGCGGGCTATCAGGGCGTGGCGGACGCGCCGTCCGCGATTCTGCTTGCGAACAATGACCTGCACATCATTCTTGATGTGAACGCCGATCATCCGATCGGGCGCACCGATCCGGCGCACATCGCCGATGTCCGGCTTGAATCGGCGCTGTCCTCGATCATGGATTGCGAGGATTCGGTGGCTGCGGTCGATGCAGCCGACAAGGTGCTGGCCTATTCCAACTGGCTGGGCCTGATGAAGGGCGATCTGGCCGAACAGGTGGAAAAGGGTGGCAAGACCTTTACCCGGGCGCTGGCCCCCGATCTGCACTTCACCGCGCCCGATGGCGGGCAACTTGTGCTGAAGGGTCGCGCGCTGATGCTGGTGCGCAACGTGGGCCATCTGATGACGAACCCCGCGATCCTGGATGCGGGGGGGCAGGAAATTCCCGAAGGTCTGATGGATGCGATGGTCACCACGTTGTGCGCCATCCATGACCTGCGCAAGGCCGGGGGCGCGCGCAATTCCACCACCGGGTCGGTCTATGTGGTGAAACCCAAGATGCACGGCCCCGAAGAGGTCGCCTTTGCCAGCGAAATCTTTGACCGGGTCGAGGCGGTGCTGGGCCTGCCGCGTTACACCGTCAAGCTGGGCATCATGGATGAGGAACGCCGCACCAGCGCGAACCTGAAGGAATGCATCCGCGCGGCGCAGAACCGCGTGGCCTTCATCAACACCGGCTTCCTGGATCGCACCGGCGATGAAATCCACACCTCGATGGAGGCCGGGCCGATGCTGCGCAAGGGCGAGATGAAATCGCAGCCCTGGATTTCCGCCTATGAAGACCGCAATGTCGATATCGGCCTGGCCTGCGGGCTGGCGGGCAAGGCCCAGATCGGCAAGGGGATGTGGGCGATGCCCGACCGCATGGCCGAGATGCTGGAGGCCAAGATCGGCCATCCGCGCGCCGGCGCCAACTGCGCCTGGGTGCCCAGCCCGACGGCGGCGACGCTGCATGCCACGCATTACCACAAGGTCGACGTCAAGGCCCGCCAGGCCGAGATCGCGGCGCTGAACCGCCCCGCGCGGCTGGATGACCTGCTGACGATCCCGCTGGCCACCGGCAAGAATTATTCCGAGGCCGAGATCACCGATGAGATCGAGAACAACGCCCAGGGCATCCTTGGCTATGTCGTGCGCTGGGTCGATCAGGGCGTCGGTTGTTCCAAGGTGCCGGACATCCACGATGTGGGCCTGATGGAGGACCGCGCGACCTGCCGGATCAGCTCGCAGGCGCTGGCCAACTGGCTGCATCACGGCGTGGTCACCGAAGGCCGCGTGATGGAGGCGATGCGCAAGATGGCCGCCGTCGTCGACCGCCAGAACCAAGGCGACCCGGCCTATCGGCCGATGGCGCCGGGCTTTGACGGCCTGGCCTTCCAGGCGGCCTGTGATCTGGTGTTTCTGGGGCGGGTGCAGCCCTCGGGCTATACTGAACCGGTGCTGCACCAGCGCCGCGCCCAGGTGAAGGAAGGGAACTGACATGGCACTGACTTTGGAAGCCGCCAAGCGGATCATCGACGTGGCAATGGCCCATGGCCGCGACGCGGGCTGGAAGCCGCTGTCGGTCGTGGTGCTGGATGCGGGCGGCCACCCGATCGCCTTTGAACGCGGCAATGGCGCCAGCCCCGGCCGGTTCGGGATTGCGCGCGCCAAGGCCTATGGGTCGATCATGCTGGGCATGGGCGGCAAGGCGCAGATGGCGCGGGCCGAATCGCAGGCCTATTTCATGGCCGCGGTGAATGGCGCCTTTGGCGGGCAGGTGATGCCGGTGCCGGGCGGGGTTCTGGTGCGCGACGGCGCTGGCACGGTGATCGGCGCGGTGGGCGTCACGGGTGACACCTCGGACAACGATGCCGCGGCGGCGCTGGCCGGCATCGAGGCGGCGGGGCTGGCGGGCGAGGCCTGATCTGCCCTGACCGGCGCATTTTGCGATGCCGCGCGCAGGCCCTGTGCGCGGCATCCTCTTTTCAGGCGCGCGGTCCGCCCTTAGGCTTGCGCAAAGCCAGGGGGGCACCATGTCCAGACCCGTTGTGGGCGTCATCGGCAATGCCTATGAAATCAATGACCGCTACCCGGTGCATGCCGGGGGCACGATGAATTCCGAGGCGGTGGCGCAGGTGGCCGATTGCGTGCCGCTGGTGATTCCCGCGGATCCGCGGCTGGTCCGGGTCGAAGACCTGCTGGCGGTCTGTGACGGCTTCCTGCTGACGGGGGGGCGGCCCAATGTGCATCCGTCCGAATACGGGCAGGAGGAAACCCCCGCGCACGGCGCCTTTGACCGGGCGCGCGATGCGGTGGCGCTGCCGCTGATCCGGGCCTGCGTGGACCGTGGCCAGCCCGTCTTCGGCATTTGCCGCGGGTTCCAGGAGGTGAACGTGGCCATGGGCGGCACGCTGCACCCCGAAATCCGCGACCTGCCGGGGCGGATGAACCACCGCATGCCGCCCGAAGGCACGCTTGAGGAAAGCTTTGCCCTGCGCCACATCGTGCGGCTGACCGAGGGCGGGTGCTTTCATCAGATCCTGGGCGCGACCGAGGTGATGACCAACACCCTGCACGGTCAGGGGATTTGCCAGCCCGGGCCCCGCGTCGTGATCGAAGGCCGGGCCGAGGATGGCACACCCGAGGCGATCCATGTCGCCGATGCGCCGGGCTTTACCCTGTCGGTGCAGTGGCATCCCGAATGGAATGCCGCCGATGACCCGGTGTCGCGCCCGCTGTTCCGGGCCTTTGGCGATGCGGTCCGGGCCTGGGCGGCGGCGCGGCGCGTCAGGTGACGGCCGCGCGTTCGCGGTATTCGGACCGGTCCCACAGCCGGTCGCGCATCACCTTGGCCAGAACCTCGACCGCGCGGTCGATCTCGGCCGTGCCGATGTAAAGCGGGGTGATCCCGAAGCGCAGGATGTCGGGGGCGCGGAAATCGCCCACCACGCCGCGCGCGATCAGCGCCTGCATGATGGCATAGCCTTCGGGATGGGCAAAGCTGACCTGGCTGCCCCGGATCGCCGGATCGCGCGGGGTGACAAGGCGCAGGTCGGGGCAGGCGGCCGCAACGCCCGCGATGAAGCGATCCGCCAGCGCCAGCGAGGCCGCGCGGATATCGGTCATCGCCACCCCGTCCCAGACATCCAGCGCCGCATCCAGCGCGGCCAGTTGCAGGATCGGCGGCGTGCCCACCCGCATCCGCTCAACGCCTGTGCCGGGGCGGTAGGACAGGTCAAACGCGAAAGGCGCGGCATGGCCCAGCCATCCCGACAGCGCGGGCACGGCCCGATCGGCATGGCGCGGGGCCACATAGATGAAGGCCGGGCCGCCGGGGCCGGAGTTGAGGTATTTATAGGTGCAGCCCACCGCGAAATCCGCCCCCGCGCCGGCCAGATCGACCGGGAAGGCACCCGCGGAATGGGCCAGATCCCAGACGGTGATGGCGCCCGCGGCATGGGCCCGCGCGGTCAGCGCGGCCATGTCATGGCGCCGGCCGGTGCGGTAATCGACCTCGGTCAGCATCAGCACCGCCACCGTGTCGTCGATTGCGTCTGCCACATCTTCGGGGGCCACGACCTTCAGCCGGTAATCGGCACCCAGCGTCCGGCACAGCCCCTCGGCCATGTAAAGGTCGGTGGGGAAATTGCCGCTGTCCGACAGGATCACGCGCCGCGCCGGGTTCATGTCCAGGCCTGCGGCGATCGCCTGATAGACCTTGATCGACAGCGTGTCGCCCATCACCACGCTGCCCGGTTCCGCCCCGATCAGCCGCGCCACCCGGTCGCCCACGCGGCGCGGCATCGCCATCCAGTCCGCCTTGTTCCACGCCGAAATCAGCATCCCGCCCCATTCGTCGCGGATCGTGCGCGCAACGCGGTCAGGTACCGTCCGGGGCAGGGGGCCAAGCGAATTGCCATCCAGATAGACCATCCCTTCGGGCAGGTCGAACAGGGCGCGGGTCGCGGTGAAGTCGGTTGTCATCATGTTCCTCCGTCAGGGGGGCAGAGTGTCGCGCCCGCCGGGGAATGGCAAGCACTTGCCCCTTGATCCCGGCGCGTCATCGGGCGCAGGATCGGGGGCGCGAAGGATCAGGCGCGCGAAGGATCAGGCGCGCGAAGGATCAGGGGCGCGAAGGATCAGGGGAAGGAGTCGCCGATGCGTTTTGTCAGGCCGTTGCGGATGTTCGACCTGCCGCCGGTCTGGCTTGGCCTGTTTGCCGTGCTGGGCTGGGGGGTGGCGCGCGTGGTGCCGGTCCCCTTTGGCCCCGGGCGTGTGCTGGGGATGGTGCTGATCGGACTGGGGCTGGCGTTGATGGTCGTGGCGGTGGCGCAGATGGTGGCGCGCCACACCACCTTCATCCCCCGCCGCGATCCGGTGGCGTTGGTGACGGGCGGGGCCTTTGCCCTGTCGCGCAACCCGATCTATCTGGCCGATGCGCTGATTCTGGCGGGCCTTTTGCTGTGGTGGGACGGTCTGGCGGCGATCTGGCTGGTGCCGGGCTTCATGGCGCTGATCGCGCGTCGCTTCATCGCGGGCGAAGAGACCCGCATCCGTGCCCGTTTCGGCGCCGACTGGCGGCGCTACGCCGCCCGGACACGCCGCTGGCTGTAGCCGATCGTTGCCGCGCTGCAACATTTTCCCCGCCCGAAGCCCGCGGAAGGGCCCGGCTTGACCGGCCAAAGGGTCGCAGCGGCGCCAAAGGGCTTGCGATGCAGGCCCGCTTGCCGCAAAGGCACATTGGGCGGGAATTGCGCCGCAGGTTCGGCGAATTGCCGTTGTGAAATATTATTGCGCGGTGTTATGCGTTCCGGGCCATATCATGACCACCGTGGCCAATTGGCCATGAGAAGGGGGAGAGAGCGTTGAAGATCGGAGCTCCTAGGGAGATTTTTGAGGGGGAATCGCGTGTTGCGATGACGCCGGATTCGGCGGTTCAGCTGAAGAAGCTGGGCCATGAATGTTTCCTTGAGTCTGGTGCGGGGGCCGGCGCCGGGTTTTCGGACGCGGCCTATGCGGCGGCGGGTGTGACGGTTGTTCCCGATGCGGCTGCGTTGTTCGGGGCGGTGGACATCGTTGTGAAGGTGCGCCCGCCCGGCGATGCGGAGGTAAAGCGGCTGCGCGCGGACCAGACGCTGATCTCGTTCTTCTACCCGGCGCAGAACAAGGATCTTCTGGAGGCTGCGAACAAGACGGGCGCAAGCGTGATCGCGATGGACATGGTTCCGCGGATCAGCCGTGCGCAGAAGATGGACGCGCTGTCGTCGATGGCCAATATCGCGGGCTATCGCGCGGTGATCGAGGCGGGCAACAACTTTGGCCGCTTCTTCACGGGCCAGGTGACGGCGGCGGGCAAGGTTCCGCCGGCGAAGGTTCTGGTTGTGGGGGCGGGGGTCGCGGGCCTTGCCGCGATCGGCACCTCGACCAGCCTTGGCGCGATCACCTATGCGTTTGACGTACGCCCCGAGGTGGCCGAACAGATCGAATCGATGGGCGCGGAATTCGTCTATCTTGATTTCGAGGATCAGGTTCAGGACGGCGCCGCCACGGGTGGCTATGCCGCGCCCTCAAGCCCGGAATTCCGCGAAGCGCAGCTGAAGAAGTTCCGCGAACTGGCCCCGGAAATGGACATCGTCATCACCACGGCGCTGATCCCGGGGCGCGATGCGCCGAAGCTGTGGCTGGCCGACATGGTCGCGATGATGAAGCCCGGCTCGGTCGTGGTCGACCTTGCGGCGGAACGCGGCGGCAATTGCGACCTGACGGTGCCCGACCGGAAGGTGGTCAGCGACAACGGCGTGACGATCGTGGGCTATACCGATTTCCCCAGCCGGATGGCGGCGCAATCGTCGACGCTTTATTCCAACAACATCCGCCACATGATGGCGGATCTGACGCCGGGCAAGGATGGCGTGGTCGTCCACAACATGGAAGACGACGTGATCCGCGGCGCGACCGTGACGCATGCCGGTGCGATCACCTTCCCGCCGCCGCCGCCCAAGGTGCAGGCGATCGCGGCCGCCAAGCCCAAGGAAAAGGCCAAGGAACTGACGCCCGGGGAAAAGCGGGCCCAGGAACTGGCGGCCTTTCGCAAGCAGACCCGCGATCAGGTGGCGCTGCTGGCGATCAGCGGCGGTCTGCTGCTGGCCGTCGGCCTGGTGGCCCCGGCCAGCTTCATGCAGCATTTCATCGTCTTTGTGCTGTCGGTCTTTGTGGGCTTCCAGGTGATCTGGAACGTCAGCCACAGCCTGCACACGCCGCTGATGGCGGTCACCAACGCGATTTCCTCGATCATCATCCTGGGCGCGCTGATGCAGATCGGGTCGGGCAGCTTCCTGGTGCTGGTGCTGGCGGCGCTGTCGGTGTTCATGGCCGGGATCAACATCTTCGGCGGTTTCATGGTGACGCGTCGCATGCTCGCCATGTTCCAGAAGTCGTAAAGGGAGGGCCGGAACATGGAATTCGGTTTCACCACCGCCGCCTATGTGGTTGCGGCTGTTCTGTTCATCCTGTCGCTGGGCGGCCTTTCGGGGCAGGAAAGCGCGAAACGCGCCGTCTGGTACGGCATCGTCGGCATGGCGCTGGCGGTGGCGGCAACGCTGGTCGGTCCCGGCGCGGGGCTTTGGTGGCTGTCGCTGCTGCTGATCCTGGGCGGCGGCATCATTGGCTGGATCGTCGCCAAGAAGGTCCAGATGACCGAAATGCCGCAGCTTGTCGCGGCGATGCACAGCCTTGTCGGTCTGGCCGCGGTTTTCGTGGGCTTTGGCACCCATGCGGAACTGGCGCGGGTCTTCGCGATGGATGACGTCGCGCGCGGCGCGCTGACGGGGTTCGCGGGTCTTCTGGCGCATAAATCGCCGGTCGAGGTGTCGATCCTGCGGGTCGAGACCTTCCTGGGCGTGTTCATCGGGGCGGTCACCTTCACCGGGTCGGTCATCGCATTCGGCAAGCTGGCGGGCAAGGTGACCTCGGCGGCGAAAAAGCTGCCCGGCGGTCATGCGCTGAACGCGGGTGCGGCGCTGATCTCGGTCGTGCTGCTGGTGGTCTATTTGCAGTCGGGCGGCACGCTGGCGCTGATCGTGATGACGCTGGCGGCGCTGTTCATCGGCTATCACCTGATCATGGGCATCGGCGGCGCCGACATGCCGGTGGTGGTGTCGATGCTGAACAGCTATTCGGGCTGGGCGGCGGCGGCGATCGGCTTCAGCCTTGGCAACGACCTGCTGATCGTGGTCGGCGCGCTGGTCGGCAGCTCGGGTGCGATCCTGAGCTACATCATGTGCAAGGCGATGAACCGCAGCTTTGTCAGCGTGATCCTGGGCGGCTTTGGCGGCACCACGGGTCCGGCGATGGAAGTGACGGGCGAACAGATCGCGATCGACGCCGAAGGCGTGGCCGCGGCGCTGAACGATGCCGACAGCGTCATCATCGTGCCGGGCTATGGCATGGCGGTGGCCCAGGCCCAGCAGTCGGTATCCGAACTGACGCGCAAGCTGCGCGCCAGGGGCAAAGAGGTGCGCTTTGCCATCCACCCCGTCGCGGGCCGCCTGCCGGGGCACATGAACGTGCTTCTGGCCGAGGCCAAGGTTCCCTATGACATCGTTCTGGAAATGGATGAGATCAACGAGGACTTCCCCACGACGGATGTGGTCATCGTCATCGGCTCGAACGACATCGTGAACCCCGCCGCCCAGGAAGACCCCAACAGCCCCATCGCCGGCATGCCGGTGCTGGAGGTCTGGAAGGCCAAGCAGGTCTTCGTCTCAAAACGCGGCCAGGGCACCGGCTATTCCGGCATCGAGAACCCGCTGTTCTACAAGGACAACACCCGCATGTTCTATGGCGACGCCAAAAAATCGGTCGACCAGCTGCTGCCGATGATCGAGTGATCGCGCGCGACATGACAGCAAAGGCCCCGCCCCGGCGGGGCCTTTTCGTTGGGGGCTGTTGCACAAATGCCCGGTATCCCGGTGCATACCCTCACACGCTTGATTTCCCTTGGCCCGACGGTGCTATTTGAAGCCGGCTCCGCCGATACCCCATTCCCGAAGGCCCCGCCTTTGCCCAAGCCATACCGGACCCCGCGATGCGCCCGATCGACGACCATCCCCAGCGCTATGCGCTTGTCAACGAACTGCATGCCCGCCCCTTTCCGCGGATTTCGGCGCCGGGCCATGTGGTCTATCTGGCGATCAAGGAACCGCTGGATGCGGCCAACCGCGACCGCGCCAAGGATCATGCCCATCTGCTGACCCTGCTGGACCGTTATGGTGCCGCCCATCCGCAGCCGGGGGCCACGCATTACACCGGACAGATCGGGCGCCATGCGCTGAAATGGGAAAGCCATACCGAATTCACCACCTTCCTGGCCCATGCGCCGGGCGTGTCGGACCGGCCCTTCGACCCGGCGGAAGCCGCCGTCTTTCCGGCCGACTGGATCGGGGCGGCCCCGGGGCGGCGGATCGCGGCCGTCAATATCCGCATCGAAACCTTGCCCGACGACCCCGATGATATCGCCCCCGCGCTGGATGGCTGGTTCGTTCCCGAAAGCCTGGTCTGCGCCTGGGTGCTGGATGGCGCGGCGGTGATCGCGGGCGATTTCCGCATCGATCCGGCCGGGCAGATGCGCTTTGCGGTCTTTGTCCGGCCCGGCACCGGATCGGGGCGCATCGGGCGCATCGTGCAGCGCATCTGCGAACTGGAAACCTATCGCGCCATGTCGATGTTGGGCCTTGGGCGGGCGCGTGCGCTGATGGGGCGGCTGAACGCGCTGGACCCGCAGCTGTCGGCGCTGATGACGGGGATGCGCGATGAAACCCGCCCCGCCGAGGCCGCGCTGGATGAGCTGCTGACGATCTCGGCGGAACTGGAAAGCCTGGCGGTGGAACATGCCTTCCGCTTTGGCGCGACCGGCGCCTATGAGGCGATCGTGAAAGAACGGGTCGAGGTGCTGCGCGAGGCACGCTTTGAGGGGCGGCAGAAGTTTTCCGAATTCATGATGCGCCGCTATGACCCGGCGATGCGCACGGTGAAATCGGCCGAGACGCGGCTGCGCACCATGCTGGAACGCGCCGCCCGCGCGGGTGAACTGTTGCGTACGCGGGTCGATGTGGAACGGTCTGCACAGAACCAGAAGCTGCTGGAAAGCATGGATCGCCGCGCGGATCTGCAGCTGCGACTGCAGCACACGGTCGAAGGTCTGTCGGTCGTGGCGATCAGCTATTACGCGGTCAGCCTGGCGGCCTATCTGGCTTATCCGGTGGCAAGGGTGCTGGGGCTGGGCAAGGAAATGGCGACCGCCGCCCTGACACCGCTGGTGATCGCGCTGGTCTGGCTGATGGTGCGGCGGATCCGCAAGCGGATGGGGCATTAGGCCAAGATAACGCCCGGGGGGGTGCAATTCGCGGCGATCCGTGCGATGCTGCGCTGCGGCAAGGGGGTGCAGCATGACGGGCAGGATTATCGCGGTCGCACAACAGAAGGGCGGGGCCGGCAAGACGACGCTTGCCGTGAACCTTGCGGTGGCGCTGGCGCGGGCGGGGCATTCGGTGGCGCTGCTGGATACCGATCCACAGGGGTCGTTGGGGCGGTGGTTCATGACCCGCCGCGAACGTCTGGGCGCGGCGGGGGTGGAGCTGTCGACCTCATCTGCCTGGGGTGTGTCCTATGAAAGCGACAAGCTGAAAAAGCTGCATGATTTCATTATCATCGACACGCCGCCCAAGGTGGACAGCGATCTGCGCCCGGCCCTGCGCGAGGCCGATCTGGTGCTGGTGCCGGTGGGCGCCAGCCATGTCGACCTGTGGGCGACCGAGGGCGTTCTGGATATGGCGCGGCGGATGGGCAAGCGGCCGCTGGTGGTGTTGAACCGCATCAAGCGCGGCACCCGGCTGGGGGATGAAATCGCCGCCGCCGCCGCAACGCTGGAGGCCGATCTGGCCGAATCGCAGCTGGCACACCGGGTGGTCTATGCCGAAACCCTGGGTCAGGGACTGACTGCCCCCGAGGCCGCGCGCCGTGGCCCCGCCAATACCGAGGTTGACGCGCTGATGGCGGAGGTCCTGGGCGCGCTTTCGTCTTAGAACGGGTCCGAGGCTTTCTGGAACGGATTGCTTGTGGTGATGCTTTCCCAGCATTCCATCAGGCTGGTGATGGCTGCGCGTGATCCTGACAGCGAAAAGCTGGCCAGCTTGCGTTCTTGCAGGTTCAGCAGCGTCAAGGACTGGCCCTTGGCCAGATCGTTGACGAATTCTGCGGCATTGTCCTTGTCTTCAAGCGAAACGGACAGCGCGATGCCCCCGGCATCGGCGTCAATTTCCCAGCGCGACCGATCGATGTCCACATATGTCTCGACCGTGCGTTCTGCCAGGTCCCAGCTGTGGTCGAAAAAGAACACGGTCATCGCGCCCGTGTCAAAGGCCGTCAGGTCGAAAGCCTGGTCACGGTTGTTGACCGTCTGCGCGGCACACCACAATTGCCCGTCAGAGGTGTCATGCGTCAGTTCCACCGTCCAGTTTCTTGCCGAAAACAAGGTCTCGGTCTGGAACTCGGCACGGGCGGGTGCGGCAAAGGCAAGCGCAAAAAGCGCCGTGAGAACGATGTTTCGAAAAGTCACCTGGAAATTCCCTTCAAGTCTTGCGCAAGGTTAAGGCGCTGGCCGAAAAAGGTAAAGCGCCAAGCTAGCGGCCCCGGCGCTTGACGCCGCCGCGCTGGCCGGGGCGACCGGCGGTGGACCGCCCCCTGGTCTTGACGGCGGCATCGGCGGCCTCTTGCACCGCGGACTGGCGGGCCAGCGGATCGTCGGACACCACCAGATCGACGGCTTCCAGCCGCTTGACTTCGTCGCGCAGACGGGCGGCTTCCTCAAATTCCAGGTTTTCGGCGGCCTTGCGCATGGCGGTGCGCAGACCGTCCAGATGCATTTCCAGGTTGGCGCCGTGCATCTTGCCCACGGTGGCGGTGACGCGCGACATGTCGGTGTCGCCCTGCCACAGGCCCGCCAGGACATCCTCGACGTTCTTCTTGACGGTCTGCGGCGTGATGCCATGCGCCGTGTTATAGGCGATCTGCTTTTCCCGGCGGCGGTTGGTTTCGGCCAGCGCGCGTTCCATGCTGCCGGTGATGCGGTCGGCATACATGATCACGCGGCCTTCGGCATTGCGCGCGGCCCGCCCGATGGTCTGGATCAGCGAGGTTTCCGACCGCAGGAAGCCTTCCTTGTCGGCATCCAGAATCGCCACCAGCCCGCATTCGGGAATATCCAGCCCTTCGCGCAGCAGGTTGATGCCGACCAGCACGTCAAACGCCCCCAGCCGCAGGTCGCGCAGGATTTCAATCCGCTCGATCGTGTCGATGTCCGAATGCATATAGCGCACGCGGATGCCCTGTTCGTGCAGATATTCGGTCAGATCCTCGGCCATGCGCTTGGTCAGGGTGGTGACCAGCGTGCGCAGGCCGCGGGCGGCGACCTTGCGGATTTCGTCCAGAAGATCGTCGACCTGTGTTTCCACGGGGCGGATTTCCACCTCGGGGTCCAGCAGGCCGGTGGGGCGGATCACCTGTTCGGTGAAGATGCCCTGCGCCTGTTCCAGTTCCCAGGCGGCAGGCGTGGCCGAGACAAAGACCGATTGCGGGCGCATCGCGTCCCATTCCTCGAACTTCAGGGGGCGGTTGTCCATGCAGGACGGCAGGCGGAACCCATGTTCGGCCAGCGTGAACTTGCGCCGGTAGTCGCCGCGATACATGCCGCCGATCTGCGGCACGGTGACGTGCGATTCGTCGGCGAAGACGATGGCAGTGTCGGGGATGAATTCGAACAATGTGGGGGGCGGTTCACCGGGCGCGCGGCCCGTCAGATAGCGGCTGTAGTTTTCAATCCCGTTGCAGACGCCGGTGGCCTCCAGCATTTCCAGGTCGAAATTGGTGCGCTGTTCCAGCCGCTGCGCCTCCAGCAACTTGCCCTCATTGGTCAGCTGTTTCAGCCGCTGCGCCAGTTCCGCCCGGATGCCCTTGATCGCCTGTTGCAGCGTCGGGCGCGGGGTGACGTAGTGGCTGTTGGCATAGATTCGGATCTTGTCGAAACTGTCGGTCCTGGCCCCGGTCAGCGGATCGAATTCGGTAATCGCCTCAAGCTCTTCGCCGAAGAAGGAAAAGCGCCAGGCGCGGTCTTCAAGGTGCGCGGGCCACAGATCGATCGTGTCGCCCTTGACGCGGAAGGCGCCGCGCTGAAATGCCGCATCCAGCCGCTTGTATTGCTGCGCCACCAGATCGGCCAGAAACTTGCGCTGGTCAAAAAGCCCGCCCACCGCCATATCCTGGGTCATCGCCGAATAGGTTTCAACCGAGCCGATGCCATAGATGCAACTGACCGAGGCCACGATGATCACGTCGTCGCGTTCCAACAGCGCCCGGGTGGCCGAATGGCGCATCCGGTCGATCTGTTCGTTGATCTGGCTTTCCTTTTCAATATAGGTGTCGGTGCGGGCCACATAGGCCTCGGGCTGATAATAATCGTAATAGCTTACGAAATATTCCACCGCGTTGTCGGGGAAGAAGCCCTTGAATTCGCCATATAATTGCGCAGCCAGCGTTTTGTTGGGCGCCAGGATGATCGCCGGGCGCTGGGTCTGTTCGATGACCTTGGCCATGGTGAAGGTCTTGCCGGTGCCGGTGGCGCCCAACAGCACCTGGTTGCGTTCGCCCGTCAGCACGCCTTGCGACAGTTCCGCGATCGCGGTCGGCTGATCGCCCGCGGCGGAAAATTCGGTCTTCATCGCAAAGCGTTTGCCGCCTTCCAGTTTCGGGCGGGTCAGCACCTCGGGGCGGGGGGCGGGGGCGTTGGTGGTGTTGTGGGGCATCGCGGACCTCTGCAAGCCCTCTAGACTTGGCTTGTTTTACCGTAGTTGCAAGGGGTTGGCGCAAAGGTCAAGAAAGGGTTAAAGGATGTGCTGAATTTTACGATTTATATCAGTGTATTGCGCGAAATTTTTCTTGTGTCGCGTCGCGTTTGTTCGCATCTTGTTCCGGCAAGCAGCAAAAGGCTGCCGGCGGGCGCACCACCCCACCCCTCGCTCCCCAGCCGGCCGGCAGCCACCCCTTGCCTGGTAACGGGCGCGCCGCCAAGGGCTTGCGCTTTTGGCCCGATCCACTAATAAAAGGCGACCCATTCGCAAGAGGTAAGCCATGCGCGCGCGTATCTACCAACCGGCCCGCAACGCCATGCAGTCGGGGCAGGCCAAGACCCGGATCTGGTATCTGGATTACATGCCCGCCGACGCGCGCGAGATTGACCCCCTGATGGGCTGGACCAGTTCGGGCGACACCCAATCGCAGGTCCGGTTGAAATTCGACAGCCGTGAGGCCGCCGAGGCCTATGCCCGCGATCATGGCCTGGATTACGTCGTGACCGAACCGCACAAGCGTGCCGCCAACATTCGCCCGCGCGGCTATGGCGAGAATTTCGCGACCGACCGCCGCAGCGCCTGGACGCACTGATCGGGGCGATGCGCCTTGCCCCGCCGGCAAGGCCTTTGCCGGCACGCGGGCCCTGGGCCCCGCAGGCACCGGCGTCTCAGGGCAGGATCGCCAGCCACAGCCAGATCGTCAGGATTGACCCGGTGGTCGCCAGCAACACACTGGAGGCCGCGACCCGCTTGGCGGTGCCATACATGTTGGCGAACAGATAGGCATTGATCCCCGGCGCCATTGCCGCCGTCAGCACCGCCGAACGCAGCAGCCCCGTATCCAGGTCAAAAACCCAGCGGCCAAGCCCATAGGTGATCGCCGGATGCAGCAGCAGCGACAGCCCGCTGACCATGGCAATCGCCTTCATGTCGCCTTCGGGCCGGTAGCGGTACAGCACCCCCCCCAGCCCGAACAGCGCCGCGGGCAGGGCGGCATTGGCCATCATCGTCATCGCCGCCCAAAGCGGCTCGGGCAGGTCCTGGCCGCTCAGCGCCATATAGGCCTGCAGCGCGAATCCCGCGAGGATGCCGATCACCAGCGGCGTGCGCAACACGCCCAGAAGCGCATTCAGCCCGACGCGCCCCAGCCCCGCCCCTGTCCCGCGTGACCGGACGGCCTCCATCGCGACGATGCCGATCGTGTACAGCAGCGGCGAATGCAGCGAGATGATGGCGAAATTGCCCGCCAGCGCCTCGGTTCCATAGGCGCGTTCCGTGATCGGCACCCCCAGCAGAAGCGAGTTCGAGAACAGGCAGGCAAAGCCGATCGCCACCGCATCGGGCCCCGACCGGCCAAACAGCAGCCGCGCCCCCGCGATCCCCAGCGCAAAGGCGCACAGCGCCCCGGTGTAGAAGCTGGCCATCAGCCCCGCGTCATAGCTGGCCCCCAGGTCCAGCCGCGCGATCGACCGCGCCAGCAGCACCGGCACCGCAAAATTCTGCGCAAAGCGCATCAGCCCATCGACCGCCCCATCCGCGAACAGGCCGCGCCAGGTGACCAGATAGCCAAAGCCGATCACCAGAAAGACCGGCAGGATGACGTCGATCAGCGCGCCCATGGGCGTGCCGTGATGCAGGCGGGCAGGGTCATGGCGCGGGCAGGTCCAGCACCATGCCGTCATGCGCCGGGCGGATATGGTCGGGCGTTTCGGCCATCACCTCATCATGGTCCAGATCGACATGCATGTTGGTCAGCACCGCCGTGGCGGGCCGGGCCCGCGCGATCCAGTCCAGCGCCAGCGCCAGATGGGCATGCGTCGGATGCGGCGTGCGGCGCAGCGCGTCCAGCACCCAGCACTCCAGCCCCCCCAGATGGCCCCAGGCCGCGTCAGGGATGGCCGAGACATCGGGCAGATAGGCCAGCCCGCCGATGCGAAAGCCCAGCGCATCGATATTGCCATGTTCCACGCGAAAGGGCTGAAACGGGATCGGCCCGCCCGCGCCCTCGATCTGGAAGGGGCCGTGGATGGCCCGCAGGTCGCAGATCGGGGGATAGTTGCTGTCGGGCGGTTGCACGAAGGCATAGCCAAAGCGGCTCAGCAGGGCCTCTTGCGTGTCGCTGTCGGCCCAGACCGGCAGGCGGCGGCGCGTGTTGAAGGTGATCTGGCGCAGGTCATCCAGGCCGTGCATGTGATCGGCATGGCTGTGGGTATAGACCACCGCGTCCAGGCTGCCGACCCCGGCGCGCAGCAGCTGTTCGCGCATGTCGGGCGAGGTATCGATCAGCGCGCGGGTCGCGCCCTCGGGGCCGATCCGTTCGACCAGCATCGAACAGCGGGTGCGGCGGTTCCTGGGGTTGGCCGGATCGCAGGCGCCCCAATGGCCGCCAATGCGCGGCACCCCGCCCGATGATCCGCAGCCCAGGATCGTGAAACGAAACCGGCTCATGCCTGCACCTTCATGGCGGCCTTGCTGAACAGACGGTCGAAATTTGCCGAGGTCGCGGCGGCGAAATCGGCATAGCTGAGGCCGAAGATCTCGGCCCCCTTGCGCGCGGTATGGATGGTATGGGCAGGTTCGTTGCGCTTGCCGCGGAAAGGCGGCGGGGCCAGATAGGGCGCGTCGGTTTCCACCAGGACCCGGTCCAGCGGCGCCGCGGCAAAGATGTCGCGGATGTCCTGGCTTTTGGGGAAGGCCGCGATGCCGGACATCGACAGATAGAACCCAAGGTCAAGGGCCGCGCGCGCCAGCGCGGGGCTGGACGAAAAGCAATGCATCACGCAGCTGTAGGGCCGGGCCCGGAACCCGTTGCGCAGGATCGCGGCCATGTCGTCATCGGCGGCGCGGGCATGGATGATCAGCGGCAGCCCGGTTTCCTGCGCCGCCTGGATGTGGATGCGCAGCGAGGTCTTTTGCACCTCGGCGCTGTCGGCGGTGTAGTGGTAATCCAGCCCGGTTTCGCCGATGCCCACGAATTTCGGATGCGCCGCCAGCGCCACCAGCTGATCGACGCTGACCAGCGGTTCCTGGGCCGCGCTCATCGGATGGGTGCCGGCGGCGTAAAAGACGCCCTCAAACCGTTCGGCGATGGCGCGGACCTGGGGTTCCTGGCGCAGCCGGGTGCAGATCGTTACCATCCGTGTCACGCCGGCCGCGCGGGCGCGATCGACCACGCCGGCCAGATCCTCGGCAAAATCGGGAAAGTCGAGGTGGCAGTGGCTGTCGACGATTTCGGGCGCTGCGGTCATCTGCCTGTCCTCATGACTCGGGCGGGTCAGCCGGATGCCGCCGCCGTGATTTCCAGCACCATATCCATGACCAGCGCGGCAGGGTCAAGGTTGACCGCCCGGCCGTGCCGTGCCCGCGCGCCCAGTGATTGGTGCAGCGCCGCCCATTTCAGCGCCGCCGCGGGATCGGGGGCCAGGCGGGCCATCACCGCGGCTTCGCCCGGGGCGGCCTCGGGGGTGGGGGGGCCGGCAACGCCGGTCCGTGCCAGCCGCGCCAAAAACAGGTCCGACAGGCCCAGCATCAGGTCAAAACGCGCTTCATTGGCCTTTCCGGCGACGCTTTCGGCCAGTGCCAGCGCCGCGATCCTGTCCAGCTGCGGCAGGCGGGCGTAAAGCGCCACCAGCGCGGCATAGCTGCGCAACCCGTCAAGGTTGGTCAGCCGGATCGCTTCGCCGACCGATCCGCCCGACAGCGCGGCCAGCGCCGCCGGATCCTCGGCTGCTGCCCCTGCCTGGACCAGCGCGGCGGCCATGTCCTGCGGACCCAGCGTCGCCAGCCGCAATTCGCGGCAGCGCGACCGGATCGTGGGCAACAGCCGCGCCGGTTGATGCGCGATCAGCAGGAAGGTGACGCCCGCGGGCGGTTCTTCCAGCAGCTTCAGCAGCGCATTGGCGGCCTGGGTGTTCATCTCATCCGCGGCATCCACGATCACCACGCGCCGCCCGCCCTCGGCCGAGGACAGGTGCAGAAAGCTTTTCAGCTTGCGCACCTCATCAATGCGGATGTCGGCCGACAGCGCGGTTTCCTTTTCGTTCGCCCCGCGTTTCAGAAGGAAAACCCCCGGTTCCGATCCGGCATGGATGCGGCGCACGACCGGATGGTCGGGGTCGGTGTCAAGGCTGTGCGGTGCGGGGGGCGCGCCGAACAGACCATCCGAACCGGGCGCGGGCCGGGTCAGCAGAAAGCGTGCGATGCGCCAGGCCAGCGTGGCCTTGCCCACGCCGCGCGGGCCGGTCAGCATCCAGCCGTGATGCAGCCGCCCGGTGGTGAAGGCATCCAGAAAATCCGCCCCGGCACGGGCCTGACCGATCAGGCGCGCGGTGTCGCGCGGATGGGGGGCACCCTCGACCTGGGTCGGATCGGGCAGGTCCGCCGCGCTCATGCCACGGCCCGGGCGATGGCGGCGATCTCGGCGGCGACGGCCTGGGGCGCGCGGGACCCGTCGATCACCCGAAAACGGGGCGCGAATTCGCGGGCCAGGTCCAGAAAGCCCGCGCGCATCCGTTGCTGCATCGGCAGGCCGAAATCCTCAAAGCGTTCCTCGTGCCCGTTGCGCGCGCGCGCCCGGGCCAGACCCACGGCGGGGTCGATGTCGATCAGGAAGGTCAGGTCGGGGTCGCGCCCGATCATCATGTCATGCAGCCGGTCGACGGTGGCGCGCAGATCGCCGCGCGTCAGGCCCTGATACATGCGCGTGCTGTCGGCGAAGCGGTCGCAGATGACAATCTGTCCCGCCGCCAGCGCGGGGGCGATGGTCCGTTCCAGATGGTCGCGCCGGGCAGCGGTAAACAGCAGCAATTCGGTTTCCGCGGACCAGCGATCCGGGTCGCCTTCCAGGACCAGCCGGCGAATTTCCTCGGCCCCGGGGCTGCCGCCGGGTTCGCGCGTCAGCACCACGGCCCGCCCCGCATCGCGCAGCGCCTGGGCCAGCAGGCGCGCCTGGGTGGATTTGCCCGATCCGTCGATCCCCTCGAAAGTGATGAACATCGCCGCTCAGCTGCCCGCCGCGTCCAGCGCCCGCGCGCCAAGACGTTCGAACGCGGCCCTGACGCGCACCGTAAAGCCGCCCTTGGCCACATCGGTTTGCGCCACAAGCGGCACCCGGCGCGGCGCATCCAGCCCCGGCACGGTGATCACCAGTTCGCCCAAGGCCTGGCCTGCGGCCACGGGGGCCTCGATGGGGCCATTGAAGATCGCCTCGGCGGTCATCCTGTCCTGCGCCAGCGCGGGCACCAGCATGGTGACATCCTCGGCCGGGACCAGACCGACCGATTGCGCGCCACCCAGCCAGACCGGCGCCTCGGCCAGCCGCTTGCCCTTTTGCACCACGGTTTTCATCACGAACTGGCGGAAGGCCCAGTTGACGATGCCTTCGGATTCGCCGCGCCGTTGTTCCTCGGTCTCAAGGCCGGTGATGACAAATACCACCCGCCGGTCGCCCTGCACGGCCGATCCCGCAAGCCCATAGCCCGCCTCGGATGTATGGCCCGTCTTCAGCCCGTCCGCCTGCCAGTCGGTGCCGCGCATCGCCAGCAGCGGGTTGCGGTTGTTGGCATTGGCCGGCGCGCGGTCCTTGTAGTTGAAGTTCGTTTCGGCGAAAATCGAATAGTATTCCGGGAATTCGGTGATCAGCCGCACGGACAGGATGCCCAGATCCTCCATCGACATGCGCTGGCCCGGATGCGGCCAGCCCGAGGCATTGGCGAAGATCGAATTTTCCATGCCCAGCGCCCGGGCGCGTTCGGTCATCAGCCTGGCAAAGGCGTCTTCCGACCCGGCCAGCCCCTCGGCTACGACGACGCAGGCGTCATTGCCCGAATTCACCACGATGCCGTGGATCAGGTCGCGTACGGTGGGACGGTCAAGTTCGTTCAGGAACATGGTTGATCCGCCCATCTCCTTGGCGCGGGTCGAAACCGAGAAGGTCGTGTCCATCGTGACGCGCCCGTCGCGCAGCGCCTCGAACAGCATGTTCAGCGTCATCAGCTTGGACATCGAGGCCGGCGGCAGCGCCACATCGGCGTTCTTTTCCAGAAGCACCGTCTGCGTGGTCACATCATAGACCCAGGCCGCGCTGGCCTGGGTGTCGAAGGCGCGGGCGGGCAGGGCGGCCAACAGCGACAGCGCCGTGGCGGCGGCAAGGCGGGCCAGCAGGCGGGGGGCGGGGCGGCAAAGGGTCATCAGGCGGTCCGATCAGTTCGAAATGGCATAGGCATCGGCATAGCCGAGCCCCTTGATCCTGGTCAGCATCGCATTGCGATCTGCGACTGTGGCGGCGGGGCCCGCGACCACGCGCCAGAAGGTCTTGCCCTGGCTTTCCTCCTTGCGGATGGCGGCGGCAAGGCCCGCGCCGGTGATCTGCGCGGCGGCACGTTTGGCATTGGCCTCGACGCTGAAGATGCCGATCTGGGCATAGGCCTTGAACCCGGCTTCGGGGGCGGCGGCAGGCGTCGGTGGGGCGGGTGTTGGTGGGGCGGCGGGCGCGGCTTCGGCCTTGGCGATGGCCTGGCTGGCGGCGCCCGCGATCTCGGCGATGGGGCGGGCCTCGATCGCCTCGCCGCCGATCGCCGATGCCTCGGCGATCACCGGGTCCCCGACCAGCGGTTCGGGCGCGGCAACCACCTCGCGGCGCAGCGCCACCACCGACAGTTTCGTCGGCGCGCCCGCCAGCATGCCCAGTTCCGCCGCCGCATCCGATGAGACCTGAAGCCGTGGCCCGGGTTGTTCGCGTTCGCGCCGGAACAGCGCGCCCACGACCGATTTTCCATTGGTGGTGTTGCGGATCAGCACCCGTTCGGGGTCTTTCACATCGGGATACGCCACCCAGACCCCGCCCAGCGAGGGCCGGCCATCCCAAAGCCCGTCGCCTTCGGCGGCAAAGACCTTCGGTGCCTCGACATCGCGTTCCACGCCGGCAGGCGCGCTGGCCCCGGCGTCTTCGGGCGCTGCCGTGCCCCCGCCAAGGCCCGGGAAGGGCAGGGTTCCCGCCTCGCATCCCGCCAGCACTGCCCCGGCTGCCAGCACCAGTGCAAACCGCCTTATTTCCTGCCTCGACATCCTGACCCTTCCCGCACGGTTGCCCGCGCCTGTTCCTGAACCACCCGCAAGGGCATCTGCCCGTGCCTCATTGCAGCCCGCGTCTCGTTTTGCGAAAGACTAGCCGTTCCGCCCGGCCAAGAAAAGTGCGGCACCGGCCTGCCTGCGGATTTCAGCGCGCGGCGTCTTTCAGAATCGCGTGATCTGGTCTAAGCCCGCCCCGCAGGACCTGGCGCGCAGGCCGGACAGACCGCGCAATCCGGCGCGCCAGCCCCTGCACCGGAAGTGTGGCCGAGTGGTTTAAGGCTCCAGTCTTGAAAACTGGCGTGCGGGGAACCGTACCGTGGGTTCGAATCCCACCGCTTCCGCCACGCTGCTTCTAGGACCCTTTCTCTAGTGCAACCCACCCCAAAAATTTTCCCTTATATTAAAGGGTTATAGCGCCAGTATGGTGCTGGGCAAAACGCTGAAATCCCCTTGGCGACCCCACATAAGCGCTCTCTTACCCGTATTTTCTCCGGACCTGTTAACCACGCATTTTTCGCTACGGTTTCAGTAACTTGCTGAATTTGAATCAATAAAATGTCTCGCTGTTTTCGAGTCCGAGCGGAGTCGCACAAATGGCACCGGCGACTCGCGTCCAACTCTTTGAGGTGGCTGCTGCCCATTTTGCCTTTGTGGTAGCAAAAAACCGTTCCAAATCATTGACTTGAAACGGCTCTTTGTCGGTCTGCATAGAGGAGTTTCAGCCGATGTCGTAGCCCAGCTCCGCCCGCTGCTCTGCCCAAACTGGCGTCATCGGATCGAGCAGCTCCGTCATGCCCACGGACGGTGGGTTTCCGTCCAGGATCGCTTCGATGATGTCGGGCGCCAGCAAGGTGAGCCGCATGACGCGGGTCAGGTATGAGGGTGAGATCTTCTCGCGCTCTGCCAATTCCGCAATGGTTTCCATTTCGCCGTCCTCGAGGATCTGGCGCCACCGATAGGCGCGCGCGACAGCTTTGATAAGCGTATAGTCTGGGCTGCGATTGTTTGCGCCGGGCGGAAGCCGCACCTCTTTCCGACCACCGCGCTTGGCCACGCGGAAAGGAATGGTGATGGTCACGGTGTCGGGGATATCGGATTTCTTGCTCATGCGGCGACATCCTTGTTCTCAGGGCTGACCATCAGTTCTTGGGCCAATTCCGCCAGACCGTCGATGCGCAACCGGACGTGGATGTCGTTGGTGCCAATGTCGACCCGCTCGACGGCCAAAGCGATGATACGCGCCTGCTCGGCTGGGAAGAGTTCATCCCACAGCGGATCGAATTGCTGCAGTGCCATGCGCGCCTCATTGAGGGTGATGTCGCGACACCGGCCTTTCGCAGCATCCCACGCGCCGGCGATGATTTCTGGTTGACGAAACACCGCCCGAACCTGGTCGATGACGGCGGTTTCGATCGCTGCGGCCGGGACGCGCCCAATCGGGCAGGACCCGGCGCCGTGCTTCAGGATCGACTGGCTGACATAGTAGCGGTAGAGCTTGCCCCGCTTTTTCGTGTGGGTTGGCGAGAAGGCCGCCCCGTCGGGGCCATAGATCAACCCCTTGAGCATCGCGGGCGTTTCGGCGCGCGTATTGGCCGCCCGCTTGCGGGGGCTCTCCTGCAGGATCGTATGCACCTTGTCCCAGATAGCGCAGTCCAGGATTGGTTCGTGTTCCCCGGGATAACTGTCGCCCTTGTGGACCGCCTCGCCGATATAGGCGCGGTTGTTCAGCACCCGGTAGAGGTACTTCTTGTCCATCCGGTTCCCATTGGGGGTCAGGAGGCCGCGCTGATCGATCTGGCGCGCCAGTTCCGTCGCTGACCCGATTTCGACAAAGCGGGAGAAAATCCATCGCACATGCTCGGCGCGCTCGGGGTCGATGACCAGCTTGCGATTTTCGACGCGGTAGCCGTAGGGCGGCACACCGCCCATCCAGATGCCCTTCTTGCGTGATGCGGCGACCTTGTCGCGGATGCGCTCAGCCGTCACTTCGCGTTCGAATTGCGCGAAGCTGAGCAGGATGTTCAGCGTCAGCCGCCCCATCGAGGTCGTGGTATTGAACTGCTGGGTGACGGACACGAAGGTGACGCCCGTGCGATCGAAGACCTCAACCAGCTTGGCGAAGTCAGCCAGCGAGCGGCTGAGGCGGTCTATCTTGTAGACCACGACCACGTCGACCAAGCCGTCCTCAATGTCTTGCATCAGCGCCTTGAGGCCCGGCCGCTCCAGGGTGCCGCCGGACACACCGCCGTCATTGTATTGGTCGCGGAGCACCACCCAGCCTTCGGAGCGCTGGCTGGCAATGTAGGCCTCGCAGGCTTCACGTTGCGCATGCAGGCTGTTGAACTCCTGATCGAGCCCTTCCTCGCTGGATTTGCGGGTGTAGATAGCGCAGCGCAGTTTGCGCAGGATCGGTTGGGTCATGTCCGCGCCCGATAGTTTTTCAGGCCAAAGAAAGTCCAGCCATTCCAGCGCGTGCCGGTGACGGCGCGGGCGATGGCGGACAGCGACTTGTAAGGGCGACCCTGCCATTCGTAGCCATCGACTGTCACAGTGACGACATGCTCGACGCCTTGCCATTCACGGAGCAGCCTTGTGCCCGCGATCGGCTTGATATCGGCGCGGATGCGGCTTTTCAGGCGATCCCCGCCGTCGAGGTCTTCACCCAGCCGTGCCAGCCTTTTGAGGGTCTCGGGTTTCAGGCCGCCATAGGCCAACTCCTGGATGCGATAGGCCAGTCGGCTTTCCAGGTATCGGCGGTTGAACGGCGGCGGCATAGTGCCGAACAACTCGGCCCATTGCTTTCGCAGTGCCGGCGTCGGCGTGGTTTTCAACGCGGCGATGCGCGCGGGGATTTGATCATGTTTTGTCATGCAGTCCTCCTGTGAATCGGGGTTGCATGAACGCTCTGGTTGGCTGGATAGTGTAGGGAACTTTCTCCAATTCCGTCAGATAGTTGCGCCACGTCCCTCTGGCGCAGGCGGATCAGGCCAAGCGCCAGCAGGCGACACAGTTCAGCCCGCCGCTCCTGGGCTGTCATTCGGTCGGGGTGCAAGGCATTGGGGCGCTTCATGCGGGCCTCTGTGCGCTTCAGTGGCGCTGTTTCGCAGATTCCCGAACAACGATTTTCTGTAGCCGCGCGGCGATGGCATCGCGGTCTTTCGCTTGCCAGCGCCGCCGGTACATGTCTTGTTCGAGAATATCTTCGGCATCTTTCTCAAGACGCTTTTCCAGGCGCGGGTCGTCCATGCGGCTCATGGCATAAGTTCCAGATTGACGTCATCTTTGAGCCGGTGCTGGACATGGCCATCCTCAGTCAGCGTGATCATGATCAGGCCTGTTGGGAAGTTCGCGCCAAAGCGACACGACGGCTGCGATCTCTTCGTCGTCAGAGCTTTCTGCCGCGCAACACCATTCCAGCACACGGCCGATCGTGTCGGGCAGCGCATCAGGGGTCCGGGCATGGATTTTCCCGATGACATTGGCAATCTCATCTTCAGGCCAGTCGATCCCGATCTCGCGACACCATCCGACGATATCGCGCCACAAGTCAGGCGCGTCACGACGAAGGCTCTGGGTCATGTTTTTCTCCTGTCACAGTTAATACTCCCGCTGCGTGACGGCGGTGCTTCGGACCTCTGGCCGCCCGCATCGCTTCGAAGAAGGGCGCTGGCGGCAAGGATTTTTTCGATCTCCGGCCAATGGTCACTGGCTTCAATCCAAGGGGCGAGGTGGTCGCGC
This sequence comes from Pontitalea aquivivens, assembly GCF_046507575.1. Classification (NCBI taxonomy): domain Bacteria; kingdom Pseudomonadati; phylum Pseudomonadota; class Alphaproteobacteria; order Rhodobacterales; family Paracoccaceae; genus Pontitalea; species Pontitalea aquivivens. Next base: position 10,464 of record NZ_JBKFEY010000003.1, on the reverse strand, counting down.
ACATAGGCCATCGCATCTTCCATAAAGACGCTGAACTCATCGCCCCCCATGGCAACGAAGCTGATCGAGACCGGTCGCGCCACGACCGCCAAGGTCCCGTCTGGAACATTGTGCCGGGCGCGCTCGAGGCGCGTCATGGGCCGGTTGCGTGTGCGCCCTGTGGCCACCAGAAGGTCATCCTTGACGTTTTCGGCGGTCCAGGTGGCGCTGGTCGGCCCATCATTCAACGCGTCCGCCACATACGTGACAAAGGCCCAGAACAGGCGATGCTGTTTACCGTTGCGGGGCTGGGTCGGCTCGATCTTGTAAAGCGCCCCACGCCTGAGCCTCTCAACGGCGAGCTGGCCTGCCTTGCAGGCGGGAATAAGCACTGAGCCTTCGCGGCGGACGAAGAAGGGGAATGCCATCAGACCCGCTCCGCCTTGTTCGCGCGCCATTCAAACATGGGGGCCGTGGGGAAACCGAGCCGACCGTCCGCCATGACCTCGACCAGGGCAAGAGGCAGCCAGCACGCGGCGGCGGTGTCGCCGGTATGATGGACTAGTCCGGCGCGCTTGGCGCGGGCGCGGATTTTACCATCGAGAAGGGCGATCGCGCGGCTCACAGGCGTCCCTCCATGATGAAGGGGATTTCGTCGTCGTCGAGCCCCCCGCCCGCCCGGCCACCGGCGCCATAACCGGATTTTCGCGACGCGCGACCGTCGGGGCCATTGCCATCGCCTTGGTTGTCGGCGCTACGCATTCGTCCGCCATGATCATCGCCCGCCTGGCTATCGAGGAGCACGAGGTCCCCGCGATAGGGCCGGAGGGCAATTTCGGTCGTGTAGCGATCCTGTCCGCTTTGGTCCTGCCACTTACGGGTTTCCAGCTGACCCTCGATGAAGACCTTCGATCCTTTCCGCAGATACTGCTCCGCGACCCGGATCAGCCCCTCGGTATGGAGGGTGACCTTGTGCCATTCGACGCGTTCGCGCCGTTCACCGCTGGTACGGTCTTTCCATGTTTCAGATGTGGCGATGCTCAGGTTGCAGACCTGGCCGCCATTGGCGAAGCTGCGGACTTCCGGGTCGCGCCCCAAATGGCCGAGAAGGATGACTTTATTGATACTGCCTGACATTATTCCGTCCCTCTGGGCGCCGCAGGGCGGCGGATGATTTCGATGGCCCGCGCACGGCCCGGCAGCCGGCGGATATAGCCTCGCTCGTCAAGCTGGCGCAGGATGTGATGGACCCCGGACTTCGAGCTCATGTTCAGGGCCCGGGCGATCTCTTCGTAGGACGGGGCAAAGCCACGTCCATCGAGATGCTCGGTCAGAAAGCTCAGGGCCTCGCTTTGACGCTGGGTCAGCATGTCAGGCCCTCCCGGGATGGATTTTGCAGCTGGCCTATATCGACCTTTTCCGGGGCGATGTACTTCCGGGCCTCCGGGTCAAAATCGAAGCCGAGTTCATTGGCCCGATCCACAACCTGCCTGGCGATCGCCTTGCCTGCCTTCTTGGCTCGACCAAGAAGCGCGTTGATCCCCTCGGCCGAGTCGATCTGGGGCAGCTTTCTCGCGAACCAATCCGCCTCCGCCTTCCGCGCGATCTGCTCCTCGGACAGGGTGTTCAACTCTGCCTTGATGCGCGCGATAATCGCGGCGAGGCAGGTCGTGAAGGCGTGGTTTGTGGCCTCGGGTATGGCGATCTGGACGATCCCGGCAGGGTCTTTGCCAAAGGCCGTTTCCGTGGGCGAGAACATCAGATGGCGCTCTTTGTTGAATACCGAGATGCGCGCGATCACGTCGCTGTCCGTCAGAACCAGATCTTTCGATCCGCCCTGGATTTTCAGGCGCTCCTTGATCGTGTCCCCATCCATTTTCTCGTCCATATGCGACAGCAGCACCACGTCTTTGCCAAACCCTCGCAGCAGCTTCAGGAAAGCCGAGAACCGCACCCCGAGCTGGCCCCATCCCTGCTGGTTGAGCGCGCCGCCGTAGGAGAGGCGGGCATTGTTCGCGATGATGTCCGCGCCGAGCGCGTCCAGCGCTTTGCCCACCGTATCGATCACAATCGTGTCGTAGCCTTCGAGATCTGCCGCGCGGATATTGGCAACATCCGCCCAGGCCTCGACCTGCACGACATCTTTGCGCGCCACGGCACGATAGGCGCCCTTGTCAAAATCCAAGAGCAGCGGGCGGGCGGCCGTGAAGGCCAGGCTGGTCTTGCCAAGGCCGGGCTGGGAATAGACCGTGAGACAGAGGTTCTTCACCTCGATCGGCTCATCGGCTGTTGTGATTTTCAATGCCATCACGCCACCCGCACGCTCACGCTGTCCGCTCCGCGCACCAGGGCGGCGCCGGGCACGATCTCGCCCGCCTGCAGCTGTGCCTTGATTGCCACCTTGTCCGGCGTCACCACGGTCTTGCACAGCTGCGATGGGACCGCGGTCTCATCGGTGATTTCGACCGACAGCGCGCCCGTGCGCCGCGATACTGTCGCCATCGGGCGCACCAATTTCCGCTCGCCCGTGGCCTCTAGGATCAGCAAAAGCGCCTTGTCCGCCGCCTGTTCGCGCGCCTCCATCCGCTTGCGACGAAGTGACAGGGCGTCGTTTTCGGATTTGATCGCTTGCGCAAGTGCACGTGCTTCCATGCGATCGCGGAGCAGGTGGTCAATCACATCGGCGATATCGGTTTCGCCATCGAGCGTGTCCCAAAAGGTCTCTGGGTCAAACTCTTCGCCCAGCATGTCGCGCAGCTGGGCGCTGATCTGTTCAATCAAATGCGTGTTGATCCGCATGGTTCCTCCAAAGATGCGTGACGGCTGGTTGGCGACAATGGTCCTACTGGCCTCAGTCCAGGCCGAGGCCATGGCCGATCAGCAAGAAGAGATAGCCCGTCGCGAAGATCGACGCCGCGCCGAGGAGGTCGCACAATGCCGCAGCGACCTCGCGCCAATTGACCTGCGGGCGGCTTGTCTTGTCCCTGTTCTCATTTGAGACGAATGCGACCATGTGTTCCCCCTATGTTCCGAGTAAGTGATCGCAAAAGGAGAGCGATCAGTCAATCGTTAAATGCGCACGAAAGCGCACGCCGCTGCGAACACGCAGGGCGAATCGATCTGCAGGTCGGATTTATCGCGGGGTGGCGCGGGGTTGCGCGCGGCTGGTCAGATTTTCCCGGCGGCCCAAATCACCCGGCCGATGACCTCGATTTCGGACAGTGACCGCTCGACGCTTGGATAAACGGAACGATTGTCGGAGATGATGGTGACGCGGCCCGCCTGCGACGCGCGCCCGATTCTCTTGACCAACAGCGCATCGCCATTGTCGCGGATCACGAAGATACCGTCATAGCTCAGATCGCGCTTGGAGACGTCTACCATGACGATGTCGTCATCGCTCAGGGTCGGGAGCATACTGTCGCCCTTGACGGAAATGATCCTGAGATTTCTGGGGGATGTTGTGGTCAGATGCGTAAGGTAACCAGGGGGGAAGGCCAGTTTGCCAACGGCGTCTTCGTAAGCGACAACCGCCCCATTGCCCGCGGAGGCCTCAACGCTGAAGATGGGCACAAGGTCGTCGCCGGTCTCATCGTCGTAGCTTCCCGGAGGCATGCCAGCGAGTTCCATGATCTCTGCGCGTGCGATGCCGCGTTCGGCCAGCGCATCTGCGAAAGCCTCCGCCTCACGCATCGGCAGGATGTCATCCTTGAAGCGATCCGGGCTTTCATAGTGCAAATAGCCTGAGGGGGATTTCCCGACCCTCTTGGCCATAGCCCGGATCGACAGGCCGGAGCGCTCCCGGATGGCCTTGAGGCGTTCTGCTGTGGTTTTTTTCTGTTCCATTCTGTCCTTATTACAAGTCTGTCCGCAAAAGTCCGTGCGCTTTAAGCAAACATAATGATTGACAGGGTGTCCGCTCATGGCGGATAAATGCGGTCATGAACCACGCTGGCTCCCCTGTCCAGTCCAGGAGCCGCATGTATCAGCCGCCGAACCTCGTTTGCGCGCGGCTTTCCTGCGGTCGGACGAGCCTGATGCAGACGACGAACGCGGGTATCGCACAGAAGGATGGGGAACGTATCGTGAACGGGATCGTGCAATGAACCAACTTGGACATAATGAACGCTCCTATCGCCTGGATAGGCTCGTGGCAGATGCGCGGCGCGGGCTGGAAAACGTCGAGAAGGGCGAGGAATTCACCATTGGGGGCTGGCTTGCTTATGGCCATGCGCTGAACGAGGGGCGGGCGCTCTTTCCCGGGGATCGGGAGTTCGGCGAATGGGTTCAGGCAAATGCGCTCCGACAAGTTGTCGGTGCGGATGGATCCTTGCGCGATATTCATGACCCCGAGCGTGCTGCGGCCATGTGGGCGGCCGCCAATGCCGACCAATTCGAGCAGGCCCGCCAGCGCGGCAACCCGCGGACGATCCGTGGCATTCACGCCAAATGGAAAGAGATCGAAGCCGAGCGGGAAGCTGCGCTGTTCGAGCAAGAGCGTCAGACGCGGCAAGAGGCGGAACGGAAAGCCCCAGTTGCAGCCGTCGAGCCTGCCCGCATCTCAGCGGAGGCGGAACGTACAGCGGAGATCGGGGCGCGACGCGATCTAAAAACCACTCCCGACGCGGAAGCGCTGCACGCGGTGGTGGCCCGCGCCGAGGCGGCCGAACAGGCATCGGTGATCGACGCGGCAAGGGCATCCGGCCCTTATGCCGAGGCCCGCAAGAAGTTGACCGGGCTGACCCGGGAGGGGCTGGAAGATGAAGTGCTGGGTCTGCGTGACGCGCTGGCAGAGGAACAGGTCCGCCGCAGGCAAGCTGAGGCGGAACGCGATGCGTGGCAGGCAAAGTTCCATCAGGCTACGTCTGACAGTGATCTGGGTCGGTCCCTGGGCTTGGCGTTGCGTCAGCGTGATACCGCGAAGGGCCGTCTTGGCGAGGAAATGGCCAAGAATGCGCGACTGGGGCGCCGAATCCAAAGTCTCGAGGCCGAACTTGCCAAACTGCAGCGCTCCCTTGAGATGCAGGAGATCCCGCTCTGATGACGCCGATCCTCGACCGCATACGCGCCCATGGCGGCGATGTTATCCGCGATCAATGGCGGATCAGGGTGCGGCGCGGTCGGCTGCCGGAGGCTGCGATCGCCTGGTTGCGCCAGCCGCGCATTCAAACAGCGCTGCTTCTGGAAGTCTGGCCTGAGGCGGATGCCTTCGAGGAGCGCGCGGCGATCCGTGAATACTGCGGCGGTCAAGACCGCGCAACGGCAGAGCGCGCGGCCTACGAGGAGGTGATGGTATGCTGAGTTTCCACCCCCCGAAGGCGATCCAGCTGCGTGATTATCAGGCTGCCGCGATTATGGCCCTGCGCGCGGGCATTCGTGCAGGCAAGAAACGTCAGCTTCTGGTGGCTGGTACCGGGGCCGGGAAGACCCTGACGGCGGCGCATATTCTGCATGAAGCGGCCCAGAAAGGCAGCTATACGCTCTTCATCGTCGATCGAGTGGCCCTGGTGGACCAGACATCGGCGGTGTTCGAGGCCTACGGCATCCCGCATGGCGTGGTGCAGGGCAGCCATCCTCGCTGGTCACCTCGGGAAAATGTACAGCTGTGCAGCGCCCAGACCCTGGCACGCCGCATTTTGCCGCGCGACCCCGATCTGATCATCGTTGATGAGGCGCATTGCCAATACAAGTCGACCTTGGATTACATGGCGATGAACGCCGCGGCGGTAAAGATCGGCCTGACCGCAACCCCATTCACCAAGGGCATGGGTCATCACTGGGATGGCGTGGTCAACGTGATCCCAACGCGCGCGCTGATCGAGGGCGGGCATCTGGTCGAGCCGCTCATCTACACCGCCCGGGCGCCCGATGATGCAGAGTTGGGCCTCAACAGCTACGGGGAATTTTCTGACGCCTCCGCCACGGCAGCAGGCATCCAGATTGTCGGTGATGTCGTTTCGGAATGGGAGGCAAAGGTCGGGGCGCATTTCGGAGGGCCTGCCAAGACCATCGTGTTTTCGCCCACCGTGGAACATGGCCGCGAGCTCTGCGCAGCCTTCGCCGCGGCAGGATATAATTTCCAGCAGATCAGCTACCTCGATCGCTCGGATACTGAACGGGCCGAAAAGATCGCCGAATTCCGCAGACCCGACAGCCTGATCCACGGGCTGGTCTCCTGCGGGGTGCTGACCAAGGGCTTTGATGTGCCCGATGTGGCGGTTGGCATTTCCTGCAAGCCTTATCGCAAGAGCCTGTCGAGCCACATGCAGGAGATCGGTCGCGTGATGCGGCCGCACCCCGATCTGCCGAAAAAACTGTGGCTTTGCCATAGCGGCAATATCGAACGCTTCGCGCTGGACATGTTCGAGATCTGGGAGAATGGCGTTGGTCAACTCGACACCGCAACCACACGCGACAGTACGCCCCGAAAGCGCGATGAGCGGGTTCGCGCGCAGGTGGTCTGCCCGGAATGTGCAGGCGCGCTGCGTGGCACGACCTGCATGGTTTGTGGATGGGAGCGGCCGCCGCGGTCGCGCATCCATGCGCTTGAGGGCGAATTGCTGGAGTTCAACCGAGCCGATCACATCGCGCCGCGCGGCGGGCTGCGCGCGGATATCCTTTGCGACCCGCGCAAGGTCTGGGAGGGCGCATTGGCCTACACGATGGTACACACGCGCAAGGGCGAGCAACATGCGCGGCGTTGGGCCTACGGGATCTGGCGGGGCATCTATCCGGGCGCAAAATTGCCCTTTGGCTGGTTTGACGCGCCGGCGCCAATCCTGCCTGATCCGGCCGCCTATGCCTTGGCCGAGCGTGAGACAAAGCGGTTTCGCAAGACCCTCCGGAGGATGTCATGAGCTTGGAGGCTGCGATGCGCGATGCGTGCACCGCCGTAGGCATCCGCCCGCCGCGGCATACGGTGCCGGGGCGTTGGATCGCATCTCCGGTCGAGGGCAAAACAGCCTCGAACGGCGCAGGTCGCGTGCTGATCTTTGACGATCGTTCTGGCGGTATTGCCTGGAATTGGACAACGCAGGCGCAGCAGCGGTTCACAGCAGACGGGCTGGTCGACGCGCAAGAGGTTCGCGCCCCGCGTCGTGACCCAAAGGCAGATGCGCTTGAACGAGAACGGCAAGCGGTCGCGATCGAGGCTGCCAGACGCATGATTGCGGCCGCGCAGCCCGAGCCGCATCCTTACCTCGCCAGAAAAGGGTTCGCCGAGGAACGCGGCTTGGTGCTGGACACTCCGGGAGCATTCGTGCCCGCCGACAGATTCTTTGACGGCATGCGCTACCAGCTTGGGCAGATGGCCGGACCCTTTCTGATCATCCCGGGCCGCATCACGAAACGGGTCGTGACAGTTCAGCTGATCGACGCTGAGGGCGCCAAGGTGAACATGAAAGCCGCCCCCATGGCCGGAGCCGCCCATCGGATTGCCGCGGGGCGCGAGACCTGGGTCTGCGAGGGGATTGCGACCGCGCTCTCTGTCAGGGCTGCGCTGTGGCTCTTGGGGCGTTCCGCCACGGTTCTTTGCGCCTTTTCCGCTGCGAATGTCGCCAAGGTCGCGCTGCGTCTCGAGGACAGTATCATCGCAGCTGACCATGACAGACCGCTGGAGCAACTGCATGGGCAGGGCACGGGCGCTTTCTACGCCGCCCGGACAGGCCGGGTTTGGACGCAGCCGCCTGAACCTGGTGATTTCAACGACTGGCACATGCGCGACGGGCTTCGGGCCGTGGCACTGCATCTGCGCGAGATCAGGCCGCCGTAATTCAAGCTCCGCTCGCCGCGTCGTGCGGGCATCTTCAGGCTTCAAGCGTATCGCAGCGGCCTGAACGGCATGGGGATGGCAAGGCCCCGGTGCAGCGCCGAAAGATTGCGACATAGGCTCCCCACAGTAGCCCCCGGACGGTGACGGACGGACGCGAACGAGCCAAACGACGCCAGACGCCTTACCCACACTGGACGCGGGGGCACGACCACCCGCAGCCGCCCACGCATGGCCATCGGAGAGCGTGACGCGGTGCCGCCAGGTCCCGAATGGGAGCGAAGCCACGGTGAAGGGCGACAGCCTGACCCCGCCCGCGCCTTACAGCGCAGCCGCTCCGATGGTGTGTGTCTGCGTGTCCCGAGGTCCCAAGACCGAAAGCATCAGCACACTTCGTCCCGACGACGGGCGAAGTGTGCCCAGCGGAACCCTCAGAACCCAGCCCGAAAGACGCTGGATGCGAAAGAGAGGATCGGAACAGGATGAACGAAACAACGGGTGAAACGTCAAGCGGCGAGCGAGCCGTGAGGATGCAGCCAGGCGGTTCGGCGAGAGAGCCGCATGTAGCGCGTCGGTGCTGCCAAACGATCTGACCGGTACGCGCGTCACCGGCCGGCTTCAGACAGGTGCTCGCATCAATGGGTGGCCAGGCGCGCACGACGATCAAGGCCCATACAGATTCCGATCCGACGACGGCGGCCGGTACCGCCAAGCATCAACCGCCATCGTCTTCCAGCCCAAGCAGCCAACCAGAAAAGGAGACCATCCATGGCTGACCCGACTTTGACTGCCCCATCCGCCGGCGCAAGGCCGAAAATGCCACCGCCCGAGCGCGGCCGGACAATCCTTGCCCTGGACCTCGGCACCACCACCGGCTGGGCCATCCGTGCCTTCGACGGGCTGATCACCAGCGGTACCGTCAGCTTCAAACCCGGCCGCTTTGACGGCGGTGGCATGCGGTACCTGCGGTTCACCGACTGGTTGACCGAGATCGACCGACTCTCCGGGCCAATCGAGGCGATATTCTACGAAGAGGTTAGAGCCCATAGGGGCGTGGACGCGAGCCACGTTTATGGCGGTCTGATGGCCACGCTGACCGCGTGGGCGGAGCTGCGCGGCGTGCCCTACGCGGGCGTGCCAGTGGGCACCATCAAGCGTCATGCCACGGGTCACGGCAACGCCAACAAGCAGGCGATGAGCGATGCAGCCCGTGCCCGCGGGTTTTCGCCCGCCGACGACAACGAGGCCGATGCCATCGCGCTGCTGCTTTGGGCGATCGAGACGAAAGGAGGGCTGGCCTGATGGGCATGCGCTTCACCCCCAAGGGCTATGGCGGCAAGCGCCGCGACCCTGAGCAGGTCAAACGGGACGGCTGGCACGAGCAGGGCGTTCTGGCGGTCAGCGTGGAGGACCAGCGGCTGACCTGGCCCGAGCGGGAATTGGTCGAGCAGCTGGGCGCCAAGCTTTACGGGCCGCGGGAAAAGGGCAGGGAGGCGCGCCATGGCTGACCGCATCTGGACCACAGACGACGTGGCGGATCATTTTGAGGAAGCATTCCGCACCCTGCGCAAGCTGCCACCCGTAAAGGTGCAGGGCTATTTCAACGCCTGGCCGGCGGTCATGCGCACGCCCCGCGAAATCGCCGCAATGGAACCCGAGCCCATGCGGGTCTGGCCATCTACCAGTGCCATCACGCGGCTGGAGCAGACCTTCGACTGGGTACTCTGGATCGGCGAGGACGAACGCCGCCTGGTCTGGTGGCGTGCAGCACGCCGGCCCTGGAAGCAGATCACCTACGAATTGGGCGTCGATCGCAGCACCGCATGGCGGCAGCACAAGCTCGCGCTGACCAAGATCGCTGCACGGTTGAACGCTGGTTGACAGTGCCCGCCGGGGCGGTCTTCATAGGCAGCCCGGGCGGTGCGGCAGGGCAGTGTCCGTCGGGGGCAGAAATGTGTGTTAAAGGTATGCGTCATGGTGCGAAGAGAGTTGATTGCGAAGCTTGCGGCCGAGAACCCAAAGCTAACGCAGGCCCAGGCCGAAAAAGCCGTTGATGCCATTTGCGGGGCCATCATCCGACACCTTGAACAGGGCGGACGCGTGGAACTCCGGCGCTTGGGGAATTTCCACGTCACGCAGATTGCGGGTCGGCTTGGGCGGCACCCCAGGACGGGTGAGTATGTCCACACAGGCCCAAAGGCCGTGGCACGGTTCCGGGCAAGCCGGTTGCTGCAGCAGCGGATGAACTCCGAGTGACGTCAAAGTGTTGCAACACTTTTTCTTTCGACAGATGCAACATCGAAGCGCTATCCGAACGGTATGATGGGGAGAGTGCGTCGGCAGACCTCTCTCCCCGTTCTCGCTGGGGTGGATGCCTCGGTGGCTTCCAGGGGTCAGTCTGGAATCCAGTCAGAGTCCAGCGGGGCTGAGGAACGGTTCGATCGGCTGATTTTGCGAGGGGCAAATGCGCGCCGCTTGCCCCGATGGCAACCGTCTCCGAATGGTGTGAGAGAACGGTTTTTCGGGTGCAACCGGTAACCGGTTTTCCAAAAAAACTGTCTCTGCCCAGCGTGCTGTAATGCCTAAGCCTTTGATTTTACGGGTCCCTCCTGGCTGAAACCGTATTCGGGGGGGCGAAGCCCGGAACTTCGCTAGCGTCAGGGCGATTTTTTTGGGAGTCCACCCCGCTCGGAATCCACCCCGGATCGCCTGAAATG
>NZ_JBKFEY010000029.1:0-32902 GCF_046507575.1 Pontitalea aquivivens | reverse complement strand
ATCATGCCAGATGATCTTCAAAATATCCGATCTGCGGCCCCTGAAGACGAAGAGATGCCCTGACAACGAATCATGCTGCAGAACCTCCTGCACCCGAAGCGCCAAGGAGGGAAAGCCACAGCGCATGTCCGTATATCCGCGCCTTCCTGGCGGGCACCCTTGATCCCGAATATTCCCGTCAGCTGACCGAGCAACTACGACAGGCAGGCGTCCCGGTTTGACCATGCCGTCGCTGGCAATTAATCTGAGCACGTGGCGGATGTTTGCAAGCAGACCCGGATGTTTGCGAGCACATTGGCAAAGAGCGTGAGCACGACGCCCGCTCCATTGTCAGATAATTCGAGCAGAAAATGCCGATGTTTGCGAGCAGAGGCGCTTATGTTGGCAAGCCGCTACATATAACCTTGAGTGAAGCTCGTTGCCCATCGACCGCGTGGTGAATCTCATACGACGTACCAGCAGCAGTCTTGATGACGGCATCTTGCTGGGAAACTTCACCCTTCTGCCAGCTTTCATCTTTCCCCTTCTCGATGCGTATCTGCCGTCGCCTGTTCAATTCGTCGATCTTGGCCGGATCGCTGACAGGGGGCCTGGCCCAAGCGGTGATCGATCTCCATTCGATGGTACCATCCAACCCCTCTACCGCCAGGTACCCATCGATCAAATCCGGATCTCCCGCTAGTTTTTCGATGCCAAGCTTGGACTTAGCGACGCGATCCATGATATCGCCCGCCACGCTCAACGGCAGTTCGGATCCAAGAAAAGTCTCAACCTGCTCCAAATTTGGGCCAAACTCTCCCAAGACGTCGCGGAGAACCTTCGCGTTTATGGCGATGAACTTCTCATACTCTGCTGGATTTCCGAGGATTGCCTTTCCGACAGTATTTTCTGGATCACCCGAGAGCGGCATGTTCCAGAGGTAGGAATTGCCACCCCAGCCACCAATCGTCTGGCCACCGTGTTCGATAGCGGTGCTGACATCGTTCTGGATCAGTTTCTCAATACTCGGAATACGGGACTTCTGGATTACGTCTCGGATGACCGTCTTCCCAATCAGGTCCGAATTTTCCTGGATCTTTTCGGGGCTGGCGTCCTTGCCATCATATAGGCGGCCCGTTCGCGTAAAATCGCGCATGAAGAAATTGCTCTGGCTGCCGGGGTCGTTGCGGTTGATTTCCGCTGCTTTTTCAAGCCAGAACATTATTTTCGCATGTTCCTGCCTGTTTGGGTCCTCCGCGTGGACTGGGTTAGCGTAATACGCCTTCATTTGCTGCAGAGCATAAGCATAGCCCTTGTGGAAATTGGATGTGCCGCCGTTCGTAAACTTCGATAATTCTTGCAGCTGCGCTTCGTTAAGCGGAAATTCTGCTGGCATGATAACCTCCTTAATAATACTTCTATTCAAATAAAGCGGTAAAAATTTCAGTTCTGTACTGCCCAGCGATCAAGCAAGGTCCGCACCCCATCCCGGATCTCGCGCCATCTCGGCAAAGCATCCCGGGGGAACCGCAACGCAGCCTCCAGTTGCAAGTCGCTGAAATAAAGGTCACACCTGCATAATGGGTTTGGCACACGGGATTCGGGCCTGTCGCACGCCAACAGGAACTGACCGTTTTCCTGCGAGAGATCGGCATACGTATCAAATGCCTGCGGGTTCTCGCCAGGGAGGATATGAAGCAACCCATGACGCAGTTCTATCCGGTAGGGCTTTTCCCAACTATCAATTAGGTTCTTGAAGCCAATTGCAGGTGTCCACTGATCCTCTGGGGATACGGAGCTTACCTTGACGACAAACTCGTCCGCGTCGGGTCTAGGTCTGCCGGGTTCCTGCACTCTGAAGTCCGGCTGGAACAACCAATCGTCTTTCGGCGCGCGCAGATCTGGCACCCAGAAGGCAAAGCTAACGCTATCCCGCTTGGGAAAGCAGTTAATGCGCGACGGTGGCGGCCGGACGGTAAGATACCCGTAGGGAATATCGAAACGGTTTGATCCAAGCTCACGCCTCACCGGATAGCTATGGTCCATCAACATAATCCCTCCCGCATCGCCGCTATGGCCCGGCACGCACGGGAAACGCTCCTCCGCATCAGCATTGGCGCTGCCGAGTACGAGTATATATCCAAGTATAGAAAGGAAAGAGACTTTCATCGAACGCATGTTCGCCTCTTGATGTCGCTATAAGAATGATCAAACCTCAGTCATGCACCATCCAGCGATCGAGCAATGTCCGCTCGGTTGATCTCGAAGCAAGCTGCACCTGCTGCGATGGAATTCGTCGCCGGCTCGCTGCCGATCTATCCATCCGATTACTTCCAGGAGGTTGGACCGCAGGAATTCGGCCAGAAACCCGTGGGCGCCGGTCCATACAAGGTTGAATCAAATGGTGACGGCCTCGTGAAGCTCGTCGCCTATGAAGGCTATTACGAAGGCGGCGCGAAGCGCACACCTTCGATCAAGACGGTGAACTGGCGCATCATCCCTGATACGGCGACGCGTATTGCCGAAGTCATCGGTGACGGAGTGGATTGGATCTGGAACGTGCCGTCGGACCAGGTCGAACAGTTACAGGTCGTTCCCACTCTTGAAGTGGCCCTCTCTTCGACGCTTCGTATTGCCATGGTCGCGCTCGATGCTGCAGGCCGCACTGGCGAGAACCCACTCACCGACGTCCGCGTGCGCCGCGCCGTCAACCATGCCATTGATCGCGAAACAATCGTCGAAAATCTCGTGGGGGGCGATGGTGAGATCATCAACGCCCCGTGTCATCCGGTTCAGTTCGGCTGCGATCAGTCAGCGGCCGTGGTGTATGAATACGATCCGGAAAAGGCAAAGGCGCTTCTTGCCGAGGCCGGTTACGCCGATGGTTTCTCGGTCCAGATGGGAAGCTATCGCGATCGTGCCCGGGCAGAAGCTGTCCAGTCCTATCTCGCCGCGGTCGGCATCAACGCGGAACTCGAGATTCTTCAGGCCAGCCCGTCATTCTCCAGCTGGCGCGACGGCAAGGTTGGCATGTGGTACGGCGATTGGGGCTCGCAGTCCCTGGCCGACAGTTCTGCTTCCATCGGCGCCATGTTCGACGGCTCCAGCAATGACGGTTCGCGCAACGAAACCGTGCTCGAGCTCGTCAAGGCAGGCGCAGCCGTCATGGATCCTGAAGAGCGCAAGGCAAAGTATGCAGAGGCGATCAGGATCATTACGGACGAGGCTTACTGGGTCCCGATGCACACAATCGTCATGGGATACGCCTACTCGAATACGCTGAATTTCGAAGCTACTCTTGACGAATTGCCTCGCTTCTACGACGCAAGCTGGAAATAAGAGAGTCGAAAACCGACGGGCGGCAGCCAAGCCGCCCGTCATACCGGAAGAAGCAGACCGATGCTGACCTATCTCGTGCGGCGTGCCACCATGGCGGTGGTGGTGATGATGATCGTTTCCGTCATCTGCTTCGTCCTGAGTAACGTAGCCTATGACCCGGCCGTGGGCATCGCGGGTGCGCAGGCAACAGATGAAGACGTCGCACTGATCCGCAAGACATATGGCTTCGACCGGCCGCTGCCGGCTCGCTTCCTCGAATATCTTGGCAATGTCGTGCAAGGTGATTTCGGCACGTCATATCTGTCCAAGCGCCCTGTGATCGACATGATCGTCGAGCGCCTCCCGGTCACCGCCCTGCTGGCCGTTCTGTCGATGCTGCTCGCACTGCTGATTGCTCTTCCGCTGGGCAGCGCGGCTGCGCTATGGCCCAACACAATCATCGACCGCTTCGTCCAGCTGCTTGCCGTGGCGGGCCAGGCGATCCCGAATTTCTGGGCTGGTCTTCTGCTGATCGTCGTTTTCGGCGTTCAGTTACGCTGGCTACCGATTTCCGGTTCCGACACCTATGCGCATTTCGTATTGCCTGCGATCACCCTTGGCACATTCGCCATGCCGCCCTTGATGCGGCTTGTACGCGCGGGGATGATCGACGTGCTTGGATCGGACTATATCCGTACCGCCCGCGCAATGGGTATCCGCCCGCTGCAGGTAACGTTCAAGTATGCCCTGAAGAATGCTGTGCTGCCCGTCATTTCTCTATCTGCCGTGCAGCTGGGCTTTATGCTCGGGGGCTCTATCGTGGTTGAATCCATTTTCGCGCTCAATGGCGTCGGCTATCTGGCATGGCAGTCGATGACCCGCTCTGATATGCCCGTGATCCAGGCGATCGTGCTACTGATTTCGATGATCTACATTGTGTTGACCCTTCTGGCCGACTTGCTGAACGCTTACATGGATCCACGCCTGAGGGGTGCCGGGAAATGACCTCTCCCGCTTCAATCACTGCAGTAGAGCCCCACGGAGAAACTTTAGTCAAAAGACTTGGCTTCTGGCAAAAGGCACTCGCTCATCGTACCTTCATCTTCTCTGGTTTGATCCTTCTTGCAATCGGGCTGATCGCGATCTTCGCGCCGCTACTCGCACCGTTCGATCCCTATGCGCAGAGCATTCCCCTGCGGCTGAAGCCGCCGTTCTGGCATGACACCACGGTGGCCGAACACCTGCTAGGAACTGACCAGCTCGGACGCGACTACCTCAGCCGCCTTATCTATGGCGCCCGCATTTCCATGGCGATTGCCATTGGCGCGACGGTCATGTCTGCCATCATCGGCATTACGCTCGGCCTCGTCGCCGGCTACTATGGAGGCTGGGTCGATACCGCTATCTCGTCCATTATCACCACGCGTTTGTCGATGCCGATCATCCTGATTGCTTTGGCCGTAGTGGCGATTGTGGGTCCATCCTTGACGGTTGTCATTGTCGTGCTTGGCCTGCTCCTCTGGGACCAGTTTGCTGTTGTCACGCGGGTGGCAACGCAACAGGTCTGCGCGAGGGACTACGTCACTGCCGCCCGTGTGCTTGGCAGTTCGTTGCCGCACATCCTGTTCCGCGAGATCCTGCCCAACATCCGTGCGCCTCTCATGGTGGTCGCAACGGTGGAGATGGCGCAGGCCGTCCTGCTTGAAGCTGCCCTGTCTTTCCTTGGACTTGGCGTTCAGGCCCCCCTACCCTCGTGGGGCCTCATGCTCTCGGAAACAAAGACATCCATGTTCTTCAGCCCTTGGTTGATCGTCCTCCCCGGGAGTTGCCTGTTCGTCCTCGCTCCGGCCATCAACCTCATGGGTGACGCGATGCGCGACCTCACAGCAGGAGGACGTGGCTAATGCTGTTGCAAGTCCGTGACCTCCACGTCACCCTCCCGGACCAAGGGGAGCGACTTCGTGCCGTCCGGGGTATCGACCTTGACGTCGCTGCCGGTGAGACGCTTTGTCTGGTCGGCGAGTCCGGCTGCGGCAAATCGATGACCGCACTCGCTTTGATGCAACTCCTCCCCCGGGGTGCCAGGCTGAACGCACAGCGATTGCGGCTTCGCGAAGTCGATCTCACGAAACTGCCCGAGCGCAAGCTGTCAGCGTTGCGCGGACGAAACATCTCGATGATCTTCCAGGAGCCCATGACCGCCTTGAACCCGGTCTTTACAATAGGTGATCAGCTGCGTTCCGTTTACCGCAGGCATACCGGGGCCAGCGCGCAACAAGCGCAGTCACGCGCTATTGAGGTTCTGGAAAGCGTGGGGCTCACCAATGCAGCAGACCGGCTTGGTCAGTTTCCTCACCAGCTTTCGGGCGGGTTGCGTCAGCGCGTGCTGATCGCCATGGCACTGATGTGTGAACCCGAGATGATCATCTGCGACGAGCCGACCACTGCGCTGGACGTAACGACCCAGGCTCAGATCCTGCGCATCCTGAAGGAAGCTCAAGAGAAGCGGAAGATGGGGATGATCTTCATAACGCATGACCTTGGTGTCGTGGCTCGTATCGCTGACCGCGTTGCCGTCATGTATGCCGGCCGGATTGTTGAGCATGGACCACGCGCGGCAGTATTGCAGAGCCCGGCGCATCCGTACACAAGGGGGCTCATCGCTTCCGTACCGCGTCCCAGGGATCCGAGCGATGGAACGCTGCGGCTGGCGAGCATTCCGGGCAATGTTCCGGCGTTCCATCATGAGGATCAACGCTGTCCCTTCCTGTCTCGCTGTCCGCGACGGTTGGAGGTCTGCAGCAAGGAAGCACCACCGAGACGCACCCCAGCTTCCGGGCAGAAAGTGTTCTGCCATCTTCCGATCGACCAGCAAGAAGTTCCACCGGTATGACAGCGCCGATCATCGAGGCCCGTGACCTTACTCATGTCTACTCGGTGCGCAGCGGCATCATTGGTCGAGCGAAGCCGCTGCGGGCTTTGCACGAGGTATCGCTGTCCATTGGCGAGGGCGAAATCCTTGGCGTCGTTGGTGAGTCCGGTTGTGGCAAGAGTACGCTTGCCCGCATATTGCTGGGGCTGGAAGCACCGAGCAGTGGCGAGGTTCTGCTGGAAGGACGGCCGATCGCCAGCTATCCGCGTCGTGAGCGGGCCCTGGCCGTGCAACCGGTCTTTCAGGATCCCTATGGCTCCCTCAACCCTTCCATGTCGGTCGAGGATCTAATTGCGCTGCCGCTGCACATCCACAATGTCGGCGAGAGATCGGATCGCCGACGCAAAGTGGCGAAAATTGCTGATCAGGTGGGGCTCCCCCGCCGTACGCTTGCGGCAAATCCGAGTCAGCTTTCAGGCGGCCAGCGCCAGCGCGTAGCGATCGCGCGGGCCCTTGTCGCCGGTCCGCGACTCGTGATTTGCGATGAGCCAACGTCTGCCCTGGATGTTTCTGTCCAGGCGCAAATCCTCAATCTTTTGCTGGATCTAAGAACCGAGCACCGCATTGCCATGCTCTTCATCTCGCACAATCTTTCGGTCATTGAATACATGACCGACCGGATGATGGTCATGTATTTAGGACGGGTGGTGGAGACTGGTCCGACGAAACAGACATTTGCGGCACCGAGTCACCCCTATACGGCCGTGCTGAAGGAAGCCGTGTTTACACCTGATGACGAAAATGGTGTGCCGGATCTGGGACTGCGCGGCAACTTCCCGAATGCCATGGACATCCCGTCCGGCTGTGTTTTTCACCCTCGCTGCCCCATTGCGAGAGCCGAGTGCGCGACGACCTATCCAGCCCTGCAGCAACGCGAGCGCAGAGATCGGCTCAGCGCTTGCCTGTTCCCGCTGGACGCAACAGACAGCGCCCTGACGTGAGCCGCTACACGCGACAGATGCCGTCCGCAGCATGATCGAACTTCTTTGGACATGGCCCGGGCTGGCCGCGGCCATCGCCCTCGTCTTGGCCGGAGCGATACAGGGCTCAACCGGATTTGGGTTCAACATGATGGCGGCACCACTGCTTGCTGTTCTGGATCCCGCCTTCGTCCCCGGTCCAATGATCGCGATCGCGACGATTGTTTCTGCGGTGGGAACGATGAGCGAAATTCATGCTGTCCACCGTTCAGACCTTAGCTTCGCCTTGAGCGGACGGGTCCTGTCGGCGACATTGGCCGCTTTGATCATCGGCGTCATGAGTCAAGAAGCGTTCGCAGCACTATTTGGCATCGCTGTGCTGCTTGGCGTGCTGTTGAGTTTTGGTGGCCTGCGGATTTCTGCCCGCCCGGCCACCCTGTTTGCAGCAGGTACGGTTTCGGGCTTCATGGGCACCCTTACGTCCATCGGCGCTCCGCCAATGGCCATTGTCTACCAGGATACGGGTGGTGCACGCATGCGTGCGACACTGAATGCATACTTCGTTCTGGGTGGTCTGATCTCAATTGCCGCACTGCTGTTCGCCGGACGGTTCGGCATGCAAGATCTCAAGCTCGCACTCTTCATGGCGCCATTTGCGTTTGGAGGGCTGCTTCTTTCAAGATGGGGGCGGAAGATTGTTGATCGCGGCACCATCAAGCCGATCGTTATGACGGTCTCGTCCCTGTCAGCCGCTGTGTTGCTCTTCCGCGCTTTCTTCTGAGCAGCCTGGAAACAGGAGCTTACCTGGACAACGCAAGTTGCGGACAGTACGATCAAATCCGATCTTACAAGGATGGTGCCGCCGCCGCCCGATGCGCGGATGCATTGGCCAGGGCTCTGAACCGACACTACTTCTCGTAGACCGTTCCGAATAAGCTAACCGTTGCCCGCTCAGGCGACATGGCAAACGACATCATCGAAAGCAAATTGGGCGAGAGCAGGTTGGTAGTCGGCCGCGAAGAAGCCCCCTTGCGTGCCGGTTACTTGGCGGCAAGCAAGGGCGCCTGGGGCGGCTCCCAAGACTTAAGGTGATGGTAAGTAGCGAAGGGTTCGTTAGCAACCATCAAGCCACTTCGCTCAGGTTTGCTCTCCCATCGAGAACCTCGGATATTTCGTTTGGGGGTAAGGCCCGGGAGAAAAGAAACCCCTGCAGTTCATTGCACCCGGCTTCGGAGAGGAGAACCATTTGATCGCTGTTCTCGACGCCTTCGGCGGTTACTGTCAGGCCCATCGCCTGACCCATCGTGACCACTGAGGTGACGATTGCAGCAGCCTCGGGGTCCTGACCGAGGTTCTTGATGAACGAACGATCAATCTTGATCTTGTCGAACTTAAATTCGCGCAGATAGGCCAGGCTGGAATAACCGGTGCCGAAATCGTCGAGTGCGATCCGGAAACCGGCCTCCCGCAACTGGCTGAGAACCGTCCGTGCGATCTCATCCTGCTGGAGGAGGACGTTCTCTGTGATCTCCAATTCGATTTGACGGGGATCGCAGTGCATGCGCTCAGCGATACCGATAATCTTGTGCGCAAGATCGGGTGACCTGAACTGTGATGCTGAAAGATTGACGGCTATGAAGAGGCTCGGCCATTGCGTAGCGGCGCGGCAGGCCTCGCCAAGAACCCACTCGCTCAACCGGGAAATAAGTCTGGTCTCCTCCGCCACCGGGATGAATTCTCCAGGCAGCAGCAACCCTCTTTTAGGATGCTTCCAACGCACCAGGGCTTCTAGTCCCACAACGGCTTGGGTGTACGCATCCACCTCTGGCTGATAATGCACAACCAATTCAGCATTGTTTGTGAGTGCTCGGCGGAGGTCCCTTTCAAGTTCTTTACGAAGCTTGACGGTTTCATCCATCGAGGAGGTAAAGAAACGATATCGCTCCCTGCCTTCGCTCTTTGCACGATAGAGCGCAATGTCTGCCTTCCGAATGAGGTCGCCACGTTCGGTTCCGACCTCAGGGGCGATGGCGACTCCGATACTCACGCCCACAAACACCTGATTGCCGAGCAACTCGAACGGCTCGCGAACCATTGCAAGAACCTGCTCGCAGAACGTTTCCACTTCATTTCTATCCGCGACATTGCTCAACAGAATCGAAAATTCGTCACCGCCAATGCGGGCGACCGTATCGCTGTCCCGGGCGATGCTGTCGAGCCTCGAAGCAAAACCCTGGATCAACATGTCTCCCGCTGAATGTCCGAGAGCATCATTGACCTGTTTGAACCGGTCAAGATCAAGCGCCAGAATTGCGCAGCAATGACCATTGACGGCTTGCTGGACGGCTTGATCAAGGCGTTCATGGTAGAGGGCGCGGTTTGGCAAACCCGTCAGGACATCATGGAAGGCCAGGTGCTGCGCCTGAGCCTCGCTTGCTCTAAGATCGATGATAGCTGTTGAGAGTTGCCTGCCCGACCGCCAAAGTGTCCAGACCAGGAAAGCCATAACTGCGGCCGATATCAGGATAAGGAGTGCTGCCGAGGGTGCGAGCAAAGTCAATATTCTCGTGCCAGGGAGTTCCGGCTTCCAAAAGAAATGGCCGATTTGCTTGCCACGTTCGTCCCGGAGCGTGACCCTGGCCTCGCGCGGCGAGGCGGTTGGATCCGTTGAGAACCGCAGGCCCTCCAACAACCCCCATGCCGCTATCTGATTGAGATATGCTCCGTCCAAATATCGCACGCTGACAAGAAGAGGCGGCTCTTGATCCCCGGACGGCGGGCGCAACGCCATTACGCTCGCAGCCGCCGGCCGATCAAGCACCTCGGTTGCATGGTCATCGTAGATTGTTTCAGGCCTCATCCGAGTGACTGGACCTACTAAGTTGGTCTCTTCTGCTTCTCCTGTCTCAAGGACTGCCAATTGCGCGCGTACAGACTCGATCAGTGGTTTTAGATCATCTTCAATCATGCCGTAGAGGGCGGCAGAGGAGGAGCCAGCTGGAAAGCCATAAATCACCTGATCTCGGTCATTGAGAATGAACGTCAGATCATGGCCGAAAAGATGGTTCACACGAGTTCCCACGTGGGAATCGAGCCATTCTGTATTAAGCGGAATGCGTTGCAGTTGTGCAGCGAGCTCGTCCCAGCTGGCAATGCTCTGTTGCTCATATGCAAGTTGCTCAGCACTGGTGTTCAAAGCGAGTTGCGCAACCTTGGCTTGCCGCTGGGTGGAAACTTGATCGCTCGTGGTGGTGGCCCAGTATAGGCCGAGGGTTGCGGCGGCGACGAAGGCCAGCATGACTGATCCAACCGGAACCAGCACCTGACGTCTGAAGTAGCGGCGGAAAGCGGACCGTTCAGAAGGGACTTGAAACATATGGGCCGATTTACCCTTTCCAGCGCGTTGTTCGGTTCAGGGACCCGATGTGATCAGTCATAACGTTGATCAAGGTTGATCGTTCAGTGCACAAGTGTGGCGGGGCCGTTCAAGCTTGTTCTATCGGGACAGACGTTGGGGCGACGTAGGAATGCTCTTCCTGATGGATGCTCAATGCCAACCTGCCGCCAATTCGACCGCTTTTGATATCGCTTTGCGCCTAGAAGGCAATCTCCAAAGGCAAACATAAAGCTGTGAAAATGAAACGTTCCTGATCGACGGAGTTGACCAGGATCATCGCCAGGTAAATACCTTGGGCGCCAACGTTCGCCGGATGGTGGTCCCAGCACGAGTTTGGCGCGCGTCCTCACAGCGGGTTGAAATATTCACGGGGCGGTAATACCTTATTGTGACACGGTATTACTTCGGAGCAAAAGCATGGCTACGACTGTTACGGGAAAAGGACAGGTGACCATCCCAAAACCTGTTCGCGACCATCTTGGGATTGTTCCCGGCAGCAAGGTCGAATTCCACCGCACAGCTGACGGAGACATAGTGCTCAAACGCAGTGACGGGACGCAGAACGCGAGCCGTTTTGCCCAGTTACGCGGGCATGCTGGTAAAGGGCTTAGCACCGATGCGATAATGGCACTAACACGCGGTGAGACGTGACGACGCTTGTAGATACAAACGTACTTCTCGACCTTGTGACAGACGATCCGGCTTGGGCCGAGTGGTCCATTGCCGAGCTTGAGGCCGCGAGCCTCAGAGGTCCTCTGCTCATTAACGATGTTGTGTTTGCCGAACTGGGTGTGCGTTACGAACGAATTGAGGATTTAGATTTGTTCGTAGAGCAAGCGGGCCTCCAGTTGACCCCTATACCCAAGGAAGCATTGTTTCTCGCCGGCAAGGTATTTACGCGATATCGAAAATCCGGTGGAGTGCGCACCGGCGTCCTGCCAGACTTCTTCATCGGCGCTCATGCGGCCGTGAGCCAACTGCCACTTCTCACGCGTGATGTCGGCCGCTACCGCACCTACTATCCGACTGTGAGTCTGATCATCCCAAAACGCTAAACTGACAGCTCGCCCGAAGAGGCCAATCTGAATGGCGGCGCGGATTTTCTAGCTCCATGATGATCGTTGGTAGCGCCGCCCCAGAAGTCTCATTGCCGGATGCCTTCGGCAGCTGCAGTAGATCAAGACACTCGGTCGCTCGGTTCGAGATCAGGAGGACTTCTGCCTGCAGCTTCTGCGATCTCGTAAGCGAAAGGCCCAGGCCCGAACCTGTACCGCTCTCGTCAAGCCGGCTCCCCTTCACTGCACGTGTTGGAGTTGGTCAGCAGGGGCCCCGCTCCGTCACCATAGATATGGAGGTGGATCATCCCGCCTTGGCGACGCTCGCTTATTGAGACGGTGCTGCTGGGTGACGGCGGCGTTCGAGGCCGAGCAAGCTCGAAGCAAGCCGCTACTCTGTACCGGAGATCGAGCGTGGCGACGGCCGCTGCGAAGTTGAGTTGGATGCGAACGGCGCGGATTTCGAAGCCAAGGTTCATCGCATCCTAGGCGAGATTCTGCACAAAGAACGTGAAGACCAAGGAGCGCCTCATTGTCCAGGGCCCGGGCCACTTAGCGGAAATCCCTGGTCTTGACCTTGATGTTGTCAATATGATCGTAGGGATCGACTAGGTTCCGCGCCTTTGGCAGCCCGCGTGGATCGGAGCCCGACGATCCGTGGTGAAACTCGTCACCGCGACCGTGGGGTAGCGGGAATGCCGCGTCACGCGAGCCGATGCTGGCCAGTTCAGGCGAAAGGTCCTGAAGCTCGTGCGCGATTATGTGCACCACTTCACCTTCGCGCTGGACCCTGCCCGTCACCCCGACCATTCCTGCGCCCAGGACCACGCGTCGATATTTCTCGAATACCTTGGTCCAGACCACAAGATTGGTGACAGCCGTCTCATCCTCCAGCGTGATGAACATTACGCCCTTGGCCGAACCCGGCCGCTGCCGCACCAGCACAAGGCCGGCGATGTTGACCCAGCGCCGGTCACGTGAGGCAACAGCTTCGGCACAGGTGATGATGCGCCGACGCGCAAGTTCCGTACGCAAAAAGGCAAGGGGATGTTGGCGCAGCGTCAGACCGACATGCCCATAATCTTCCACCACCTCTCGTCCGGCCGCCATCAGCTGCAACGACACACCTGGCTCGGCCTGTTCGGGCAAGACTTCGGCTTTCCGTCGGGCGGCAGCGGCAAAGAGCGGCAGTGGTTCGTCACGCAGTGCCTTGATGGCCCAGAGCGCTTCGCGTCGCGCAAGGCCGATGGCGGGACGGAATGCATCGGCCTCAGCCAACTCCACCAGGGCTGCAGCCGGAATGCCGGCGCGGCGCCAGAGATCGTCGACGGAAGCAAATGGTCGATCTTCGCGGCACGAAACAAGGCGTGCGGCCTCAGCATTGCCAAGCCCCTTGACCATGCGTAGACCCAGCCGGACCGCCAACAGCCCGTCGTCGCGGCCTGTTGGTTCCAACGTGCAATCCCAGCGGGACGCATTGACGCAAACCGGTCGAACCTCGACGCCATGCTCGCGCGCATCGCGCACGATCTGGGCTGGCGCATAAAAGCCCATTGGCTGGGCATTGAGAAGGGCACAGCAAAATGCGTCCGGATGCCAGCATTTCATCCATGACGAGGCATAGGCGATCAGCGCAAAGGACGCGGCGTGGCTTTCAGGAAAACCGTAAGAGCCAAACCCTTCGAGCTGACGGAACGTGCGCTCGGCAAAATCGCGCTCATAGCCGTTGTCTACCATGCCCTGGATCAGCTTCTCGCCAAATTTGGACACGCCACCCGTATGCTTGAACGTTGCCATGGCACGGCGCAGCTGATCGGCCTCACCTGCGGAAAAGCCTGCGCATTCGATGGCAACCCGCATCGCCTGCTCCTGGAAAAGCGGGACGCCCAAGGTCTTGCCCAGCACCGCCTCGAGTTCCGGCTTTGGATAGGTCACCTCCTCCTTGCCTTCGCGGCGGCGCAGATAAGGGTGGACCATGTCACCCTGGATCGGACCGGGCCGCACGATGGCGACTTCAATGACGAGGTCATAGAAAGTGCGCGGCTTGATGCGCGGCAGCATGGCCATCTGAGCCCGCGATTCAATCTGGAACGTGCCGAGCGTGTCGGCGCGCCTGATCATGGCATAGGTACGAGGGTCCTCGGCAGGGATGGTGGCCAGCTCCAGCCTTTCGCCCTTGTGCTCGGCCAGCAGGTCGAAGGCACGCCGCATGCAGGACAGCATGCCGAGGGCAAGCACATCGACCTTCATGAATTTTAGAGCGTCAATATCGTCCTTGTCCCACTCGATGACCTGGCGGTCCTCCATGGCAGCGGGTTCGATGGGAACGAGTTCATCAAGCCGGTCACGGGTGAGCACGAAACCACCTGGGTGCTGGGAAAGATGGCGCGGGGTGCCCACCAGTTGGCGCGCCAGCTCAAGCGCCAGACGCAGCCGTCGATCGTCCATGTTGAGATTGAGCCCCTCGGCATGTTTCTGTTCCACACCTTCCGACCAGCCCCAGACTTGCGACGACAAGGTTTTGGTCAGGTCCTCGGGCAGGCCGAGCGCCTTGCCCACGTCCCGCAGCGCCCCCTTGCCCCGGTAACGGATGACGGTCGCGCAAAGAGCAGCGCGCTGGCGGCCATAGGTCTCGTAGACCCACTGGATGACCTCCTCACGCCGTTCATGCTCGAAATCCACATCGATATCCGGCGGCTCCCGCCGTTCCTCGCTCACGAATCGTTCAAACAGCAGGTCATTGCGATCCGGGTCGACCGAGGTGATGCCAAGCACAAAGCAGACGGCTGAGTTCGCCGCCGAGCCCCTGCCCTGACACAGAATCCCCCGTGATCTTGCAAAGCGAACGACGGCGTTGACCGTGAGAAAATAGGGCGCATAGTCGAGCTTGGCGATGAGCGCCAGTTCATGGTTCAGGTTGTTACGAACCTTTGGCGGCAGTCCTTCGGGGTAACGCTCTGCAGCACCTTCCCATGTCAGCTTTCCAAGAGCCTGCTGGGGCGAAAGGTCAGGATAAAGCTTTTCTTCAGGATATTGATAAGCCAGCTCGTCCAGCGAAAACGTGCATCGCTCCACGATCCGGATGGTGCGCTCAAGCGCTTCAGGATAGCGGCCGAAAAGTCGGTGCATCTCCTGGGCAGATTTCAGATAGCGGTCGGCAAAGCGTTCCCGTCGATGGCCCAATTCATCAATGGTGACGTTATGGCGGATGGCGGTCACGACATCCTGCATGAGCTGTCGGCTGGGCTCATGGAATAGCACATCGTTGGTGACCACCGTCGCCACGCGAGCGGCGGTTGCCAAGTTCGACAACTGCCAGAGACGCAACTGATCGTTGGGTCGCCTGCGCAATGTCAGTGCCATATAGGCGCGGTCGCCGAACGTCTCGCGCAGACGTCGCAACTGCAGCTTGCAGGTTTCGTCCGCCATGTCCGGAACAAGAATGGCGATCATGCCCTCGCCATAGGCAACGACATCAGTCCATTCGAGATGGCACTTGCCCTTGCCGCCTCGCTTCTTGCCTAGCGAGAGCAAGCGGCAGAGCCGCGCGTAAGCCGAGCGATCGGTAGGATAGACGAGGACCGACATGCCATCGGCGAGATCGAGCCGGCATCCGACGATCAGGCGAATACCCGTAGCTTTTGCAGCCTCATGCGCCCGAACCATGCCGGCCAGACTGTTACGATCGACAATGCCCAACGCTTCAATGCCCATCGCAGCTGCCTGAACAAACAGATCCTCGCAACTGCTCGCCCCGCGCAGGAAGGAGAAGTGCGAGGTAACCTGCAACTCGGCGTAACGCGGGCTACTCATGCGAAAAGCCCATGCAGAAACCAGCGATGCGTGCCGCTGTGTTCGTGCTCGCCGTCGCCGGAACGAAACAGCCAGTAACGCGCGCCGCTATCGTCCTCGACACGGAAATAATCCCGAACGGTGGTCATCTCCGCATCGCGTTTCCACCATTCGCCGCGGATCCGTTCCGGCCCATCGGCGCGCCGTACGCGGTGATGAACGCCACGCCAGGTGAACCAGACCGGTGGATGGTCGGGCAGGAGCGCCATGGTTTCGATCGGCTCGGGCCGCGGCAGCAGACGTGGAGGGCGTGGCCAATCGCCTTCCCATGTGGCGCCGGTTTCAGGCGCAAGGGCGGAAGTACGCGCAACCGATCGTTCCGGCACATCGCTTTGAACCGGAACAACACGGTAGAGCCGGTTCCCGCCGATACGGTTGGCCAAAATATCGACCAGATCGGCGATATCTGCTTCCGGGGTCTCGGCCAGCGAAGAGACTACCTGCCTGTCTCGCAGCGGTTCGGACTGAACGGCAACAAGTTCCATGATCTCGATGCCGAAACCAGGATCGACGGTCTCGATCTTGTCGCATAACAGACGGGCAAGACGCTTGCGATCCCGCACCGGCTGGGCTGTGCCGATGCGGATGAATTGCATGGTGCCATCGACCAGATGAAACAGGAGATCGAGCCTGCGCGCTCCCAAACCCTGCTGTTCAAGTTCACCGCAAAGTGCATCGACAAGCTTACCGATATAGCGGGCGATTGTTTCCGCTGCGCCGATCGGTTCACCGAAGACGCGGCGCACCTCGATCAGTTCTGGCGAACGAACCGGATCGATCGGTTCTCCGACACATCCAAGCGCCTGGTCGAGACGCCGGGTGATTTCCGGACCAAAACGCAGGACAAGCGGGGCCCTTGGCTGATCCATCAGGTCGCCGATCGTTTCAAATCCGAGCGTACGAAGACCAACAATCGTCGGGTTATCAAACCGGAGTGCCGCCAGTGGCAAGGGGCGCAGCATTGCTTCGCTTCCACCTTCGGGAATAATCATCGTGCGCCGCTGCAGGAAACGCGCCGCCGCATGGGCTGCACCCCAGCTATCTGCAACGGCGGCCCATGCTTCAACGCCCGATTGGCGAAACTTCGCGACCACGGTCTCGAGCATCTTTGCTTCTCCACCATGCAGGTGCGCGGTGCCGGTCGTGTCGATTACAAGGCCGTCGGGGGGATCTGCAGCAACGATTGGCGAGATCCGCTGCAGCGCCCAGAAGGCTAGCTTCTCAAGTCCTTCGGCATCACCCGCCGGATCGGCATGCATAACCACGAGTCCAGGCACCAGGGCCTGCGCTTTGGTGACAGGCATGCCAAGACTGAGCCCTAGCGCTTCCGCGCGGGCATCCAGAGCAACGACCGCCCGGCGTCTGCCTGACCGTCCCACGAGGGCAAGCGGCGCCTCAATTGGAGGCGAAGCGTTGCCCATCTTCCTTCTGAGGCGATCGGTTGACCACCTTGGAAGGAAGAGCGACACGACCCGTTTCATCGCAAGCCTCCACTTCAAAATCTGCACTTTCTCCAGCCCGGCAGCGAATGAGTTCAAGTAACCAGCGGGCGCGTCCAAGCCCTGGGACAGGAAGAGGATCTGACGGAAGGACCGACACGCGCCAGCGGGTGGCGCTTGCGGTCGGCTGTCCGAAATCGGTAGCCTCGGTGTGGCGACGCCAACGCCGAATGGCCAAACCGGTTGTGTCTGATCCTTCTGCTGCTAGCTGAAGCCGCCTTGATGCCTGCATGGAAAGACGCGCGGTTTCGGCCACCACGGCGCCAAGCCCGCCATGGCGAAGACCTTCTTCGAAGCAGGCAAGAACTGTCTTCTCGTCTCCAGCCTCAACATGAATTACCCGATCTGGATGCAGGCCAGCTTGAGCAAGAGCCGGTGCAAAGAGATCGCTGCGGGTGAGAATCCACAGCACCTTGCCTCTTGTCCTGGCAGCAATCCCTGCCGCAAACATTGCCGCAGCTGCACCATCGAGAGCTCCATTGCCACCACCGGCAACTTCGTGCAGGCAACCGAGCCCCAACCCGCCACCTGGTAGCCTTCGATCAATTTCGGCGACGCCAAACGGCAGAACCTTGCGAGCGCGGCCCAGGCCAGTCTCCAGGTGCGCAATGCGCTCCTGGAGCTGGGCAATGACAGGATTTGCCGCGTGGCCAGTCATAATCGGTTCCGGTTGTCAGATGCATTCTAATCAGCCAAGGGCTGTTATGTTCACTATCTGTTCTAATGTCCGAATTGAGTCAACAAGAGTCTGATCCGAGGTTCCGTGGAAGGGGCTCCCCTCGTGCAAACGGCCGCTGCTGCCTCAATCGAAGACCGTTGGTCTGAGCGATGTATGATTTGCGCTGAGAGAGTTCGCGCGTTGAGGATGTTGTCCACCGCTGGCCGGCAATAGTTCCCACCCGAGCTGTCGTCTTCCTCTTATCGCGAAGCTGCTTACGCCTTAGTGTGCCCATTCCTGGGAAGCGGGCTGCGATCCTGGCGTTGGCCTATGAAACAGCTTTTTTGCCGACGCGTTTCCGCCGGTCATGGGCTGCAGGAGAGCGCGTTGACTGGGAAAACAAAGAACTGGCTTCGCTCATTTGCTCGAGCGGGGTATGCGGCGCGCGGACTGATCTATGCAGTGATAGGCTTCTTCGCGGCGCTCGCAGCAATCGGAGCAGGCGAAACCATGGGGTCGAAAGACGCACTGAGAACGCTCTTCTCGGGTGCCGGCGGAAGCATACTCGCCTACGTACTCATCGCCGGCCTCGTATTCTATGCGCTCTGGCGGCTTACCCAGTCTTTGTTCGACACTGACAATCATGGCACCGATGCGAAAGGCCTCGCGATACGAGCGGGCTTACTGGTGAGCGGCGTCACGTACGCTGTTCTTGCCACCTATAGCTGGTCTCTTGCTAGAGCGGGCGGCGGCGGTGGAAGTGGCGGAGGCGATTGGGCCGAAACTCTTGCCGGGTTCGTTGGAGCGCAATGGACATCCGCCATATTAGGAGCCGTGCTTGCGGTTGTGGGTATCGCCCACATCGTAAAGGCTGTGCGGGAGCGCTACGCGAGACATCTGGATGCCAGCGACAACGCTATGCGGATCATACACCCGATTGCTAAAACCGGCCTGATCGCCAGGGGCGCAGTCTTCCTGATACTCGCGTTCCTTCTCGCGACGCGGTCTGTGCGTGGCGGCGAGGATGCCAGTTCCAAAGCCGCACTCGAATTCGTCCAGGGCTTGCCGCTGGGTTGGCTGCTGCTCTCCCTGATGGGCGTGGGTCTGATTGCCTTCGCGGCGTATTCCTTTGCCGAGGCGGTCTATCGCCGCGTCGATATCGAAAATGTGCGAGTCTAGCTGGCTCATGACAGGATGTGGTGGTAGGCCATATCTTCATCGATCAGACCACGGCTAGTGCGAAGGGAGAAGGCACTGGGCTCGTGGACATGGGCAATGGGTGGGGAAGATGATCATGACCCACAACGGCTGGTGCGTGACGGTACGGCCTCCGCGAAGGCCCGCAGCAGATCACGTGAAGCGCTGCGCTCGTCCTCATGGTTGAATAATGATATTGCACGCAACCTAAAGACGATGCATACTTAAGTTGCAGCGGCCGTCGAACGTATTTCCCATCCCCCAAATGGGTTGGCCGCTGCACCTACCATCCCGCTCGATCCTATCGTTCCGAATGCTCCATCAGGCACATGTTCGCCATTTCCTGCAGCCGAGAGGTTGTCGCTGCATCTGGCGTGAACAGTTGATCCAGGAAGCCATTCGCCTCTGCCGTATCGAGGAGACAGCCGCAATAAGAGTTGCAGAACATCTCATCGCGGAAGGAAACGCACTCTGCATTGCAGGAGTTCAGGAAGAGATCGCCTTGGTCCGGCGTCGGCGGTGGAGATACCTGCGCAAAGAGCCAGACGAGCGAGATAAGGATCGGCTGGTGAACGAGGTAGAAGGCAAGGCTGTGCTTGCCAATCCAGCTAAGCACTGGGATGCGGTCGGGCCATTCGAGTGCTGCCAGGCGCGCGGTCCAGCCCGCCTGCTCCGCTACCTTCGCTGTAGCTATACCGAGCAGCACCACACCGAAGAGCGGGAACAATGGCACGAAGTCGCTTGATGGTCGGACATTGGAAGACAAGCCGGTCCACCAGAGGACCGGATGATTGAAGATTCCGCCTTCGATGACCTGAGGCAGGATCACCGCTACCATGGCGCTTGCGATCATGAGGACCACTGGAAGCCTGAGAAAGGCAAGGCCTAACACGCTGGCCAGGGCGATGTGGTGCAGGATGCCGAAGAAGATGAACGCATCGGGCGTGGCAAGCAGCGTCGCCATAGTGATGGCTAGCGCGGCCGCCACGATCATGGCGAGCCTGCGGATATAGGACTTGCGCCGGAACCCCTGCGTGTTTGCGAGGTAGAGGCTCACGCCGACGATGAACAGGAACGAGATGGCGATGCAGCGGGCGAAGATGCGCCAGCCACCGGTGATGGACGTTCCGGGATCGATATAGCCGAAGAAGTCGAGATCCCAGACGAAGTGGTAGATGGCCATGGCAACGAGCGCGAGGCCTCGAGCAACATCGACCAGCTCTACCCGGGTGCGCGCGGTAGGCGAAGGCTGCATATCCATCCGAACGGGCTCTCAGTTGTACGACTCACCTGAGATGATGCCCGTACTTGGCGCAGGGGAATAGATACGCTGCGGGCTAAAAGCCCCTACGAAGTCCCTAAACGCCGACCATCCCCTCGATACAGGATTGTTCGGCCTGTCGGTTTTTGCAGCAAACTATTCCGTTCGCCTTACCGAAGATTTCCAACTCAGCAGATTCGTGGACAGCTAAAACATTTTGCCAGCAGCCACTCCGAGATGCGAAAAACCGGAAGCAGTCGATGCGCACTTCCGGTTTAGGCTTCAACCCACATTTCCCAAGTAAGGCGCTGATTTCGCTGTCCTGACCATTATATTTCCTATATAAAACATGGTGTTGAAGGCTGCGAGGGGCGCGTTTCATGGATCACCCAGAGGGTGCGGGCTTGCAACGGGCAGATCGGGTGGATTTCGACCCTCGCGTGCGGCTGGAATTTCGCGGCACGCAGCTCAGTTCCGACGGCGGCCTTCTGGTGATGCGCGAGCTTGATGACGCGCTCGGGTTGTCCGATTTGGCGTCAGCGGCGCTGCGCGATACTCGCTCTGGCAAGAACACGGTCCATCGGCTCGACGGCCTGTTCCGGCAATCAGTCTTTGGGCGGCTGGCCGGATACGAGGATGTCAACGACGCCAACCGTCTCGCCTGCGATCCGGTCATGCGCCAAGTTGTCGGCGGCAGAGCGGTCGATGCACAAGCGGCCTCGGCATCGCAGATGGGACGGTTCGAGACCGAGACGCTGGCTCTGGCCGGGAACCGTGCCGCGCTGGCCGACCTGAACGGGCAATGGATCGACCGGTTCCATGACCGTAACGGGCTGAAGTACATCGTTCTGGACATGGACAGCTCGGTCAGCCCGACCCATGGCGACCAGGAAGGGTCCGCCTGGAATGGCCATTTCGACTGTAGCTGCTATCACCCCAACTTTCTGTTCAACCAGTTCGGGATGCTGGAACGCTGCGCCCTGCGCCATGGCAACGTCCACAGCGCCGATGGCTGGCGTGATGTTCTCGACCCCGTCATTGCGCGCTACGCGGAGCGCGACCTTGGTGGCAGGTTCTTCCGGGCCGATGCTGCCTACGCGATCCCGGCGATCTATGAGCGATTGGAAGAAGCGCGGTTCTTCTACGCCATCCGGCTGCCCGCAAACGCGGTCCTCAAGGACAAGATCGCGCATCGGCTAACGCGCCCTGTCGGGCGGCCGTCACTGACCAAGGTCAAGCGGTTCTTCGAGGAATTCGAGTATCAGGCGGCGTCCTGGGACAAGGAACGCCGGGTGATCGCCAAGATCGAATGGCATCCGGGCGAACTGTTCCCGCGTGTCGGCTTCATCGTCACCAACCTGCCGATGGAGCCGGACTGGGTGGTGCGGTTCTACAACCAGCGCGGCACCGCCGAGCAGCACATCAAAGAGGGCAAATACGCCTTTCGCTGGACGCGGCTGTCGTGCCGGAAGTTCCGCGACAATGAGGTGCGGCTGCAACTGCACGCCCTGGCGTACAACCTGGCCACCTTCTTGCACTGCATCGAGCTGCCCGAGGCCATGGCCGACTGGTCGTTGACCAGCCTGCAACTGAAGCTGATCAAGATCGGGGCACGTGTGGTCCGTCACGCCCGCACCATCACCTTCCAGCTGGCCGAGGTCGCTGTCACCGGCACGATGGTACGCGCCATCCTCGCCGCTATCCGCCGATTGCGAGCGCCACCGCTATGCGCATGATCGCGATCCACGCTCAAACTGAACGAAAGCGGCTGGACAGATCTGTCCGCTGCGCTGAAAAACGCCGCCCCTGGGCAAGGAAACAGCGGCTTCGCGGTCTGATCCGTCCAGATCCAGCAGTCTGCGCGACCGCAGGTGCCGCTTGCGGCAGAAAATCCTTGTCTAGCGCTCGGATACAGGCGATCTTCACCTCAAACGACACGCCACTTGGGGAATGCAGGTTCAAGCTTTGAACGTTTGACTAGCTGAGCTTCAAACGCAACTCGCCGATATACTCGCCGCGCTCGTTAAAATGAGACCACGGGATATCTTCGTAGTTGGCGCGCGGAAGCCGATATACCGTCAACAAAACCGAACCCAGCTTTCCCGAACCTAACAATTTTTCTCTGTACGTCGTCGCAGCACAAACAGCAAACTCGTTCATGGAATTGGCATCGTATTCGCCGACGATATCAACGCTGTCGACGAAGCACTTGTTAGTGTCGTCCACCAGCACCAAGCAGCCATTAAGCGTCGCATACGCACGACATGCACGCAAGAATTGCTGCCACGCGGCATCCAGGTTGGATCGGCTGTACCGCTTTACCACCGCCGCTTCATCGGCGAGGAAAGAGAAGTGCCCTTCCTCCAGATCCTCGAGCATGCGAGCAGCCAAACCGTGGCGAGCTTTATCGATACCATAGTCACTTACGTCGTTTCCAATCATCACAATATACCTTTCTTTGAAAATGATGATCGTCAGCTTCAAAAAACACTGACATTCTCATTAAAGCACATAAACATAACAAAATCAAGCTCTTATAAATTTGACATCACCTAAATGCCTCCTGAGCCATTCTGAAATGATCCGTTTTTGAGCCGAATTACTAACACCTTGTCGCAGGCTGGCCGCAGCCCTGTCTCGGCGAGGCACTCGAAGGGTTCAAATATCATCGTGGTGCAGCAGGTATTGACAGAACGAATGGGCAGCTACCTCCGCCTCGAAAGGCAGATAACCTTGAATATGGGCCTCTGTAGCGGTCCTTGTTCAAGGTTATCGAAAGGCCTCAAACATCCTTGAAGAAGCTATGAACCGTTTTCCGGAAGCGGTTCTGAAATAACAGTCGAAACGCGATTCAGGTGCAAACGGCGTTTGATTGAGTAATGGGGGGAAAACAGACAGACTCCGCAAACTGCGTTTGTTATAGCGAAGGTAGAAAACAGCATAGAGCTGATGGTATCGACTACCAGTGTGTCGTTACCATCAGGTCTCAAAATCTGAAATCAGATGTACCTTGCGGCGGAAATCCCAGCCCCGCTTTGTGTAGCGGAAGATCAGGTCTTCAATGACATCCAGGGATGCGTCTCTATCGAACCCTTGCGCCGCCAGAGCATTAAGCAGCATATCGATCAGCTTCTCCATCCCATCCTTGTCGCCTGATTTCACTGCTTTGACGATCATGAAATGGAGAAACACCCGCGCGACGTCGTCGCGGTCAGGTCTGCGCTCAGCTCTCAGCCGATCGCGATAGTGGCGTTGTCGATCCCGCTGCTTGCGTAGTCGGTCAGTCTGCTTGCTCGTTGCCATGGCTCCTCCTCCGGACAGCGTCACTCTCAACCATAGTGAGCTCAAAAACCCGTCGGCGCAAAGCGCTGTTGTGCCTGGACCGCGCCTGCCCCGCAAACGCCGTTGCCGCTCGAATCGGAAAACTTAACCTACGCAACGAAGATCTCGAATACCGTAACGCTAATCTCGGATCCTGAATCGCATTACTGCAAATCATTTCGAATTGAGGCACATTGCAGGCAACCTGATATGCCGTGGCTGCAAACTGTAAAGCGTTCTACGCAACCGAAAACGAGCTGCCCGCAACCCACTTCAATGTAAAGTCTCCTGCAGCCGCTTTCAGCACGTCATCCAGGATTACGCCACAAACGGCGTTTCTGCCAGAATCGCTAATTGGCAACAGCAAAGTGAAGTAGCGCATGTCAGTGGACATGCCGACGTCGGTACCGGATCACAGCCTATACGCTGCGCCATCTTCCTCTGTTCTGGCCGGAGCTTGCCTCCGTGCTGGCGGATGCCGCTGGGAGACCCTCGCCCAAGGGATGTCTGCCGAGAAATTTCTGCTTTTGAAGCCCCTTATTGGCGGGGAGGATTACCTTCAGCCAAGCCGCCTTAAAGACAACCCATCTTTGTCGTCATGGTTTTGCGAGGGAGATTTTCTTGAGCCGCTCATCCGTACAGGAACCAGATGCAGCCTTATACAACGCGTCCCAGTCGTTAGGTGGGTTGCCATCGTCCAGCATGCCCTTGAAAACCTTGTAGGCATCGTTCCTGGACCCGTATGTGCGCAAGGTAGTCTCATCATTCACCCAGGCGAAGATGATGACTTTCGAACGCGTATCGTAGCGAAAGAACAGGCGGAAGCGCCCGTTGCCGAATTTCGCTCGAAACCAGTGCTTGTGCCCATCTCCAAGCGTGGAACCTTGTCGATAGGTGGTCGCCGTCGGATCAACTGGTATTGTCTCAAAAACAAGTTTGATGATAGCGGCCAAAAGCTTGGTGTTGGCGTTCTTTCGGTAATCGTCGGGCTTCTTCGCCTTCACGGTCTCGACGGCCTCAACCAGTTTTTCCAACTGGTCGAGGAAGAGCGGATGGGCAAGAACACTCCAGCCATTGACCATCTGCATGTTAGATCGCAACGTCCCCTTCAATCTCGGCATCGAGATCAACACCCATGCCTGCCGTCAGGGCAACAGCGCGATCCAGAAGGGATTTCGGGAAAGGAACGATTGATCTATCGGGATGCTTTGCCATGTCCTGCGCGAGAAATTCGAGGAAATGCCCGATGACAGGATCGGCACTCTCCCCGGCTTCGGCCTTCTGAACATAGACGCGCCTCTGGTCATCGACGAAAAAGGCGATGCGGTCGCCAGAGTCCACGCCCAACGCCTGCCGAACGGACTTAGGTACGGTGGTCTGTCCCTTGGCGGTGATGGTGCTCTCTTCCCTTAGTAGCGCTCCCATGAGGGCCTCCGTTGATAGCTTGATCGCAATGTAAGGAATAATCCTTACCTCGTCAAGCCGCTTGGGAGAACTGAGATTGCGCATGACCTTCATCATCCGTGGCCTTAGGGCCCCAGGCGATATCGCATTCGTCGTGACCGGCGAAGATCATATTGTTGCGCTTCAGAGCAATGGACGGACGAGACTTTCGATCCGGTTGGAGTCGATCTCGACGCGACCATCGGTATGAAGGCCAGTCATGGATCGGTATAACCTTCAAATTCGTATTGTCTATTCGCACATGGCGAGCTGTCAGCGGCTCATCGCCATTGCCCATTGCGGCTGAATAGCGCCATTTCAACAGGCCTGTGGATAACTTTCACCTTCGGACTTTGACTATCGGCCAATGCAAAATGCCTGTGGCTGCTGCGTTTATCGCCATTTTTGCGAGGCAGAAAAAGCCGGTGATATCCGGGACTTAGATAAAATTGGCGCATTGAGATCTTTTTCGATGCAGGATCCTTGCGGCCCAAACAAGATCCTGCAATAGTCCGCTTGCCTGATTGATCAGGCGCCTCCATCCCGGTGTTCGAGCACCAAGGATGGAGACTGAACTCAGCCCTTACCTAGCGGGAGCCAAGCCTGTGTCGCACAATATCGATATTCGCGTTCAATTAAAAGATCCATCTCCTATGGGGAACGCATCCCTGATGGTTCAGCAGCGGACATAATTTCCGCTTCCTGCGCGTTCGCTGCGGTTAGCTGCACTAACTCCCCATTTCATCTTAGCCGCCCTAAGCGTGCGCAGACGCGCGACGCCTGATCGTCGGCTGTCTTCAAACACTGGTACTGCGCACGGACAGCACGTGTGCGGTCGGTCGCTCACATCCAATGGCTCCAGACGGAACAACCCTGTCGGAGAAGGAGAACTCATGTTTGCAGAAACGATTATTGGTTACATCGACTTCGTCAAAAACAAATTCCCACTGCGCAATTTCCACCGCGAAGCAAACGTGTCATTGAACCTGTCATTGCTCCTGCATTCCATTGACTGCGCTCCTGATCGCAAGAGCAAGAAACACGAACTTCGCGATTTGATTTTAGGCTATTCCCTTTGGAATGAAGGCGAAAAGATCATCGGAGTGATCGAAGAAGCGATGGCCAAGGAGCCCGAGGCCAGCAAGGTCATCCAACCGCCGCGTCCCGGGCTTCTGACGCGCGATACATTCAACCATGTCATCGAGTCGATCGCGACGAAAGCAACGCTAAGCCAAATCGACGTTTCCCGGATCCGCCAGGAACTGCCGACGGGCCCCTATGCTTTCGATCTGCTCGTTTATGAGCCAGAGCAGAACCGGCTGCGCTGCATCCATATGCTATACGGCGTCGCCGCGCAGGAAGGCGCGCTTGGCAGATGGTATAGAGATACAACCTTCGCGGCACCCGTCTGGGACCGGCTGGGGCGGCAATACTTCGGCATTGAAGACGCCCGTTACGAATTCGCGCTGATCGACCCGCTGCTCGACGATAGTCTTGTGGACCATAACATTTGGGCGCTTGCTGATCTTGATAAGCTGATCGGCAAGCCAGGCCTCGCGGATAAAGCGCTCGACGTGCAGGAAGCTCTTCGTGAGGAGGTGAAGATCTGGCTTGGAGAGGTATTGGCAAAAACGGAAGCGGAGCAGGAGCGACTGATCGATGAAGCGTTTGTCGAGATTGCGCTCCAGGCATTCGACAGCCTGCGTGAGCCGAACTACCGGATTTTGACGCCTCCATCCGAGTCACCCTGACGGGACGCGAACCATCGGGATCGATGAGCACATGTGATGCTTACGATCCTGTGCGCCACGGACAACTCTGCACCTACTGGCGCATAAAGCACGAGCCGACGCGCGTTGGTCCGAACCGTGCTGGAAGGCGAACAGCTCCCCTTCTCAACGAGGCGCCCAACGACCAACTGGGGAGCAGCAGAGTGGCACCAACCACATGAAGTTGCCGGAGCGTCTGCTGCGCTCAACGAGCGAGCATGCTCCAGACCGATGTTTAGCGTTGCCCGGCAAGCACACCAATGCACTGGATTTCTGAAGTGTCGATCCACGTGCGCGTAGCTGCGCTGCGCGCATGAACACCCTCCTTTTTTCATTCGTCAGGAACAGACCATGACCATCATCGAAAACGGCGAATACAACCGTGAACGCCTCGAAACTGAAATCACCGCGCTTCGGGCTCTGGCTGATGATCTGGAGCGCATATTGCACGGTGATTACCCGAGTGAGCACGAACTGGATAACTCACCGGTAATCACCCATTGGCAGCTGAGTGCGCGCCGCGCGAATTGTCTTGCGGGCGTTATATTGGAGCACCCTCGGCTCGGCAGCGTTGTGCCAAACGGCCTTACGTCCGAGGTCTGGCTCATCGATCTCGACAGAAAATATGCGCGCACGTTCAGCCGCTTTTATCGCCTCGGAGAAGAATACGTCGTCGCTTAAGCGGGGCGAGCTGATCGGTGCTGCACATCAACGGGCATGACATGGAGGCGCTGGGCGTCTGCCCTGAGACTTCCATCGCGTCATGGGAAATCTGAAAAAAAATCATCCAAAAATTTAGGCAAGGGGCATACGTATGAAACTCTGGATCTGGTCTGATGTCCATTCTGAACAGCAACAGGTTGCGTTTCCTCCGCGGGAGCAAGCACCGGATTGCGATGCGATTGTAATCGCTGGCGATCTCAATTCAGCTCCGAACCTCCCCTTTATCGCGGAATTTCTGATCGACCGGTACGACAAGCCGATCATTTATGTTCCCGGCAACCACGAGTTCTATCATGACAGATGGCCCGTCGGTGACGAGCATCGCTCGCTCGAGAGCGACCGACTGGCGATCAAAGCTGTCGAAACGACGTCGCTGGACTGGCCGCAAAGGTTTCATTGCCTGGACGAAGATGAACTAGTCATCGGCAACACGCGGTTCATCGGAGCGACCTTGTGGGTCGATCTCCAGATGAACCTTCCCACGCAATCTGACTTGCCGCAGCGAATGCACGAAGCCCGCGGAATCCTGAATGATTTTCGAGTGATCTATATGAAAGGTGGCGAACGGTTTACGCCTGAACACATGCTGGATTTGCACCGTTCGAATGCCATTTACCTCCGGCAGAAACTAGCGGAAAAGTTCGATGGCCGCACGATTGTTTTAACGCATCACATGCCGCATCCCGAGTGCACGCCGCCAATCTATGCAAATGCACTAGGAAATTATTTGTTCGCTTGTGGCGCGGAGGCCTTCGATGACATCCTTCATTCCGAGCTCGCACCGGATCTGTGGATTTGCGGACACACGCATTACGCTTTTGACATCCAGGTCGGCCGAAGCCGTATCATCTGCAATCCCCACGGATATGGATGGGAGCAAGGTCGAAATGATTTTCGATGGAACTGGGTCATCGATACCGATGATATCGGTGAACAAGACCAATGATGCTCTCCTGGAGCAAACCCTTTCCAGGTTCGATCATCGAAGAATGTTGTAGAGCAAGGACGTTGCCGGACGTCTTCAAGACGAAGAGTAGTACGCCAGTGGCAGTTAGGAAATGGATGACCCTGAGCTCCCTGCCGGCCGGCCGCAGTGCGGCCTCGGCCGCCCGAAGACGAAAGCGCGCATCTTACTCGATCGGCAATCTCAGAGACGCCATACGTGGCGGCCCATAACAGTTCCGACCTCCCGAAAGACCACGGGCCCGACATCGTTTAGATGTCGAGCCCGTGGAATATCAGTACGCCGCCTGGCCGATAATGGTGCCTCTCTAAGCCGCCTTTACAACCGGAGTCGTTCTTGCCGCCCGCATCGTCGCAAGCCGCTCCAGCTGCTCTTGCGTTGGGACCCGCGTTCTTTTCGGGCGATAGCGCACTTTGTGTTTTTTGAACGCTTCCTTCAGGGCCGCGGCTGCCTCTTTGCCGATGCAAAAGTGCACCAGGTCCAGGTAGATCGCCGCAAACTGCCATCCATGTGAAGCTCCACCCCGAAGCTCTTGCCGACGGCTGCCATGCCGCCAAAGGTCGAACGTCGTAGATGAAATTCGGCCGTCGATCTCAAGGCGGTTATGGATGATGTGGGCCCACTCATGCAGCACTACCCCATTGTTGCGGGCCCACAGGGGAATTGAAATCCTGTGGCTGCCGTAGGCAGCAGCATGTAGCGTACCGCGTCCATCCGCAATTTCAAGCTCCCACTCGGTGACATTGATCGCATCGCCGTAGCGATGCTGCAGCGGTTTGCGGGTGGACTGTCGTTCCAGGTACTGCCGAATATCAGCGACCGTCGCGAGAGGCGATGAGAAGACTTGCCAAGCTTCACGTTCCGCTTTATATAGTTTTGACCTCTGTGAATCACGACTTTTCATAATTTTGTTCCTTA
The DNA here is from genome assembly GCF_046507575.1 of Pontitalea aquivivens. Taxonomy (NCBI): domain Bacteria; kingdom Pseudomonadati; phylum Pseudomonadota; class Alphaproteobacteria; order Rhodobacterales; family Paracoccaceae; genus Pontitalea; species Pontitalea aquivivens. Next base: position 3,696 of record NZ_JBKFEY010000029.1, on the reverse strand, counting down.
TTAAAACAACATTTGCGCACACAACATGCATATACATACTACCATAGATCCTTGGTTAAATCAAGATGTTGCTTTTAATACCATTAATTTCCTTATCACGTGTAGGGATGCTTGAGATCGTACTCTCAACATTATCCCCTCGCTCGAAATAGAAATGAGGCCAATACCGTTCTGGAACCCGCGATATGTCGGCTCAGGGCTCGGAGTTCGTACCGGAGTAAGGACCCGTCTCCACGACGGCCGCTGTAGCCGTCTGAACATACATTGCGGATCGTCTGCGATCTCGCACGGCAAAGCCTGCTACATTGCTTCAGGAGATGAACCATCTCTGCAAGAATTTGCAGATGATCCTGGTGAAATGCTTGGCTGTACCCTTCCAGGATCAGCGCTTTTTGGAATTGCGCCTGTCGTCCAGACTAATCACGGTGCAGGACACCTTCGGATGCTCGTATCCTCTCCAGGCTCTTGGCTTGAAATATCGGGCTACGATGTCCTCAGTCCCATTTTCCTCAGCAAAACGCCGGGCTTCTTCTTCAGTGAGGGCAATCAGTCCGTAGCTAGATGGGCCAGTACGCGTGGAGGGTTTCCACCGCGAAAGAGGGTTGCCGCATCCGGCGAGAAAGAACCGTCCGCCCGGCGTTCGATAGAGCGTTGTTTCCTCGTACCGTGAGTTTTTCTGGGGTATTCCATACTGGAAAGTACAGATTTTCACAGCTGTGGCGGTGTCGTAATGAAAACCGTCAATCACCTTGAATAGTCTATCCGTCATATAATTCTCCTAAGTTCAATAAAAGGCGCCGCTCTTACACACTGGCTACAAAAAACAGAACAGGTTTCTTTATCGTCTGCGAAGTTGAAAACCACGGTTAGTCGGAGTTGTCATTATCAATATACTTAGTGTTGCCGCAAAATTGCCGACGCTCAATAGGAAAAAAGCGCCGACAATAATTTTCTTGATCGAGGCGCATTATTCGTGCGATCCGCCGCGATCCATCGTCACCTCTGATTAACAGTCAGAAACGCAGTCATCCTGAAATATCGTGCATAAGGCTCCTTTTTTTGCGGCTCGTGTCCGGTACGGGATTCACGCCGCAACAATCGCTGGTTCATCCGGGCATGAAGAGGCGCCTGCCCTCATCCGAACACGCCGTCACGCTATCGCTGTGGCGGCAAGCGCGACATGGATCGCATTGCACGAGAGCATCCCCTTGCCGACGCTATCGTTCCGGACGGCCTCAGGCACCGTACTATCTCATTGGCCTGACGAAGCTCGGGGCAGGTTGCAACGAAATCCGTAGATCGCGATTGCCTAAGATCCACCGTTAACTGGAGGCGAGAAATGAATTGGTCAGAGATGTTTTTCCAGAACTGGGAGGGGATTATCCGCACCATCATCGTTGGCATCCTGGCCTATGCAACGCTGGTGTTGTTTCTCCGCATCTCTGGCAAAAGGTCTCTGTCCAAGTTGAATGCCTTTGACCTTGTCGTCACCGTGGCTCTTGGGTCAATCCTTGCTTCAATACTACTACAGGAGTCTGTGGCACTTGCAGAAGGTGCGACGGCTCTTGCGCTCCTGCTGTCGCTGCAGTTTCTGGTAACTTTCAGCTCAGTTCGATCCCAACGCTTTGCCAAAGCGGTACGATCCGATCCATCTTTGCTGGTCCGCGCTGGGAACTACTGTGAAAGTGCGATGAAGCGGGAGCGGATAACCCCCGATGAGGTTATGAGCGCTGCGCGGTCCGCTGGCGCTTCCGATGTGATCCAGGTGGACTATGCCATCCTTGAAGGCGACGGAACGATATCCGTCGCGCTCAGGGCATAGCTACGGATTAGAATATCAACATTCGCCATTTTGCGCCAACGGGGTCGAAATCCCGAGTTGCAACCTCCACTTCTGCCGAATGTCCGCCGCGTTGTTGTTTCATCACCACCTTCGCATCATCGAGGTTAGCTTTGCATGTTCGTCCGCCCGTCCATCGCCCAGTTGGATGGCGAGAGCAACGTGATCGCGACCGGGAGTATGACCGCAAGCGCGATCCGATTGCACGTAAGCTATACAGGTCGATCCGCTGGCAGGCCGAACGCCTGGCTTTCCTGCGCGAGCATCCGCTGTGCGTCGACTGCGAAGCTCATGGCGTGATCCGTCCGGCGAACATCGTCGACCACCGATCCGCATCGTGGTGATGAGACGGTGTTCTGGGACAGGAACCAATGGCAGGCGCTGTGCTCCTCGTGTCATAGCAGAAAGACAGCGTCCAACGATGGGTGCTTCGGCAATCCTCGGCGCTGCGCGTGAGTTTTTTGCCCCCGGGGTCTCGAAAGTTGGAATGGCTGGATTCCGAGACCAGGGCGCGCCAAAAACGTATTCGTATCCAAAATGACGATGGAGGGTGCGTTTCGATCTCGGGCTGCTAGCGATCTAAGCGCATTGCGGAGACCCGGGGTTGATGCCCCCTCTTCCGAACAGGCCTCGTGCGAAAATCCATTACGGGCAAGCTGCGCCCAACACCTGGACGGACTGCGATGATGGGGTGCGGTCAATTCGCCAGTCTAGACAGCGAAATCGGCGCGCAAGGTCGTGTACCGTCAGGTGGTGTAGCTCGGCAATGACGAAGCCGCTCGCTCGCTACAGCGCTTTCAATGGCGCGCTCGCGAGCGGATCGGAAACCGTCAAGCTACACCACCGGTTGGGACACGACCACGGATAATCTCAGGAAGCATACGGTGAAACCTTAGCATGCAGTTCTAGACCAGCTGCCAACCCCGTCGTGAAGGTCTCAGCTATCATCAACTGTCAACATCGTTCAGATTGGCACATCGACAACGGCGCTGCGGTGTATCATGAAAATGGGTGACGCGAGGTTTAGCTGCCAGCCAAGTGCCGCGGCTTCAAACTCCTAACACAAACCTGGCTGCAGCCGTTCTTTCGATGCATGTGAGGCCATCAGCGCAGGCATGCACAAATCAGCTTGCAGTTTTCTTGTGGGGGCCAGACCGGTAAAATAAGCCCAGCCCGCCACGTTGGGTAAAATGAGTGCGGACGCCAATCAGTCTGAAGTGCGATAGTCGAGTGGTGGGGTCAGCGTCTTCATTTCTGACGATACGCTCATGGTTTCCTTCCCTTCATCGCAGTTGGTGACAAAGGCTGACAAACCCGAACGATTTCATCGCGTACTGAGAGCGGTTAACCTGTTGCTTTAAGCGAACCAGAAACCTGTCGGTAACGGAATCTAGGCTGGGTCAGAATATCACTGGTTGCGGCGCTTGCCTTCCATCAGGTTGAGCACGGCCCGGCCGGCTTCAAGCACATTGGTGCCGGGGCCGAACACCGCGGCCACCCCCTGATCGAGCAGGAACTCATAATCCTGGCGCGGCACGACGCCGCCGCAGACGACGATGATGCGTGCCCGCCCTGCACATTCAGTTCCTCGATCAGTTGCGGCAAAAGGGTCTTGTGGCCGGCAGCCAGCGAAGAAACCCCAAGCACACGGACCGCGCGTTTCCATCGCATCGGCTTCACGAGGGATGAATATCGTCTGTCCCACTATCTACAGCGCCTTTTCGAGTTCCGGCAGGACAACGAAGAGATCGCCGATGATGCCATAATCGGCGACCTGGAAGATCGGCGCTTCCTCGTCCTTGTTGATGGCGACGATGACCTTCGAGTCCTTCATGCCGGCGAGATGCTGGATGGCA
>NZ_JBKFEY010000028.1:0-34034 GCF_046507575.1 Pontitalea aquivivens | reverse complement strand
CAGCAACGGAAATTTCCTGCCCGCCCGCTTCCAAAAGTCGACGATCCGGCAGGGTAACGGCCAGTTTCATCCTGTCAGCAGCGCCGGTCTTGACCGGCCATCTCTCCTTCGTCTTTGAAGGGGGCTGAAACTCCCCGCGCCCATGCCCAACCTTTAGCCCCAAGCGATGGCGGCCGAATAGGCCGCCGCTTTACCCCCCTCTTCCCGGCGCGGGGAGGGGGTTTTCGCCCCGATCACAGCGAGCACCGCGAGGACGCGCGAGAACTGTGATCACGCCGAGCACCGCCAGAACCGCCTATCACGTTGGTTTTCAGGCGATTTCTTGATAGGCTTGCGCCAACTCAAATGTCGAGCTTGCGCAAAGTCTTCCATCCGCGCCTTCCAGATTGGCTGGAGGAGCAGCTTCAGATGCCGAGTCGCGCGAACTAAGTATTTGAAAAACAACAAGTTTCTAGGCATATTAGCCCTGTTGCCGATGAGAGGATGAACATCGGAGCGAGCGTCCAAACCTCGCGCCGCCGCACTCACCGCCGACAGGGCTGAAGGTCCACACTTCAGCCCGTCCCCTTTAGCACATGAGGCTCCTATGGTCAGGACACCCAAGAAGAAAATCGCCAAGAAAATTACAGACCTTCGCGCAAAGCTCTGGCCTGATCTGTCTCCGGACGACCTTTGGCACCGCAGCGTCTATGACGGCTTCACGTCCGTGCCGCGCACGATGCCGCTGATCATGAACATTATCGACGACCTGGCTCCGGGCAGCAAACGCACCTCGATGACCTATCTTGCCCTCTGGGGGCAGGCGTTCGACGAGATGTATGTGAGCTTGCAGAACGCCGACGAGCTTGCCTTCTATTCGGGCTACACCGGCCAGCGGGCGGTGCGCTCCTGGAAGGAGCGGATGAGGGAGCTTGCCAACCTTGGCTTCATCCGCATCGCGGCGGGCACCGCAGGCGAGTTCTCCCATGCCGTCATTCTCAACCCGCATTTCGCCATTCGCCGCCTTCATGCGGCCAAGACGGCGGGGCTGACCGTCCCCGCCTATAATGCACTTGTCGAGCGTGCCATCGCCATCGGTGCCGAGGACATGAATGTTCCTCTTCCCGAGGAGAAGCAGGAAGAGGCGGCGAAATAAGCCTAGCGCGGCACGTCCAGAGAGGTTTGCACCCGGCGGCGGTCGATCACGCCAAGAATGAGGCGCTGATTGGTGAGCGCGATGCCGCGCTGCCAGCAGCCGCAGGGCAGCTCTTCGAGCAGGGCTTGGGTTTCATCGAACAGCGCCCAGAGGGCTTCGTCGGATAGGTTGTGCAGGTTGTCGAGGGTTATGGCGTGGGTCATGGCAGGTCTCCTTCTCCCGTGGGATTCAATTCACGGGAAGAAGGGCAGGCCAGACTTCATGCGGCGCTTAAGGCACCGCGCGCCACAGGCTTCGCCTGAGCAAGGCCGCAATCAGCATGGCAGGAGGCGCACCGCAAGCGCTTTACCTTCAGCGTCCGGTGATCTGGCAGACGGTAGGAGCAGGAATTGAACACCAGGGGCAAGGGAAGAGCCCCGTCCAATGGAAGACTCCGAATTGCCCTGCAATCATGCTATATATGGGGCTTAAGCGAACGGTACGCTACAAGATGTTCTGAGGTTGCGAGATGTTTGAAGAGACACAACGATTTTTGCGGAGCCTCGAAGGCGGCGGCGAAGTCTCGATCCTCATTGAGGACGACGAGGAAGGCTACTTCGACCGTGAATGCCCATCGGATGAATGCCTTTTCCAGTTCAAGATGCTCAGCGAAGATTGGCATAAGGCCAAGGAAGCAGAGCGGCTTCACTGTCCCGCCTGCGGCCATACCGATCACAGCGACCGTTGGTGGACACAGCAACAGGTCGAGCACATGCACGCGGCTGCCGTGGCGCAGCTTCAAGGCGGCCTCAATCAAGCACTGAAAACCGATGCTGCCCGGTTCAACCGGAGCAGGCCGCGCGGCGGCTTCATTTCGATGACGATGAAGGTGGATTCCCGGCCGCAGCATGTCATGCTGCCCCCGGCCGCCACCGACCCGATGGCGCTGAAGATCACCTGCCCGTCCTGCGCCTGCCGCTATGCCGTGATCGGGGCCGCCTATTTCTGTCCCGCTTGCGGCCACAGTGCCGCCGAACAGGTCTTCGAGCAGACCATCGCAGGAATCAAGGCTACCCTCCGTGCGCTCGACCAGGTGCGCGCCGCGATGCCGGATCGCGACACCGCCGAAACCACCGTGCGCGTCGTGATCGAGAACGGCTTGCAGAACGCTGTCACCGCCTTTCAGCGTGTGGTCGAAGCTCTGTTTGTGGAGCTTCCCGCGCCGCCGAAGGCAAGGCGGAACGCTTTCCAGAGCCTTGCAGAGGGCAGTACCCTTTGGCAGCAGGCGACGGGGCAGGGCTATGGCGCCCATCTCGACGCCCCCTCCCTCGACCAACTCGTGCGGGCGTTCCAGCAGCGCCATCTGCTTGCCCACCGGCAGGGGCTTGTCGATGAGGAGTATATCGCCAAGAGCGGCGACACCCGCTATCGGCCCGGCCAGCGGCTTGTACTTCGCGCCGAAGGCGTCACCGAGGCCGTCGAGCTTGTCGAGAAGCTCGTTGCGGGGCTTAGGGATGATGCAGGCAGTGCCCGTTCAGGGCAGAGTTCTTCACTATAAAGATCGGCAAGGGCGCAGCCACCATCTGTGAAGGCCACCGGCTTCCAGTCCGCCCGTGCGCTTGCACTCGTGGGGTTTGGCCGTTTCATGAACGGGGCTTCGTCTCCTGCTACCGCATCTGTCTTCTAGTCTAGTCCGCTGTTCTGACAGGGCGCGCCCTTGTCGCAAGGGGTGCCCGCACCACTCGGGGCTTGCCCCGACCGTGTTACCCCTGTGCGCCTTCTGGCTCTTACGCCCTGTCTGCCTCTTTCGTGTCCGAGAGGACGAGAACTCGAAACGAAAGAGGAGACGATCCCTATGAAACTGTTCCCACAACCCATCATCGAGAAGCTTGCCGAATAGCTACGCCTTCAAAGGAGTCGCAGGTACCGCAGCTCGGTAGGTCGGACAGGGGCGATGAAAGAAAATAAATTGGGCCTGTCGGATCGGGTTCGGTGCCGACGTATGAGGTATAGAATTCAATTCTATACCTCATGATGCGCAGAATTCGGCGCGGCCTGCTGTGGGCCCGCACTCCGCACCGCCCTTGATCGCCTCGCCCGCAATCAGATCACGTGTGTCAGGCGGCGTCGCTAATTGGTTCGTAGCGAACCTCGGCCAAAGCATCGTCCAGCCACGCGGGCTGCAGATCGCCATTGTTCCATTGGTAGAGGAAACCCACCAGATTGTCGGTCTTCTTGCAGAGGATGCGCATGATCGGTTCGCCGGTGAGGCGGGGTTTTGGGGTCATGACGCGCTCCTGCTATCTGGACCTCATAACTGGTTAAAGGGAGGTCAAAAATTTCTTGTCAGCGGTGTTAACGACAGGTTTCTGCAACTGCAAGGTGTGGGCGGTAGCTTCGGCAAAAACCCACCGACAAAAGGACAAGTTGTCTTTATAATCAGGTTGTTGACGCATCATTTTCTGTATTCTGCGCTGCGGCGCGAACGGCAATCTCGTCCAGAAGTATGTCGATCTCCGCCCAGACGCGCGGCTCGATCTGGCCGCGGATCAAGGCCCACTTGCTGAGCACATCGAGGGGGTCATGGGCGTGCAGGATGGAAGTCAGCGCATTGGCATCGACAGCCAGTGAAGTGCGCGCGCGCCATTCGGTGATCCGCGTTCTCTGCTCTTCGGAAGGTGGGACGAACTCTGGCCCCAGCTGCCAGGTCTTCACGGCACGGCGCAGAGCGGCCCGGATGACATGGGCGGGGTCGACGCCGCAGTCGATCAGGGCTTCTTCCTGCCGTTCCAGCGCGTTCACCCGGATATCGATCTTGCGGGTGGCCGGAATGCGTCGGACCCTAGGCTGCGACGCCGTGGGCGCTGTTATGATCTCGGCCGCTGTCTCCTGGCTTGCTTGCGGCGAAGGCACGGAAGGCCTGCTTGGCGCCGGCGCTTGATCTTCATCCGCCACGTCTGCCGTCACGCTCATCGGCATCAGGACGGTCTCTTCCCGATCCGCCTCTTCCCTTCCCGGGTCTTTCTCCCCTTCGGGCAGAAGGGACGCGGCATAGGCTGGGTCGGGCCGGGTGATGGTTGGAATCTTCTTTCTCAACGCCCCACCCTCACGCGGCCAGGATGTTGTTGAGGATGTCGGTTGCCTCCTCAAGGGCCTCGACGACATGACGGACATGCGGGCGCATGAGTGGGTTTGGGTCGGCCTGCTTTTGCAGCGCGATGGCGTGGAGCAGGCCTTTCTCGTCCATCTCCTTGTAGACGTTGCGGCGCATCATCACCGTCTCAACCACCGGAAACCGGACGATCGCCACTTCGATCAAGGCGGCATCCGCGCGCGTGGCTTTCGGGTCAACCATGTTCAGAACGACATGGTGGCGCGGCAAGCTCGCCGGGTCATCGACGCGCGCGCGCAACCGTTCGAACCAGTCGGCGGTCTGCGCACCGACATCGAGATCTGAGGTCGAGAGCATGACCGGCGTCACAATGTGATCGGCGAGAACCGCGATCCCGTCCGACCATTCCGCGCCGACGCCTGCCGTGTCGATGAAGACGAAATCCGCCGAGTCCGCATCATAGACCTGTTCGATCTTGCGATCGACGGCCCCCACACTCTCGACCGAGATCGACCGTAGCAGAGGCGACCCCAGACCCGCCGCTTCAGCTCGTTCGTGCCAGGCGCCAAGCACTCCGGTGCTATCGGTGTCGATCAGCAGAACCCGGCGACCGGCAGCCACGGTAGCGCTGATCAGGGCGCGCGAGAGCGTGGTTTTGCCACTCCCCCCTTTCCGGGCCATCGCGGCGATGACCACGAGATTGTCGTTGGGCATGGGGGGTGGGTCTCCTACAAGAATAGTGAAACGCTACAAAGATGCAGTAATGTCGCTAACCTCTTGGTGCATCGGCGTCAAGCGGAAGGCGGGATGCACGATGCGGTGGGCAGGTTGCATTCGCCGTTACGCATTTTGCAGCAACCAGACAGCGGGGCGCAGGGGACAGACGCCGCGATCCAGGTTGCGCGATGCGGTTGCCAAAGGACGTGCTGCATTCGGCATCCACCAAAGCACGTGAAGCGCGGAACGCGACGCGAGGTGCACGTGACGCCGTGCATTGTGCGGAGTGCGCGATGCGGGTTGCAATCGGCACGTCCCACTTGCCTGAAGACGCGCTGCAGAGCGCAAAAGACACCGTGCAGAGGACGTGATGCACGGTGCAGGGAACGCGGGACGCGTTACATTGAGCGCCTTGCGCGCTGCATTTGACAAAGGACGTCAAATCGGCCCCAAGGGCCGATTTTCTACATTGAGTACAAGCCCTTGGTGCCTTCTCCGCTTGTGCTGGGAGAAGGCGGGCGTGTACGAAGTTGGCAAGAAATAGGAACGTATACTTCACATGGGCAGCAGTCGCAGACTGACCGATCAGGAGCGCCGTCAGATCGTCCGGGAACGGGCGAAAGGCGTCTCGGTCAGTGCGATCAGTTCAGCGCTGAAGGTCTCGCCCAAGACCGTCTACAACGTGCTGAGCCGAGGACGTTCCGCCGTCTCCGCCAATGACAGCCGCACCCGCGTGCTGACCATGCGCGTCACCGACCGCGACCTTCGCGGCTTCGATGCGGCTCTCGCGCGGCGCGGGATCGCGCATCGCTCGGATGCCATGCGCTCCCTGATGCTGGCCGCAGACGATCTCCTGCGCCCGGATGAGGGTATGACGGATGAGCTGAGAGGGATGAGCGCGGCGCTGAACCGGGTCGGCAACAACGTGAACCAGGTTGCGCGCCGCCTGAACGAGGCAAAGCTCAAGGGCGAGCGGCTGCCCTATACCCCCGCCAGCCATGCCGAGATCCGCGATCTAGCGGTGCTCGTCTTCGACATGGCCGACCAGATCCAGGAGATGTTCCGTGCGCGCCGCCGCGAACTGGACCTCGAGGTCACCAAGGCCCTTGCCGGTCTGGCACGGCAGGAAACGGAACAAGTGGCCGAGAATGGCGCGGGGTGAGGCGCGCGGCGTCAGCCCAGCCCTCTTCGACCGTGACTGGAGCCGGGTCTCAGGCAGTTGGCAGGGGCTGTCGAAGAAGGCGCAGATGGTCCGGGCTGCGCGCGGTTACTCGCCGGCCATCTTCAAGCCGATCTCCAAGGGTGGGTGCCATACCGGGGCGCAGTTGAAGGCCCAGCTCACCTACCTCACCACCAAGTCGAGCCACATCCTCGACAGCCGCGGCACCCATGATGGCAAGAAGACCCTGTCCGAGGCCGAGATCGACCGGGTCGTGCGCCGCTTTGAGAACCAATGGGGCGAGCGGCACAGCCCCAAGCTCGGCCATACCTCGCATCTGCTGATGGCCTTTCCCGTCGGCACCAGCGGTGAGGAGGTGCGCGCGATCACGGAATCCATCTGTGAGCGGTTCTTTCAAGGTGAGGGGTCGCAATTCGACTATATTGCTGCAATACACCAAGATCGCGCGCATCCACATGCGCATATTGTTCTGAACCGCCGCAGCAAGGATGGCGAAATGTTCTTTCTCGGGAAGGATCACCACTTCAACTACGACGCCTTTCGGGCGGCGATGGTTGACGCGGCGCAGGTCCACGGGATCCGGCTCGAGGCGACACGGCGTCTTGACCGGGGGGTCACGACATACCGCGCCGAGATCGCCGAGGTCTACAAGGCCCGTGACGAAGGTCGGCCGCCGGTCGAGCGCCAGCGCACCGGGGCCGACCTGGCCGCCGCCCTGGAGACGGTGGCGCGCAGCGCGCTGACCTATCGGGGGCTGGCGGTCGAGGCATCCCGGTCGAACTTCGATGACGTGGCCGAGGCACTCGAGCGGGCCAGCACCATCCTTGCCAGTGGCGGTCAGATTCAATCTGACGGAGCCATCTACATGTCCCAAGACGAAACTGCGTTCGACACGCTGATCACTGAGTTTTCCCAGAACATCCGCCAGATCGAGGCTGCGATCGACCGTGCGCCTGCGTCCGAGCGGCCAGAAATCGAGCGCAAGCTTACCGATGTGCTGGCCTCCGTTGCGCATCTCAATCCGCTTGGGGACCGCTCGGCCGCGCTGCTCGACGCACCATCGCGGGACGGCGTCTACGCGCGGGCGAACATGCGCGAAGACCAATTGGCGCGTCTCGACGACGGGGATGTGAAGGCACGGCTTACGGAGGCGCTGCAGGGCACGGGCATCGATCCTGAGGCCGTCGCCGCCCGCATGCGCGAGGGTGCCGCCAATGCAGCCCTCGAACGGCAATGGCTTGCGCAGGATCTGCGCGCCATCGCCAGGGCAGGCGACCTCGATCTGGAGAAAGGCGAGGATCGCGAGGAAGCGCTGGACCGGCTGGAAGCCGTTCACGTCCGCCTGGGCGATACTCTGACCGATGCGCGCATCTTGCGGGCGGTCGACGATGTCGATGAGGCGGAGGATGCCGAGGTCTCGCTCGCTGAACGTCTGACGCCACTGAGCCGCGATCTCGACGACGCGGGACCGGACGCCTTCGCCCCGTCCGAGCGGCAGGACTTCCAGCAGCTGGTCGCCCAGTTCCGACGGACAGATTTCACCTACCCGTTCTCAGACGACCCTTCCGTGCGCAGGGCCGGTGCTGTCGAAGTGGAAGAAGCCCGCGCCGCCTTCAACGCCTATGCACAGCGTTCGCCCGATCATGCCGAATTGGCCTCGATGGCATGGGACAAAATCACCGACAGCCGCAAGCCACAGGAGTTCGCCGTCGAGGAGAAGGATCGCAGGCTCCACGCGGGCGATATGGACTTGGCTCTGCGCGATCCGACGCAACATCTCGGTCCGATCACCGAAGATGACCGCACCCTCGCGCGCTACCGCGCGGAAATGCCCGATGAAGAATTCGGGACGGCGGTGCAGGAGGAAATCAACCGCCTCCGCGCCATGGGTGCATCGCGCGCCTATATCAGCGAACGGAGTTTCGACATCGAGGATCAAGCGCGGCAAGACTATGCCGAGCGGCGCTTCATGGCTGAGACCGCCCCTGATGTGATGACGTTCCTCCAGCGGGGCGAGGCCGAGGATGGCACAGCTCTCTCCGAAACAGCTGGGCAGCGCCTGATCGAGCAAGTCGACAGAAACCTCACGCCAAACGCGGTCACCGCCCTGCGCGCCGGCCATGCAGATGTGCTGGACAAGTTCACCGAACATCCGCTGCGGCAGCTGGAGCTTGCGAAGGCCTATCTGGAAAGCAGCGAGGTGACTGCCCACGGCCCCGCCATGGAGCGGGTGCTGGATGCCTTGGCCGAAGAACAGATCGAGGCGCAGCGCGCGCGTCACGCGGCGACCCATGGCGAGAAGGGGATCACCCATGGATAAGGGCAAGATCGCGGGCGGGATCCTCAGCCTGACGCTGGTCGGCCTCGCCATCGGCTACGTCGTGGCCACAGGCTATCTGATCCTGCGTTTTGGGCTGTCGACCGAGCGCATTGATTTCACATTGCTCGCGCGGGAATACCGCGGGCTTGGGACCACCGCCACGAAGGACTTCCTTTGGGTGAACCTGATCCTGGGCGGCTTTGGCATAGCCGCGCTCATGCTGAGCGTCACGCTTCTCGGCGACGCACTGACCCGGTTCGGCACGACACATTGGCAGACCAAGGCCGAGATGAAGCGCAACGGCTTTTTTGCCAAGCCGGGCGGTGGGTTCCTGTTGGGCAAGCTTGGTCGCCCGAAATCGAAGCGTCCCTTCCTCGTGTCAAAAACCTTCCCGCATGCGCTGATCGTGGCGCCGACGGGCCGAGGCAAGGGCGTGGGCTTCGTCATTCCGAACCTGCTGACCTACAAAGGCTCGGCCGTGGTGCTCGACGTAAAGGGCGAGAACTTCCGCGAGACCTCGCGCTTCCGCGCCAGCATGGGCGACAAGGTGTTCCGGTTCGCGCCGACCGACTGGGATCGGCCGACCCACCGCTACAATCCGCTGGCGCGTATCGCGGCTATGACCAACCGTGACCGGCAGCAGATGGAGTTGAAGCTGACCGCCAAGCTCTTCCTGCAGACCGACAACGAAAAGCTGAGCGGGCTACTGGCAGGCGGCATTGATCTGTTTGTGGCGGCGGGCCTTCTGGCCTTCGAGCGCGGCGTTCCGACCATCGGCGAGATCTACCGGATCACCGCCTCGGGCGGCGACAAGCAAAAGGAATACCTCAAGCGCGCACAGGAGGTGAAGAACAAGTCGGCCAAGCTGATCTTCGAGCGCATGGCATCGACCAACAATGACACCCTGACCTCCTACCTGTCGCTCCTGATGACTTCGGGTCTCGACACCTGGGACAACCGTGCGATCGACGCGGCCACCGCGACCTCGGATTTCTCCTTCCGGGACATCCGGCGTCGCCCCCACGCGATCTATCTCGTGGTCGAGTCCGAGATGATCCGCCCCCTCGCCCCGCTGATCCGGCTGTTCTTCTCCGACCTGATCGCCTCGCTGCAGGCGCAGGAGCCTGAGGACGATGAGCCCTGGCCAGTAATGATCATGCTCGACGAATTCGACCGTCTCGGGAGAATGCCGATTGTCGCCGAAAGCATCAAGACGCTGCGCTCTTTCGGTGGCAACCTCGCCATCGTCACCCAGACCATCCCGGCGCTGGACGAGATCTATGGCGAGAACACCCGCCGGTCGCTTCAGGGCGGTGCTGGCGTGAAGCTCTACCTTACCCCGTCTGAGCAGAAGACCATCGAAGAGCTAAGCCAGGCCGTGGGCAAGACCACCAAGCGTGTGATCACCCGGTCCCGCGCGGTCGGGCGCAACCCCTTCGAGGGGCGCAGCGTCTCCGAGCGGACCGAGGATACGCCGCTTCTGACCGAGGATCAGGCCCGACGGATGGACCTCGACGAGGTGATCCTCGTGATCGACGCGCAGATGCCGATCCAGGCGCGGCGGATCAAATACTTCGAGGACCCGGCACTAAAGGTGCTGCATGCCGGTCAGGCGGGGAGTTTCCCGTATCCGGATGAAGACGGACTGCGGCGCGATCGGCAGATGACCGAGACGCGGGAGACGGTGGAGAAGCTGAAGCAGGAATTGCACGAGGTTCGGGCGGCTGCAGGTGCGCAGGGGTCTGGATCTGCGTCCTCGTCGATGACGGTTGAGTCACCTGCAACGGAGACGCAGGATCAGCAACCAGCGCGATCAGGTCGGGCGCGCGGCCGAGCAGCACGCGCTGCGGCGGGTGGCGGTGGGTCCGGTCAATTGTCGTTCGATCTGGCTAGACTGGGGCTCAAGGAGGCAGACAGGACCCAGCTTGCGGCGGCTGTGCAGACGACGCGGTCGATCATCGAAGTACATGGATGAGCGATGATGGCCGCTTCGCGGACAGTGTCGTCCGGGCCCACTGGGACTTGCACACGGATTGCACGTTGATACGTCCTACCTGCCCCGGGTTGCTACGAAGTCGAGGGTCAAACCTCCGATGAACAGACCGATCTCGACAGTATTTCGAAGAGTTTTTTCCAAGACGTCAGTCCCCGATCACTGCAGAACATCATTCTCTTTTGGCCAATCCCACGCTGTGCCAGCGGTTAGGCGCCTGCGACAATGGACATTCTCGTGAGCAATGCCTATCTTTGCAGCATGTTTGTACGTGTCATCGCCATGCTTGCCATACTCGCGATCACCGTGGTGACGACGGTGACCTCCGCGCATGCGACACGCATGAGCATGAATTCCGGTGTGGATCACTCGATGCATGTCGCCGACATGATGCACCCTCAGGTCATTGCGGGCCCCGACTGTGACGCTGGAGAGCACTGTGGACCGGCCGATGCCGAGATGTGCGAGTTCGTCTGCGCAGGTCTGTCGGCCTTCCTGCCATTTCCGAGCGCGGAAACCGGACAGGAGTACACGCCTTCCCGACATGACTTTCCCACCGAGGCGATCCACATCAGCCGCGCGCCGGGACTAAACGAACGCCCTCCGAAGCTCCGTCTCCTCTGAGCGCGCCCGGGCGGACGCCCGCGGCGTCCCATCGGTATTGATGAACGGGACATAAGTCCCGAGGAGACGACAATGAACACGCTTTCAAGACGCGGCTTTCTTGCCGCAAGTGCGGCCGCCATTGGCGCTGCACAGATGCCCCGCATCGCCTTTGCGCAGGCGGTGGCACCGATCAGCCTCTCCGCTGCGACGCGCACGCTCGACATCGACGGTCGCGCTGCCACGGTCTTCGGGCTTGCCGGCCCCCGCGGTCAGGGACTGATCCTCGACCCCGGCCAGAGGTTCCGGGTCGATCTGACCAACGATCTCGATGTCGGCACCATCATCCACTGGCACGGCCAGATCCCGCCGAATGCGCAGGACGGCGTGCCCGACATGCCGATGCCCCTTCTCGCCCCGGGTGAGACCCGATCCTACGACTTCGAGACCCGGCCGGGCACCCACTGGATGCACAGCCATGTGCCGACGCAGGAGATGCAGCTTCTGGCAGCACCGCTGATCGTGCGCTCGCCGGAGGACCTGACCGCCGACCGGCAGGAGGTCGTGATGTTCCTGCATGACTTCTCGTTCAAGTCTCCCGAGGAGGTTCTCGCCGAAATCGGCGCTGGCCATGGTGGCGGACACGGCGCAGGCCATGCTGCCGGTGCAGTGCCCGATCAAGGCGCACCCATGGGAGGTATGGGGGCGATGCAGGGCATGGATCACGGAGCCATGGGCCACGGCGCCATGGGCGGCATGCCGATGGGCAACATGCCCGCATTGGGCGGGATGATGGGTATGGGCGGCCAGATGGGCGGCATGGCCATGGACCTGAACGACTATGACTGGGACGCCTATCTCGCCAATGACCGGACCCTGTCGGACCCGGAGGTGGTCCAGGTCGAGCGCGGTGGCCGTATCCGGCTCCGCGTCATCAACGCCGCTGCGGCGACCGTTTTCTGGATCGAAACCGGCGGTGCCGAGGCGCGGCTGGTCGCGGTGGACGGGCACGCGGTCCAGCCTATCGCGGGCAACCGGTTCGGGCTGGCGATGGGCCAGCGACTGGACATCGAGATCGACCTGCCGAATGAAGGTGGCGCTTGGCCGATCCTCGCCCTGCGCGAAGGCGCGCGGGAGCGCACCGGCCTGATCCTCGCTACGCAGGGAGCCGAGGTCCGGCGCCTCGATGCCATGGCGGAGACCGCAGCACCCGCGTTCGACACCGATCTTGCGCAGGAGGCGCGCCTCCTCGCCCGCGATCCCCTGCCGGATCGGCAGGTGGACCGCAGCCAGATGCTGATGCTGGGCGGCTCGATGCAGCCCTATGTCTGGACGATCAACGGGGCCGTCTGGGGCCAGCACCAGCCGATCACCGCGCGCAGCGGCGAGCGGGTCGTGCTGTCGTTCCACAACATGTCGATGATGGGCCACCCGATGCACCTGCACGGCCATGTGTTCCAGGTCGTCGGCCTGAATGGGCGGCGTTTGGCCGGTGCGCTGCGCGACACGGTTCACGTGCCGCCGATGTCGATGGTCGATGTCGCGCTCGATGCAGGCGAGGCCGCGCGCTGGATGCTGCATTGCCACCACATGCCGCACCTGTCGACCGGCATGATGACCGAGTTCGCCGTCACGGCGTCGGTCTGATCCCGGCGGGGCGTCCGGACAGGGCGCCCCGACCGGCACCGATCCTGGTCTGTCCTGCCCCATGTTGTCGTGAGGGCCGGCCAAAAGACCCACCCTGCGGCTGAAAATCAGGAGGATGAGATGATGAACTGGAACGACATGGGCTCCGGAATGGGTTTCGGAATGGGGTTTGGCGGGTTGTTCGGCCTGCTGATCCTGGTGCTGCTGGTTTTGGCCATAGCAGCGCTGATCAAGTATCTACGGAAATAGGAGAAAGGACTTCGCAATGACCTACACGATCAATCGAATGATCCCCGACGCCGGTATCGACGATGTCGACGCCTGGGCGCGCAAGGCACTGGCGGATCATGGTTTCGGCGTTCTGACCGAGATCGACGTCAAGGCGACGATGAAGAAGAAGCTTGATGTCGATATGCCGGCCTATCGCATCCTCGGCGCCTGCAACCCCACAATGGCGCATCAGGCCATCGGGATCGAGCCGCGCGTGGGTGCGATGCTGCCCTGCAACGTCATCCTGCGTGAAGTCGAGGGCGGCGTGGAAGTCAGCGCCATCGACCCGGTGGCGTCGATGCAGGCGATCGAGAACGCCGAACTGACGGCCGTTGCTGGCGAGGTGCGCGACCTTCTGGCGAAGGCCGTCGAGGCGATCTGAGATGAGCCTGCGCGCCGCCATCCTCACGGGCCTAGCGATCCTCGGGATCGGACTGCTCGCTGTCTGGCAGTTCGCGCCTGCGGTATTCGCCGAGGCGCGCAGCCTTCTGGACGTCGAGCGTCTGGAAATGCTGGTGGCGCGCGCCGGTCTCTGGGGGCCGGTCCTGATCGTCACGCTCATGACCGTCGCGGTCGTGGCCAGCCCCATCCCGAGCGCGCCGATCGCACTGGCGGCCGGAGCGGCCTACGGACATCTCTGGGGGACCGTGCAGGTCGTCATCGGCGCCGAGCTCGGGGCGCTGATCGCCTTCTGTCTCGCACGGGTTCTGGGGCATGATGTCTTGCGGCGGGTGTTCGGTGATCGCGTCGATGCCGGGCTTCTCGGCTCGCAGACCGCGTTGACGGCGACGGTTCTTGCCAGCCGCCTGATGCCCTTCGTGTCCTTCGACGTGATCAGCTACGCGGCCGGACTGAGCCGATTGCACGCCTGGCGTTTCGCCTTGGCAACACTGGCGGGGATCATTCCGGCAAGCTTCCTGCTGGCCCATTTCGGCGGCGAGGCGGTGAGCGGAGATCTGGGCCGGGCGACATGGGCAGTACTTGGCCTCGGCCTCGTGACGGGCCTGCCACTGCTTTGGGTAGCCATGCGGCAAAAGCCTGAAAAGGGAAATCCATGACCGGAAGCGAGTACCAGAAGAACAGCATCACCCTTCCTGGTGCGGTAGCCATGGGCACCGGCGTGATGATCGGCGCGGGCATCTTCGCGCTGACCGGCCAGATCGCCGAACTCGCCGGGCCTCTCTTCCCGCTCTCGTTCGTCGTCGGCGCCATCGTGACCGCCTTCAGCGCCTACACCTATATCAAGATGTCGAACGCATACCCGTCTGCGGGCGGCATCGGGATGATCCTGAAGAAAGCCTACGGACCGACGACGGTCGCGGCGGGCGCAGCTCTCCTGATGGCGCTGTCGATGGTCATCAACGAAAGCCTCGTCGCTCGCACTTTCGGAACCTACACCCTGCGAGCCTTCGGCGGCGATCCGGACAGCATTCTCGTGCCGGTCCTCGGCGTGGGGCTGATCGTCTTCGCCTATCTCGTGAACGTCTCTGGCAACCGGTCGGTCGGGCTGCTGTCCATTATCATGGCCATTCTCAAGGTGGGCGGCATTGCGCTGTTCGGGTCGGCCGGTCTGTGGGCCAGCGGCATCTCGTTCGAAGCGTCGGGCGGAGATTTTCGTGCGGGTGGGTTCGTGGCGTCGGTCGCGCTGTCCATTCTCGCCTTCAAGGGGTTCACGACCATCACCAACAGCGGCGCCGAGGTGACCAATCCGCATCGGAACGTGGGCCGGGCCATAGTCCTGTCCATCGCCATCTGCGTCGTCGTCTACCTGCTGGTCGCATTCGCGGTCGGCTCCAGCCTGCCGCTCGATCGCATCGTGGCGGCGAAGGACTACGCGCTGGCCGAGGCCGCCGAACCTGCGCTCGGCAAGACCGGCTTCTACCTGACGGTGGCGCTGGCGCTGGTGGCCACCGCGTCGGGCCTTATCGCCAGCGTTTTCGCGGTCTCGCGGATGCTGGCGATGCTGACGGACATGAAGATGATCCCGCACAGCCATTTCGGGATGCCAGGCACGATCAAGGACCACACACTCGTCTACACCGTCGTGATCGCAGGCTTCCTGACGGTCTTCTTCGATCTCAGCCGCGTCGCCTCGCTCGGGGCCTTCTTCTATCTGGTGATGGACATGATCATCCACTTTGGCGTGTTCCGGCATCTGCGCGAAGAAATCGGCGCTCGGGGCTGGGTGTTGCTGACGGCAATCGCACTTGATGCCGTGGTGCTGGCCGCCTTCGCCGCGATGAAATGGCAGTCCGACCCCTTGATCGTCGTCCTGGGTGCGATCGGCATGGCGCTGGTGTTCCTGTTCGTCGGAATCTTCCTCGCACGGAATCCCGCCCCGGAAGGCGCTCACGACCACCATTGAAAAGGGCTTGAGCTTCCAACGGCTGGAGGCCGCAAGCTGAAACGAGATACCGAAAGGCTGGCAGACCATGGACCACGATCATCATCACACGGCGCCCGACATTCCGGCTGGGACAGAGACGGCGAAGGACCCGGTCTGCGGGATGACGGTCGCGGTCAAGCCGGACGGACGTCACGCCGAGTTCCAGGGCGAAACCTTCCATTTCTGCTCCGAGAAGTGCCAGACGAAGTTCAAGGCGGATCCGTGGTTCTACGCTTCGGGCCGCGCCGCCGGACAGAAGAAGGCGGCGCCGGCCAACGTCCAGTACACCTGCCCCATGCACCCCGAGATCGTCCGGGATGCGCCGGGATCCTGCCCGATCTGCGGCATGGCGCTGGAACCGATGGTCCCCTCGGATGAGCCGAGCGAGGAGCTGACCGACTTCACCCGCCGGATGTGGATCTCCGCCGCGGCGGCGGTGCCACTCATCATCCTGACCATGGGCGAACTGGTGGCGCTGCCAGTGCGCGACTGGATCGGGCACCAGACCGCCAGCTATCTGGAGTTCGTGCTGGCAACGCCGATCATCTTCTGGGCCGCGCTCCCGTTCTTCCGGCGCGGCTGGGAGTCCATCGTGAACCGCAGCCCCAACATGTGGACGCTGATCAGCCTCGGCGTGGCGGCGGCCTACCTTTACTCGCTCGTCGCGACGTTCCTGCCGGGTGTGTTTCCGGAACAGTACCGGATGGGCCACGGCGTCGGTACCTACTTCGAGGCGGCGGTGGTGATCGTCGCGCTGGTCTTCGTGGGCCAGGTGCTCGAGCTGCGGGCGCGCGAACGCACCGGGGATGCGATCCGCGCACTTCTGGATCTGGCGCCAAAGACCGCACGGCGCACCCTGCCGGACGGCACCGAATACGATGCGCCCCTGGAGAACATCATGGAGGGCGACCGGCTGCGCGTGCGCCCCGGCGACGCGGTTCCGGTCGATGGTGTCGTGATCGAGGGCCGATCATCCCTGGACGAAAGCATGCTGACCGGCGAGTCGATGCCGGTCGAAAAGGGCCCGGGCGATGCGGTGACCGGGGCCACGATCAACAAGAACGGTTCCTTGGTGATGGAGGCGAGCAAGGTCGGGTCCGATACCGTGCTGGCGCAGATCGTCGCGATGGTGTCGAACGCACGCCGCTCCCGCGCGCCGATCCAAGGGCTGGCCGATCGAGTCTCGGCGGTGTTCGTGCCGACGGTGGTCGCCATCGCCATCATAGCTTTCATCGTTTGGATGATCTTCGGCCCAGAACCAGCGCTGGTCTTCGCCATCGCATCTGCCGTGTCGGTGTTGATCATCGCCTGCCCCTGCGCGCTCGGGCTCGCCACACCGATCTCGATCACCACGGCGGCGGGGCGCGGCGCGCAGGCGGGCGTGCTGATCAAGGATGCCGAGGCGCTGGAGCGCATGGCAGCGGTCGATACGCTGATCGTGGACAAGACAGGCACGCTGACCATGGGCAAGCCGAAGCTGACGGACGTTGTGGCGTTGGGCGACATCACCGAGACAGACCTGCTGTCGCTGGCCGCAGCGCTAGAGCGCGGCTCGGAACACCCGCTGGCCGAGGCGATCGTCGAGGGAGCCGAGGCGCAGGGTGCGCCGCGTCAGGAGGCCACGGACTTTGACGCCGTCACCGGCAAGGGCGTGCAGGGCCGCGTCGGTGGGCGCGCGGTGGCGCTCGGCAACGCTGCGATGATGCGGGAGATGGGGCTCGACACCGCGCAGGCCGAGTCAAAGGCCGACACCCTGCGCGTCGAGGGCAAGACGGCGATGTTCGTCGCTCTTGACGGAGCGCTCGTCGGCATCGTGGCGGTCGCCGACCCGATCAAGGACAGCACCGCACAGGCCATCAGGGAACTTCATGCCCAGGGGCTGCGCGTCATAATGGCGACGGGCGACAACGAACGCACCGCACAGGCGGTGGCAAGCCAGCTCGGCATCGACGAGGTCCGCGCGGGCATACTGCCCGAGGCCAAGAAGGACCTCATCGACCAGTTGCGAAGCAAAGGCCACAAGATCGCGATGGCGGGCGACGGGGTGAACGATGCGCCCGCCCTGGCCGCCGCCGACGTGGGCATCGCCATGGGCACAGGGGCCGATGTGGCGATGGAAAGCGCGGGCATCACCCTCTTGGGCGGCGACCTCATGGGCATCGTGCGGGCGCGTAAGCTCGCCCGGGCCACCCTGCGCAACATCAAGCAGAACCTGTTCTTCGCCTTCGCCTACAACGCACTTGGCGTTCCGATCGCGGCAGGGTTGCTCTACCCCGTCACCGGCCTTCTCCTCTCGCCGATGATCGCGGCGGCGGCGATGAGCCTGTCGTCGGTCTCGGTGATCACCAACGCCCTGCGGCTCAGGCGGATCGATCTCTGATCTGCCAGCCCACACATCCAACCTCGAAAGGAACATCAGATGACCCAAGACATGTTTTCCCGCCGCAAGCTCCTGATTGGCGCAGCTGCGCTGGCGGCTGCGTCGCCCCTGAGGGCTCTGGGGCAAGGCGCCGGACCGGCGATCCACGTGATGAAGGACCCAAACTGCGGCTGCTGCTCGGCCTGGATCGAGATCCTCGAAAACGACGGTTTCGCAGTCACGACCGAGGCGAGCGCGGGAACGCTTCTGATGCGCTACAAGCTGGACAACGGCATCCCGCAGGAGATGGTCTCCTGCCATACGGGTCGCGTGGATGGTTACATGATCGAGGGCCACGTCCCTGCTGCCGACATTCGCCGTCTCTTGGAGGAACGCCCTGACGCGGTCGGTCTCGCAGTGCCCGGCATGCCCTATGGGTCCCCCGGCATGGGCCCGGAGTCGCAGCGAGAGGCTTATGTCGTATACCTGATCCGTCGTGACGGCACGACAGAGACATTTTCAAGCTATCAGGCAGCCTGAGATTCGCATGACATTCAGGGGCACGCGTTGAGGGTCGCTCAAAGCTGTGACGCCCAGCGGGGGTGCTGGTCGTCCACGACAAACGGATGTGCATGACGCCGCGCACCCTTGAGATGGGGGTGGTCGAGCGCCAGGTTGTCATGGGTGTGCTCGAGGATCTCTGGATCCTCCTTTGGCCAGAGGCGCAGTGCCGCCATCGCGCCGACGCCTGCCAGCGCTGCCAGCGTCCCGAGGGCCGTTACCGGCCCGAACTGCGTCATCAGCCAGCCGGAAAGCGGATAGGTCACGAGCCAGCAGGCGTGGCTGAGCGCGAACTGCGCGGCGAAGAGCGCAGGGCGGTCTTCTGGGTGGGCGGACCGCCGCAGCAGTCGACCGGAGGGCGTGAGCACCGCCGAGTAGCCCAAGCCCACCAGCAGCCACGCGCCAAGGAGGACTGGCCAGTTGAGACCGAGGGCGGCGACCTCTCCGGCCAGACCGAGGAGCGTCAGCACCATGAGCGCGGCGCCGGTGACCATCACCGGCCGATCCGGCACGCGGTCGAGCACCTTGGGCAGCGCCAGTGCGGCCAGCATCGAGCCCGCGCCGAAGGCGAACAGCGTCCAGGCCAGCGCGGATGCGCCCAGCCCCAGCGTGCTGCGCACCAACACGACGGAGTTGACCAGCACCATCGCGCCCGCAGCGGCTGCGGCGAGGTTCAGCGCCAGCAGGCCGCGCAGGCGCGGTGTGGCGAGGTAGATGCGGATGCCGCGCGTGGTGCGGTCGTAGATGCCGCGCGGCTCGGCTGGTTTCGGCGACGGCAGCAAGACCGCGACGACCAGCGCCGCAGAAGCTGCAAACCCCACCACCGTTCCAAGGAAGAGGGAATTGTAGCTCACCACCGCAAGCAGGAGCCCGGCCAGCATCGGGCTGACGATGTTCTCGAGGTCATAGGCGAGCCGCGACAGTGACAGCGCGCGCGTATAGCGCGCCTCCTGCGGTAACACGTCCGGGATCGTCGCCTGGAAGGTCGGCGTAAAGGCGGCCGAGGCCGATTGCAGCAGGAATATCAGGACATAGACCTGCCAGACCTCGGTGACGAAGGGCAGGCACAGCGCGACACCCGCCCGCACCAGATCCAGCGCAACCAGAAGCGCCCGACGGTTCACCCGGTTCGCAAAGGCCCCGGCGATGGGGGCGATGCCGACATAGGCCAACATCTTGATGGTGAAGACCGTGCCCAGCACCAGGCCTGCGTTGTCGCCCGCCAGATCGTAGGCCAGAAGCCCGAGCGCGACTGTGGCAAGACCCGTGCCTAGAAGCGCCACGACCTGAGCAGCGAAGAGATGGCGATAGGTACGGTCAGCAAGGACTTCCAGCACGGGGGTAACCTCAGAGGTATCGGGAGATGGCCTTCAGTTCGTCACGATCTGCGGCCGAATGCTCGGCATCAAGGCAATGATCCACGTGGTCGTGGATCAGCGCCCGCTTGGCGTTCACCACGGCCTTCTCGACCGCCTGAAGCTGTTGCGCGATCTCGAGGCAGGGCTTGCCCTCCTCGATCATGCCGATCACGGCCCGCAGATGACCGTCGGCGCGTTTCAGCCGGGCGATCAGGGCGGGATGGGTTGCGTGGACATGGGGCTTTGTCATAGGAAGACGTTATCCCCCCTGGGAGGATAGAACAAGATGGCCTCAGAAGAGGCTGCGCACATGGGCAGACAGGCAATATCGATGAGACCGCTGGCGACATTCGGAAGACAGGCGTTTGCCGCGCTTCTCTGCCTGTCGCTTGTTGTCTGGTCCGTCATGCCGACCGCGACCCACACGCCGACCGTCTTCGAGACCATCCAGGATCACCTCGAGATGATCGCGGATCACGGGCATTCCCACGGGTTCGAGGAAGACCTCTACTGGGCGATGCACGGTCACAGCCATGACGTGGCCGACCACGACCACAGTCAGGCGTTCCTGGCGCTCGGGGACCGGAGCCATCCGACCTCCGCCTACCGGGATGTGTGGCGGCTCAAGGCCTCGCCGGGCGGCGGGCACCACACATTCAGGATCGAACGACCTCCGCGTGCCTGATCGGCGCCGCGCGCTGCTTCACCGATCATTCAATCGCACGAACGGAGACCATTTCATGAGTTCCAACTCGACGGGCCTGTGCACGCTCGCGCCGCGACGCGTCACGGCCATCCTTCTGACAGCCCTTGCGCTCTACGCCACCAGCGTGGCGCAGGTGCTCGCCCATGACGTCACCCCCGGTGACGCGGGCTACATCCAGGAAATTTGGGGGGTGCACATCATCTCCTTCATCTATCTCGGCGCCAAGCACATGGTGACGGGCTACGACCACATCCTGTTCCTTCTCGGCGTCGTCTTCTTCCTCTACCGGATGAAGGACGTCGCCATCTATGTCAGCATCTTCGCGGTCGGGCACTCGGTGACGATGCTCGCCGGTGTCTGGTGGGGATGGGGCATCAACGCCTACATCATCGACGCGATCATCGGACTGTCGGTCGTCTACAAGGCGCTCGACAACCTCGGGGCCTACCGCGCGTGGTTCGGGGTCCAGCCGAACACCAAGGCCGCGACCCTGATCTTCGGCCTGTTCCACGGCACCGGCCTCGCGTCGAAGATCATCGAATACGACATCTCTGACGATGGCCTCCTGTGGAACCTGCTGGCGTTCAACGTCGGCGTCGAGGTCGGCCAGATCCTCGCGCTTTTCGCGATCCTCGTCGTGATGGGTTACTGGCGCCGGTCCGAGCGGTTCATGTCCCAGGCCGTGGTCGCGAACGTCATCATGGTGGGCCTCGGCATCTGGCTCACTATCATCCAGATCAACGGCTTTCTTGCGGCCGCTTAAGGAGAAAACGAAATGCAAATCATCGAGAAAATGCGCGCCACCATGCAACTGAACGCGGAGAAGCCCGATCCGGCCCTCCTGCCGACGCCCCGGCAACTCCGGCGCTCCACGGTCGCCGCCGTGATCGGGGCGGCCTTCATCGGGGTCGGCGTCTACCTGCCCGCCGAATACGGGATCGACCCGACCGGGATAGGCAGTGTGATAGGCCTGACCGAAATGGGCGAAATCAAGCAGCAGCTTGCCCGTGAAGCGGCCGAAGACGAAGCGATCCACGGCGGTGACCAATCCTCGAGCGTCATCGACGACATTTTCGGCCTCTTCGTTGGCGCGGCCCATGCGCAGGAAGCCTGGACCGACACGGTCACCTTCACTCTGGCGCCGGACGCGGCGACCGAGGTCAAGCTCGTCATGGCCGCGGGCGATGTCGCCGAATACGCGTGGGTCGCAGAGGGCGGCCGGATCAACTTCGACCTGCACGCCCATGGCGACGGCCAGTCCATCGACTACGACCGGGGCCGCGGCGCGACCGAGGGCGAAGGCAGCATCGAGGCCCCGTTCCCTGGCGAACACGGCTGGTTCTGGCGCAACCGCGACGATGCGGAGGTGACCGTGACGCTGCAACTGCGCGGGGCCTACAGTGAGGTGGTTCGGAGCGAGTGATCAATTGCGCCTGCGGGAGACCGCAGGCGCTGCCGCTTCTCCGGAGGCGACCAGGGATCAGCATGATGCAATACCATGCAAAGCTGTTTTTTTGGCCGTCGCCCAAGGAGCAACAATCGCTCCCGGCCTCACCGTCCCAACCGCTTCGCCCTCTCCGCCATCCTGACCACCTGCGCGCTTGCCGTCGCCGCAGCGCTCCGCACGGCAGCAGGCGCTTGCACCGTGCCACGCCCGATCGCCTCACCCGTCGTGAGTGCCCCGATCCGCGCCCTGCCCTTCACGCCGTCGGTATTGAAGATCCCCCGCATGATCCCGGTCGATCCAGCGACCACAGCGGGAGCCGCAGCCACCATCAGGTTCCCCGATATCCCGCGCACGATCAGGGGCGTTGCCGCAACGAAACCCTTGGCGAGGAACACCATCACGAAGAACGGCACCAGTGAGCCGATGTTGGTGGCCGAGTTCGGATCGCCGAGCTGGGCCAGCAGCGAATTCGCCATGCCGACGACGGTCGAGAACATGGCGGCGATGACGATAGGGTAAAAGGCATAGCTGATCGTCGTCGAGACCCATCTGTGGAAGAAATCCTTGGTCGCATCGAAGAGCGACAGCGCGATCATGATCGGGGCAAGGCCCAGCATCAGGGTCAGCATCATCTTGGCGAAGATGAGGACGATGCCGGTCATAAAGCCAAGGAGGCTCAGGAGCACCAGTCCAATTCCTCCCAGGATTGCGCCGGTCATCCAGTTCAAGTTGTTGCCGATCGCGTTCAGGTACTGGCTGAACTCTGTGATCAGGCGGTCGAATTCGCCCGCGAAGTAGGTGGCCCCTGCCCCGCCGCCGCCAACTGAGGAGATAAGAGCCCCGGCCACGTAGTCGAGCCCACCGATCACGGCATTGGCGACTGCGTTGAAGTTGGCCCAGTTGAAGGCGAAAAGGCCTATCAGCGTCAGCTTGATGAGATACCAGAAGAAGGTGGCCCCATCCATGCTGCGGAACTGGAAGGCCATGTTGATGCAGACACCTATCAGCGAAAGCGTGACCATCAGCAAAACGATCGAGCCGGTATTGCTGGCCACAGCCCCGAACTGGGACTCGGCCGCGTCGGCAAGGAAGCCATCGGCAGTTCCGACCATCCAGCTGACGATGCTCATTACCAGTTGCCTTGCGCTTCGCAGATGTCCTGGACGTCGCGCGCGATCTGGTTCTGGTCGTTACGGAAGGCCAATTGGATCTGAGTGTGCTCTGCTTGGGTGTTGGTCGCGAACCGTTCCTCGTACTCGGCCGAGGCGGCATTCCATGACGGGAAGCGGACATCACAGCCGCAGTCACCAGTTTCCTTGATCGCCTCCCACGACCGCAACTCGTAGAGCCGCATCAACGTCAGCGCCTTGTAGGCCTCACGCGGATGGACCTCGTCCATCCATACCGGGCGCGCAGGTCGGTCGTTGCAGATCCGGTATTGCTCGGGGGTCATGGTGACGGCGAGATCGTTTGTGACCTGAGGCGAAGTCTGGGCCGCGAGGGGCGCGGCCAGCAGGGTGACAGCTGCGGCGAGAGTGATCTTGCGCATGGGGGTTTCCTTTCGGTTCATTCGGCCGCGACCGCGGGGCGCACAGCACCCCCGGATTGACCTGTGCTCTGATCTGGATGCTTTGCCTGCCCCGGCAGGAAGAACTCGGTGATGCCGCGGGCGCCGTCATGGCGACCGGCCTGGATGATCACGTCGATGGAGCCCTCGATGTAGTCTACCATGTCGGCATAGGTCATCGGCACATCGGTCTTGAGGGCCGCGATGGCGAGGCGGCGGACGGCGAGTTGCGGGGTCTCGGCGTGCAAGGTGGTCAGCGAGCCGCCATGGCCGGTGTTGATCGCCTCGAGGAAGGTCATGGCCTCGCGGCCCCGGACCTCACCCAGCACGATCCGGTCGGGCCGCATCCGCAGGGTCGAAGCCAGAAGCACATCGGCGCTGCGGGCCTCGGTGTCGCGGTCGGCAATCAGGGTCACGGCATTCGGCTGCTCAGGGCGCAGCTCCGCCGCCTCCTCAATGGTGATGATCCGCTCTTCGGGCGGGATCAGTGAAAGGATCTTGCGCGCTGCGACCGTCTTGCCGGTCGAGGTGCCACCCGAGACGATCATGTTGAGCTTGTTTTCGACGCAGAACCGCAGGGCGGCGTCGATGTCACCCGAAGCCACCACATCGCGCAGCGCGGCGTTGCGTTCGCGACGCAGGCCCTCGAGGCTGCGTTCCTTGCCATAGAGGAACCCGAGCCGGATTGCCTCCAGCGGCAGGGAGGAAAAAAACCGCAGCGAGATGGAGAACCCGCCCTCGACGGCGGGCGGCTGGATAACCTGCGCGCGGATCGGACGATCCCGGTAGAGGATCGAGACCGAGACGATGGGCTTTTTGGTGCTGAGTGTGGTCGAGGCGGCCGAGGCGATCTGGTTGCCGAGGTCTTTGATTTCGGTCTGGGTCAGCGGGGCGCCGAGACCCCGCATGAAATGATCGCCCTGGAACTCGCCCCACACCTGCCCGTCGGGATTGATACAGATCTCGATCGTGTCGTCCCGCTGGACGGGCGCGCCCAGCCGGTCGAGCGAGGCTTCGAGATAACTCGCTGCCATATCAGAAGATCTCCAGATCGCGGTCGACCATGACCGTGATCCGCGTGCCCTGATCGACATGGATCACGGGCCGGATCGCCAGATAGTCTTGCATGACGCTTTGGGTGCTGTCGCGCAGGTCGGTGCCCACGTCACTTGCGATGTCGGCTGCTGCCTCATCCTCGATTTGTCCGGCGGCGGCGGCGGGCAAGGCCCCGATCAGCGAGATCAGCGCGGCCGAGCCGAAGCGCTGCGCAAAACGGGTGTCGACAAAGCCGGTGGTACCGGTGCGGCCGAGCTCGTCGCCCCCAAAGGCGCTGATTTCTACGGTCTGGTTGTCGGGCAGGATGATGCGATCCCAAGCCACCATGACCCGCGACTGCGCGAGCGCCACATCGGAGCGATAGCGGCCGATGAGGCGCGCGCCGCGCGGGATCAGGACGCGCGTGCCGTCGAAGGAATGCACATCCTCTGAGACGATGGCCCGGATCGCGCCGGGCAGCGTGCTGTCCAGCGCCGTCTCGGTCACGGCCTGGATCATCGTGCCTTGGACAACGGTGTTGCCCGGGTTCACGATCACCTCGGCACGCGTCACCGGGGCGGGTCTTGCGCCTGCGCGCACGAAGGCTTCGTCTTCATTCAGACGGGCAGCCTCGAGGCTGTTCTCTTGGTCGGTCCCTGCCCCCATCCCGGAAAACGCGATCATGGGCGACGCGATGCGCTCGGCCCGGGCCTCCGCTTCGGCGATGCGGCGGCGCTCAAGTTCGGCGAGCCGCAGCTCTTCTTCGTTCGGCCCGAGGTCCGTCGGCTCAGGCGGGGTCAGCCGCGCGACCTCGAGATCCATGCGCAACTGGTCGAGTTCCCGGTCGCGTTCGGTCAATTGCCGCTCAAGGGCGCGTTGCGCCTCGGTCGAGGCGGTCTGCAGCGCCGTTATCTGGGCCGTGAGATCGGCGATGGCCTGCTCCGCGCCACTATCCGATGCCTCGACGGGCCGCGCGCGCAGGTCTTCGAGTTCCGCGCGCAGCGTCGCAAGGCTTTCCATCAGCGCCAGTTCCGACTCGGTGGGGCCGGTCTCGGCCGATGGCGGCGGCGCAGGATCGGCGATGGGCATGGGTGCGAGATCGCCGAAGCCCGATCCCGTGGTCTGGAATTCTTCCGGAGCTGCGGTCGGCAGAGGCGCTTCCGGCGATGGCTGCAGCGCGGCCCAGGCCAGGCCGCCCACGGTCACGATCCCGGCAACGCCAAGGATGGCGGTAAGCGGGGAGGGACGTGCTGCGGCGCGCTTCTTGTCGCCCGTTGCTTCAAGGGCCGCGAGGCGCGCGGCGAGGTCTTCGGTGTACTGGCTCATGACGTGGGCCCACCCATATCCTGAACACAGACTTCGTCTTCGCCGAGGCGCAGGACCCATTGGCGGTTCACACCCGAGACGCGGATGACACCATCCTCGAGTGCCGTGCTGTTCACCGCCCGCTCGCCGCCATTGGCATAGCGGAAGATCGCCGGGACCGGCGCGTTCCGCGCGAAGCGGAAATAGGTGAAGGTCCCGTCGTCCCAGATGGCCGTTGGTGTGAACTCCTCGCTTGCACTGACCGCGTAGTTCGCATTGGGCGCATCGGCCGCGACCGCACGGGTCGGCTGAACGCGGCTCTCAGGATAGCGGAACTGCACCACATAATGCGGGGTCTCGCGCGCCTCGACCACGTGGAAATAGTAGGAGCGGCGGTTCGTGTAGACCGTGATGTTGGTGGCGACACCCGAGGCGGCTGGCTTGATCGCGAAGGCCCGTCCGCCCGGCACGCCGTCGAACTGGAAGCCGACTGTGTCGCCCGCGATGATCGAGCGGATCGTCTCGCCCTCGCCGAACTCGACGGTGGTCACCCGAGTCAGGGTGGTGACGATGCGGTAGACCTGCCCCTCGGTCCAGCTCGCGATCCGGACGCGGTTGTCATGTGGGCCAGCGCGCGGCGTGGTCTCGGCCAGGGCTGCGGGTGCGGAGAGCACGAGGGCACTGGCGACGAGCAGGGCTTGCACGGAGGCAAGGACGGGAACAGAGGTCATTCGGAACGGTCCGATCGGATGGCATATTGGGTGACGGTGAAGCCGAAGGGGTTTTGCCAGACGTCGTCGATCGTGCGGGTCCGTTCGGGTTCGAAGGCAAACATGAGCGTGGCGGTGAAGGATCCGTCCTGCGCCCCTTGCGGGCTGGTCAGGCGCTTTCTGAGACGGACCTGCGCACGGTTGTCCCCGATGAGCGTGATTGAGGCGATCTCGACAGCCATCTCTGCCGCGGGGCCATAGCGGGTCGGCGGATAGCTTTCCTGCCCAGAGGTCCACATGGCGCGCATGCTGGCCTCGGCCGCCCCGGTGGATTGCGCCAGCACACGGCGCACGCGCAGATCGTTGTCGAGCTGGTTGTAGGCCTCACGGTCGAGGATGTAGCGGTAGATCTGCGCCTCGATGATGGCGGGCCGCTCGGCAAGCGAGACCGTTTCCACCGTGGCGTTCGGCAGAGCGAGACCTGTCGCTGGATCATAGGGCACGACGACGGGCGGGGGCGTCTCGACCATCAGGGCGACGGTCGCGGCTGCAAGGCAGCCGAAAACGCCAAAGCCCGCCCCGCCAAGGCCGATCATCCGCCAGAGCTGCTCCCGGCGCAGCGCGCCATGGATCAGTTCCTCCTCGACCAGTTCCCGCGCACTCATGCCTGCCGTCGTGTCCGGTACCTTGCTCATGGTGCGAGGCTCGGCAGGGTGAAGTCCATGTAGCGGCGCTCTTCGGCGACCGTGGCCGCATCCACCACGCCCGCGTTGCCCGCGCCGAGTGTCTGGATCGCTTCGAGTTCCCACATCCGCGTCATGGCGATGGCGAGTTCCGCCGTGACGCGGGTGTTGTGGTCCATCGACGCCTTCAGGTCCTCCATGTCGGGGATCATCGCGACGAGCTGTTCGACGCGCTCCAGCGATTGGGCCGCCTCGGCGTGGCTGTTCTGGGCTGCGGCCGACATCACGGCGCCGGTCGTGGCGCGGGTCGCAACACCTTCCGCGCCTGGATTGCCGCTGGTGGCGATCTCGCGGAGTGAATCCTCATCGAAGCCCGCACTGGCCAGCGCCTGTTCCATTTGCGTCCGCAGAGGACCCGCATTGGGGCCGATCAGGCTCGACCAGTCGCCCGCCTGGATGCCGCGGATCAGACCGGGGATGTCTTCGAAATTGGCTTGCAGTAGGTTGTCGAGATCGCCGCCCATGGCGAGACCGAGAATGCTGCGCGGCCCGGTGAGCGAGGCATACATTTCGTTCAGCTGATCGAGCTGGCCTTGCAGGGTCTCAAGCTGTTCGAGGGCATTGTCCAGAAGATCGGTCTGGATCCCGAAATCCTGCAGCATCTGCTGCAGCTGACGGATTTCCTGGGCGATGTTCTGGGTATCGACCGTGGGCACGCCCTGGGCGGTGACAGGCCCCGCGAGGGCAGTGGTCAGCGCGAGAGTCGCGGCGGTGGTGGTAAGGGAACGGGACAAGCGCCGGATCATCGCAAATTCTCCTGGGTGAAATCCATGAACTGCCGCTCGGCCGCTTGCGCGGCGGCCATGGCGAGTTGTTCCTCGCTCAGCGGCTGGGTGTGGACTGCCTTGATCCGGGTCCGGATCGCGACCAGCCGGGCAAGCTCGGCGCGCGCGTAGGTGTTGAGCGCGATGGCCTCGTGCAGGTCCTCGGTTTCACCGATGCGGGTGATGATGTCCTGGACCCGCAAGGCGGCCGCACGGACCGAAACCAGCGAATAGTCCCCATAGACGCCTGCGCCATGGGCCGAGAGGCTGAAGCTCGCGTTCGCAAGGAGCACAGGGTCGATGGTGCCAAGCGCATCGATCCCGCCCACGGCGGCGAGGTAGCTGTTGTACTGCTGCGGGATCACCACGACATAGTGCTGGGTTTCTGCGAAGGGCGGTACACCGCCGTAGTTCTGCACATTGCCCGGACCCGCGTTATAGGCCGCGAGCGCGTGGATGATGTTGCCATCGAACATGTTCAGCATCTGCGCGAGGTAACGCGCGCCGCCGGTGACCTGCAGCCAGGGGTCGTCATAATAGGCCGGATAGATCCCGAGATCGCCCGCGGTGCCGGGCATGATTTGCGTGAGGCCAAACGCCCCCACGGGAGAGCGCGCGCCGATTTGGAAGCGACTTTCTTGCCAGATCAGCGCCTGCAGAAGGCAGCGCCATTGCACGAGCGAGAGGCCCGCACGGCTCACGCCAGGCAGGGCATGGGTGTGACGCGCCGCGCGGATGATCAGTTCCTCGATCCCTTCTCGGGCATCGCCGAACATCCGGGCCGCGGCCGGATTGTTATCCTCGGGCGCATAGAGGCTGGCCGCAGCACTCTCGACCTCGTCAACCGCACCCTGCCCTGCCTCCAGCCCGGCCACGGTGCCTGCGACATCACCCGAGCCGAGGGACATCGCATCCATGAGCCCCTCTAGCGAGGCGAGTTGCCGGCGCTCGATCTCGGCCAGTTCCTCCTCCCGGCTTAGCCGGTCTTGTTGCAGCGCCAGGTCGCGATCGGTCTGCTCGAGGATCGCCTGCCGCTCTGCGAAAAGGCGCAGGTCGAAGGTTGGCACGCCTTGAGCTACCGCTGGCCCCGCATTGGGACCAGCCAGCGCAAGGCCGATCATCGAGAGGGGGAGCCAGGTCCGCATCGGCTTAGCCGCCCGCCCCCAGCATCACGAAATCGCACGCCGTGTCACGGCGCGTGACCTCCGCCCCCATGGTCGAGATCGTGGTCCTGGCGGTTCCCGCCTGCGCGGGCGCATCGCGGAAGTTGAAGCAATTGGCCTCTGCGGGGTTATGCTGCGCGCAGGCTGTCAGGGTCAGGCCAAGGCCAAGCAGCACGGCGCTGCGGATCATGGTAAGGGTCATGTCACTCTCCAGAAATCTTGTCGTTCGCGGTAATCAGGGCCGACAAGGGCCTCGCCCTTCTCCATGCCGCCAAGGATGGTCACGAGGGCGCCGAGCGCGCTGAGATCGGCATCGATCACCACAGCACCCCGGTCATCGCGCACGAGCGCGAGCCGCGAGGCGGAGCCGACGCCCAGAAGTACATCGAGTTCCTTCTCGCTGAGGCCGAGCATCGCGTAATCCGTGGCCGAGGCGCGGATGTTGGGCAGGAGCACCTGGGTTGGCACCGCTTCCACGATGGTCTTGCCGGTCCGGGTCCGCTCGAGCTGGCTCGCATACTGCGTCATCATCACGACGACGGCGTTCTGTTTGCGCGCGGTCACCAACCAGTTCGAGAGCCGCTCCGCGAAATACGCGTTGTCGAGCGCCTTCCATGCCTCATCGATGACGATGATCGTGGGCTTGCGGTCTTCGATCACGCGCTCGACCCGGCGGAAAAGGTATGACAGGACCGCCATGCGTTCCCGCTCGCTCTCGGAATCGAGGATGCCGGTCAGATCAAAGCCCGCGACGTCAGCGTCGGTGCTGCCCCCGATTTGGAACGTGTCGTGTGCATTCACCCCAAAGATCCAGCCGTAGCGGCCATCGGCCGTCCACTCCTGCATCCGCTCGAAGAGATCGCCCTCGTCATCGGTCGAGACGAGGAGCGAGGCGAAGTCCGACCAGTTCCGCAGGCCCGCGTTCCCGGCGCTGGCGTTCTGGCGCACGACCTCTTGCAGACGATTGGTCTGCACAGGGGTCAGGGGCCGGTCGCGGCGCTCGAGGAGGCTTGCGAGCCAGTCGGCAAGCCAGGCTTGACCGCGGGCATCGATCTCCGTCTGGAGGGGATTGAGCCCCGTAGGCCGTCCGGCCCGCACAGTCGAATAGCTCCCGCCAAGCGCGCGGACGGCCATTTCCATGCCGGCGCGATAATCGAAGACGAAAAGCCGTGCACCTGCGCGCCGGGCCATGGTCATCAGGAAAGCCGCCAGCACG
Source organism: Pontitalea aquivivens (assembly GCF_046507575.1). Taxonomy (NCBI): domain Bacteria; kingdom Pseudomonadati; phylum Pseudomonadota; class Alphaproteobacteria; order Rhodobacterales; family Paracoccaceae; genus Pontitalea; species Pontitalea aquivivens. The sequence continues at coordinate 3,758 of NZ_JBKFEY010000028.1, read as the reverse complement.
GATTTGCCCGAGCCGGGGCGGCCGAGGATCAGCGTGTGGCCACCTGTGGGCTCGCGATCCGGTGCGCCTTGTTCATGGAAGTTGAAGCGGAACCCGCTGCGCTCGGGTGTCGGAAAGAGCGTGATTGGCACGCCCCAGGGCACTTGCGCGGCCGTCTTACCGAGCGGGGTACGGTGGAAGGTAGCGAGATCGGCGAAGTTGTGGTTCGTGATCGCGGCCTTGCGGCTCCGCGCGCCAGTGTTCCCCGGATGCTGCGCCATGAAATGCGCCCGGGCCCCGAAGGCTTCCGAGATCAGGTTGATCCCGGAGGTGGCAGAGATGTTGCGGATCTCGGCCGCGATATCGTCGAGAGCGGCTTGGGTGCGCGCATAGACCGCCACTGTCATGTGATGCTCGCCAAAGATCAGGCGTTTGGATTCCAAATCGTCCTGCGCGAGTTCCAACTCCTGGGCGAGACTGACGGCTCCGTCATTGGCGGCCTGCATTAGCCGCAGCTGCCGCTTGATCCGGCCCGCCATGATGTTGGCGTTGATCGGCACAAAAGAGTGCGTGACCACCATGTCGACGGGCAGATTCAACTCGTCGAGCATCAGGCTATCGGTCTTGGCGGGGTAGTTCTTCACCGCAAAGATCGCCCCGAGCTTGTCGCCGACGGCACCGTCCGAGAGTGCGATGGTCGTGCCGCGGAAGGTAACGCGGGTATTTGCTACGTCCTCGGCGATCACACCGAGGCGCGACCGGGGGAAGAGCGGATGTTCTTCGCCCGTGTTGAGCGAGCCGAGGAAGCCCAAAAGCTCGCCGGTGCTGGCAGCAAGCAGGCGGGGCTTCAGCTCATCGAAGGACGACAGCAGAAACCCCACGACCTCGTCGAGCTTGCGCAAGCGGCGGGTCGTGTCAGCCGCATGTCGGGCGCGGGACGCGCCCAGACCGAAGGGCAAACGGCTGCCCGCCTCCGGGCGCTTCAGCACCGTGAGCGTCAATGTCTTGTCGCGCAGGCCAGATTGACCCAGATGCGCGCGCCAGCGCTGATCGATGGCGGCAGCGAAGCCCTCGCCCGGTATGGGCGGCAGGGTCACGTCGACCGCTTTTGACACCTTGTGCAGGTAGAAGGAGAACTCGGTTCCGACTTGGGCGACGATCCCGGCGAGAAGCGCGCCGATCCGGTCGAGATGGGCGTCCTCGCTCGTGGTGCTGTTCACCCCTTCGAGCCGGATGCATTGCATCAACTCGTTGCCGCGCGTCCGGATCGTCCGGTCGGTCACAAGGCTGACGTAAGGCAGCATGGACGAGAGCCGCTTCTCGCCTTTGACCCATGCCGGCAGCGCGGTCACCGGGTCGATGGCGTTCTCAACCTCATCGGCAAGTCCATCACGGGGCATAGCTGTCGCCCCCGTGGATCTTGCGGTTTGTCGTGGGCGGGGTTTCCTGCAAGGTGATCACCAGGACATCGAGAAAGTTCGGATCCCAGTCCGCGGCCTTCCAAAGCGCGGGCCAGGCCAGCCCCGCGAACACAGCCACCACCCAGCTCTGCACCCAGAGAAACAGAAGCGTCGAGCCGAAGAGCCAGACCATGGCGTACATGATCGGCAAGCCCATCAGCTTGGGCGGCCTGAGAAGGCCGATGAACACGCGGGACTGGTCGGACATCGCCAAGAACTCCAGACTTGCTCAGGTCGTCCAGATGGCGGCGACGATGGTGGGTGCTGCGGCAATGCCCGCGATCGCGACCACGACCCAGAGCGCCTGACGGAAATCCAAGATTCCGAAGAGCCAGGAGAGGAACACGCCGATCAGCGCGAGCGTGCCGATCACGATGCCCAACGGGCCGGTGATCGCATCGACGATGCCCTGCAGAAGCGTCTGTACGGGCGATAGGTCGATGCTTTGGGCCAGTGCGGGGCTGGCCAGCACGATCAGGGCCATCGCGCCGAGCGCGACAAAGGAAGATTTGGACGTCACGACAGGTCTCCTCTCAGCCGCTGGAACACGGCTGTCACACGGGCCACATGGCCTTGGGTTTCTCGAAAAGGGGGAATGCCGCCATGGCGGGTGACCGCTTGGGGACCGGCATTGTAGGCCGCGAGCGCCAGCGCGGGATCGCCGAACTGCTCGAGCATCATCAACAGGTAACGGGCCGAGCCATCGAGGTTCTGAACAAGGTCGTGCGGGTCAACGCCGAGATCGCGCGCGGTGTCGGGCATCAGCTGCCCAAGCCCGATTGCCCCGACCGGGCTCAGAGCGCCAGGATTGTAGGCGCTTTCGACCTCGATATTAGCGCGGTAGAACAGCGCCCACTCGGTGACCGACAGACCTGCCTGACGCAGAGCGTCATGACTGCCGTAACGCAAGGCGGTGGTCTCGATGGCATGGAGGATTTCGGGGGCGGCGCGGACGGCGCGCGGGACGATAGCTGCGGCAGCCGTCACGCCCCTCAGAGGATCATCATCCCCGCGGGGCTGCGGCGCTGCAAAAAGAAAGAGGCGATCTGGAAGGGGCCCATTCTGGGCATCGTCGTCGCCGGTGAACGAGCGCAGGCTGCTCGTGGTCTCGGCCATGTCGATCAGTCGGCCATCGGGGCTGACCTGGAAGATGAAACCGTCGGCAAGGGCCGGGGGTGCTGAACAAACACCTGTACCCAATGCAACGACGAGCGCAAATGCGCGGTCAGTTGTCCTTGACCAGAACCGGGCCGGTTCGTGGCTCGGGCGTGCGCCCGGGTGCTGCATGGCGCTCGCGGGCGCCTTCGATGAGCGGGATGCTGGCGGTCGTGCAACCCATGTCGGCAAGGAAGCTGACAAGACCGACAATCGTCTTGAACTCGCGAACCTTGAGATAGCTACGGCTCGTGACGAGCATCTTGTCGTCACGCCCGTCCTCAGCAACGGCACGGATGACCCATGTGCCGTACCAACTGTTATGGCGCTTCTCGGCGCCATCCTTGCAGACCACCTCGATGAGGTAGTGTTCGGCCAGCAGGCCGCGCAATCCGTCTTCTGTAACCACATTCGGTGCTTCTTCTATCATGGCCTTCCCTTGGGTCCTTTCCTGCCTGAGGTGCAGTATCGGTCCCACGGGCTCGAAACACCGTGGGCGATACAAGACAACATAAACGTTAGCAAGACAATAATAACGACTTGACGAAGATCGCCTTGCTTCGATAAGAGTGATACCCGACAGATCGACAATCTTAAAGGCGGCAAAGGAGTTTTGCCCTGCACATAAACTGTGCGCGCAATATAACCTTGATGCTGCTGATCCTGGGCGTTGGAGCGGCCGGTCCGGCTGCTGCCTGCATTTCCCCCGAGCGACCGTTTCTTCCCCAGTCTCAAGAGGACATGCGGACCTACGCGGATCTGATCCGGGGGGATTTCGAGGCCTACATCGCCGATGTTCAAGACTACTTCCGTTGCCTGGACGAGGAGCGCGCGCGGGCCTTTGTCGAAGCCAGAGAGGTGACCGAGGACTATGCTAGGTTCCTGAATGCTGTTGAGTAAATGAGCTCTGCTTCGTTCTTGAAGGCATAAATATCGACGGGCTTTGCCTACGATCTCCAATTAAGTCTTGGATTCTGGGGGACATACCAAAGGTCTCGAACCTGTGTATCGTCGCTGTTAGGGGTAGGATTAGCGTCCCGAACTCGGAAGGTCGTTGGGATTTTCACTGCGCTCCCAAAAATCAAAGCATGTTGCTTCGGCAGAGATGGAAGCCGCTTCAGAACGGTCTCCGAAATGAATGGCGTCATCTGCTTGATCTGCGAG
>NZ_JBKFEY010000027.1:0-34086 GCF_046507575.1 Pontitalea aquivivens | reverse complement strand
CACGAGTCAGATGTGTCATGGTATCTCCCGTTGCGTTGCGCGACCTGTGCTGGTTAGATATATATTGAAATTCAGGTCGACTTGTTTCAGTCTGACGAAATTAAAAGGGGGTTGTCAACCGCATGAATGCTACCACTGCACCATCCGGGCCCGACCCCGCAACGACCGCGGCCGCAGACAACGACATCGGCGCAAAGCTTCGGCTGCGCCGAAAAGTAAGGGGGTTGTCACTCAAGGAGGTTGCGCAAAGGGCAGAGGTGTCGATCGGCCTGCTGAGTCAGATCGAACGCGGGTTGACGATGCCGTCAGTGCGTTCGCTCGGCTCTATCTGCGGTGCTCTGGAAATGCCGGTGGGGTGGCTGTTCGATGCGCCCGACGCCGCAAATGACAGCGCGATCGTCGTGCGGAAACATCAGCGCAGGGTGCTGGACCTGGGATCGAAAGGCATGATCAAGGAACTGATGACGCCGGACGCCTGCGCGGGAATCCAGATGATGCGTCTGGTCATTCGTCCGGGCGGATCCACGGGCGAGACCCCATACAATCACCCGGAAGGGGCGAAATGCGGCACCGTCCTGTCGGGGGTGCTTGGGCTGGAAGTCGATGGGCAGGTGATGCGCCTCAACGAGGGCGACAGCTTCGCGTTCGACGCACGACAGATGATCCGGTTCTGGTGTGAAGGCGATCAGGTCACCGAGGCGCTCTGGATCGTAACCCCCGCTGTTTATTGAGCGAAAGGAAGACGACAACATGATCAGGAATGAAATCGAGGTCATATCCAACTCGCTCTGGACAGCGACCGCGAACCCCACGCCCGACTGCCCTCCGTTGGAAGGAGAACACAGCTGCGACGTCGCAATCGTCGGAGGCGGCTTCACCGGGCTCTCGGCGGCGCTGCATCTTGCAGAACGTGGCAAGCGCGTGATCGTTCTGGAAGCCGAAACACCCGGCTGGGCTGCCTCGGGGCGGAATGGCGGGCAGGTGAACCCGGGTTTGAAAGAAGACCCAGATACCATCGTTCAGCAATTTGGCCAAGACATGGGCGGCAAGATGGTCGCCATGTCCGGCGGCGCGGCACAGCTCGTGTTCGACCTTATCGCACGCCACCGCATTCAGTGCGCCGCGGCGCAGACGGGTTGGATTCAGCCCGTTCACAGCGAGCAAAGCGAGAATGTCGTCCGGAATCGTGTTGCGCAGTGGGTTCGTCGTGGGGCGCCGCTGCGCATGCTGTCGCGCGAGGAAACCGCCGATTTATTGGGCACGGACTATTATCGTAACGCCATGATCGATGAGCGCGGAGGCAATCTGCACCCGCTGAACTATGCCCTTGGGCTGGCGGACGCGGCGATCCGCGCGGGTGCCGCTATCCATGGCCATAGCCGGGTCACAAGCATGCAAAGCATGCCTGACCACCACGTTCTGCGCACGGCAGGCGGTTCCGTGCGTGCAGATAAAGTGCTGCTGTGCACGAATGGTTATACCGACGGGCTGGTGCCGCCAATGCGCCGCACGGTCGTTCCGATCCGTTCAATCCAGGTCGCGACCGATATCCTGCCCGACAACGTCGCCAAATCCATTCTACCCTATGGCCACTCAGCCTCGGACAGCCGCCGACTTCTGCTCTATTTCCGGAAAGACCCCGCAGGTCGCTTCGTGATGGGCGGACGCGGCGCATATTCTGAAGCGGGCACCCTGCATCAGATGCAGGCGCTTCGTGACGCATCCGTGAAGCTTTATCCTCAGCTGCGCGATGTGCGCTGGTCTTATGCCTGGGGCGGCTTCGTGGCGATGACCAAGGATCATTACCCCCACCTAGACCTCGTGACTCCGAACGTCCTGGCAGGCATTGGCTTCAACGGTCGCGGGGTCGCCATGGGAACAGCGTTTGGCAAGGTGATGGCCGACTGGGCGAGTGGCATCCCGGAACGCGATCTGGCCTTCCCTGTCACGCGTCCAAGACCAATCCCGTTCTACTTCATGCGCAAACCGGCAGTTGTCGCGACCGTGGCATGGGCAAGATTCCGAGACGCCCTGGACCGCTGAGGTCGTATGGGACGCGTCTGGGCTGGCTGAACGCCCCGCCCCCTGTGTCGCAGGCCGCAGCCCCCGTTGATCTTCGGCAGAGGCCGGCCTGCCGGCGACAGCCGCGCTGCATCTGCCCGGTAGCAGCAGACCAGCGGCCGACACGCGCGAAGTCTGCTTGCGCTGGCCATTGTTCCGGCGGTGATCGGACACAGCGGAAACCCGCCGGTCTTGTAGCTCATGCCCGGCAAGAACGCCGCGAAGCGATCAATGGCATGAAGTTTTCCATGATCCGTAAATCTGAAATCCGAAAAGCTGAAAATTTTGGTGGGTCGTCCAATGAATGTCCGATCACGCCCTGGCCTCTGGAACCGATCAAATTGATACATATCAAGGCAACAGTCATCGCGTCATGCGCAGATGCGCATAAGCCAGAGCACCCGATGATGAACGTAACCGTCCTTTCCGCCCTTGCCGAACCGACCCGGCTGGAGGCCATGCGCCTTCTGGCCGATGGGTCGGAATACTGCATCTGCGATCTGATGCGGCAACTGGGCGCGACACAAAGCCGGATGTCGCGGCACATGCAGGTTCTGAAGCGGGCGGGACTGGTGGTGGATCGGCGCGATGCGCGATGGGTGCGCTACCGGATCGATCCGGCATTGGCGCCGCAGCTGCGACGGCTTGTCAATGCAGCATTGACCGTAGGGATTGAAACCGAAGGGGCAGAACCATGACCATCTTTGGCTGGATGAACGACCAGCTCCTGCGGATGGTCTGGCTGAACGATCTGGTGGGCGCGGGCGTGGCGGCCATCGGGCTGGACCCGGCATCGCGGCTGGGCGGGTCGGTCCAGTTTTTCATCTATGACGTGATCAAGATCTTCCTGCTTCTGTCGGTGCTGATCTTCGTCATCTCTTACGTTCAAAGCCATTTCCCGCCGGAACGGACGCGGGGCATGCTGGGGGGACGTTCGGGCCTTGGCGCCAACACGCTGGCGGCGCTTCTGGGCACGCTGACACCCTTTTGTTCCTGCTCGTCGATTCCGTTGTTCATCGGCTTCACCGCCGCCGGGCTGCCGCTGGCGGTGACGTTTTCCTTCCTGATCTCTTCGCCACTGGTCGATCTGGCCTCGGTCATCCTGCTGGCCTCGATCTTCGGCTGGCCGGTCGCGCTGGCCTATGTCGTCGTCGGGCTGGTGGTGGCCATCGTCGGCGGCACCGTGATCGGGCGGCTGGGGATGGAAGATCAGGTGGCGGATTTCGTGCGCACCGTGCCGGTGACGGGCGATGTTGCGGACATGACCCGGGGCGAACGGCTGGCCTATGCCAGGGATCAGGTGGTGGAAATCGTCCACCGCGTCTGGCCCTATGTGCTGATCGGCGTCGGCATCGGGGCGGCGATCCATAACTGGGTTCCGGGCGAGGTGATCTCGGCCCTGCTGGGACAGGACAAGTGGTGGTCGGTGCCGGTCGCGACCGTGGTGGGCGTGCCGATATATGCCGACATCTTCGGCACCCTGCCGATCGCCGAGGCGCTGGTGGCCAGGGGCGTGGGTCTTGGCACGGTTCTGGCCTTCATGATGGCGGTGACGGCGCTGTCGCTGCCCTCGCTGATCATGCTCAAGCGGGTGGTCAGGATGCCGCTGCTGATCACCTTCACCGCCGTGGTGACGGTTGGAATCCTGTCGATCGGGATTATCTTCAACGAAATATCGCCCTGGTTCATCTGACGAAAGGACGCGCGATGATCATCAAGATTTTGGGTTCGGGCTGCAGGAAATGCGTGGCGCTGGCCGAAAACGCCAAGACGGCGGCAACGGCAGCGGGCAAGCAGGCCGAAATCGTCAAGGTCACCGACCTTGCGGAAATCGCCGGCTATGGCGTGATGTCGACGCCCGGCCTGGTCGTGGATGAAAAGCTGGTGTCCAGCGGCAAGGTTCTGACGGCGGAAGAGATCGGAAAGCTGATCTGATGGAATATCGCATCCAGACCTGCCGCATCGATACGCAGCGCGGCCTGGCCCGGACGAAAGCGGCCAGCGTCACGCTGGATACCGACCTTGCCCGGTCGATATTTCGCTGGCCCTACTCAACCCTTGCGTGAAATTCTGGTCGTCGAAAAATAATACCGCAGGTATGCTTCCATTCGAAGCATCGCGGGGAAAACCATGAAAATCGGTCAAATTGTCCAAAGCAGCGTTCCGGCCATTTTCAGATACTGCGAAGAAAACGATCCGGCTGAATTCGCGCGCCTGCAAGACCCCCGGTATTCAAAAGAGGCCTTCGACATCAATTTCCCCTTCTGCCGACAAGTTGCCTGGATTGGGGCATCCGATCGGGTCAGATACTGGAGCCGCGAATATGTCGTGAGGGGCGTCCCTGTGCGTGTCACGAGCCAGTGGTTCAATCCACCAACCAGCAAGAGCCTTCCTCTTCTCCAGCGCTATCTCGCGGACAAAGAAATCGCCGCCGGTTTTCACACATGGAAAGCCGCGCCCGATGAAGCGGCGCCGGATGCGGCCGCCCGTGCGGCGCGAGGCCGCCACAAGGGGAACGCGATCGGAAACGCGCAAAACCATCTCGTCCGCAACATTCTGAGCCGCCTTGGAAAAGAGCGGTTCAGCGCAGCGCAGTGGCAGGCAATTATCGACGCATTCAGCGGCGCTTGCGCCTATTGCGGTGTCGACGGCGCGTTGGTCATGGATCACGTCGTGCCCATCAACAAGCAGGCACTCGGCGAACATCGGCTGGGCAATCTGGTTCCCAGCTGTCCTGCCTGTAATGCGCGAAAGGCTGAAAGGGACTTTCGCGAATTTCTGGCCGACGATCCCGTCAGGATCGCGGCCATTGAGGCGCATATGAAAACCCATGGCTACCACCCCATAGGGGACCACGCACAATTGCGGGCCATTATTGACCTTGCGCACCAGGATGTCCGCGACCTCGCGGACCGATATGTCGCGATCATCAACACCGTGCTGACCGGCAAGCCCGAAGGCTAGCCTGGCCTTCAGGATATGCTTGGGCCAGGATATGACCTGGCCGGCCGGGCCATAGATACGGATCGGCCTCATATCATTGGAAAAACGGTATTTTTCGAAAACACTCGCTGGGTCTTGTTGGATTTGAACGATTTCCCACCTTCCCTCGCGCCAGTTCCCTGCCCGCGATGCAATGCAGGAGCGGCCAGCACACCATCGGTCGCAGTGCAGGGCGCATTCGGCTTGCAAGGCATTCGGCAGAATGGTCGGAAGTAAGTCAGCTCTATCTAACCAGGCCCACCCGGAAATACCGCATCAGGCGCCAGGCTTCCGAAGGCGGAACTATAGCGGATTCCGCCTTTGGCATCTCTGCCGTCAAAGGAAAGAGCGAGTTGCGCCATCCGCATCCACACCAACTGGACGAACACCGTCCAGCAGGTCCACACGCTGACGCTTGACGACCTCACTAACGGGGCCAAGCGCGATCTCTTGCGGGCAGCCTTCACCGCCCCGGAACGACTGCGCCCGACCAAGACGCGCCAAGTCCTGACCGAGGAAGCCGCCGAACGCTTCGCCAGCCTGGCCCAGCGTTTGCGCGAGTGGGGGCATGGCCGATGTGGTTGTCGGCAATGGACCGTGGACGGCGCAGCCGTCCGTGTGTCGATGGTTTGCTTCGATGCCGCCAAGGGCGGGCCGGTGCGGCTGGACGGGGCCGAGGCAGGTGAGGTTTTTGCCGACTTAACGGCGCGCGGACGGGGCACTGACCTGACGAAGGCGGTTACCCTACCTGCGAACTCACAGAAAATCTTTCAGGGGATGAAGGTCGTCGGATCGTTCGTCGTAAGCCCCAAGACTGCGCGGGCATGGCTAGTGCTGCCGCAAAACCGAACGGTCGCCGGAACCCGGAAGTCGTAAAACGCTGGAAAACCGGAATCGACTTAACGCGGCGACCCGAGGAGAGGTGGGTTATCGACTTCGGAACCCACATGACTGAGCACGTCACGGCTCTGTTCGAGGCACCGTTCCAGCACGTACGAGCAAGCCGACTCCGAGTGAATGAAAATGGCGAATACGAGGTGAGGCGAGAGGGGCATCGCAAATATTGGTGGCGCTACGGCGAAGCCCGCCCCGGAATGATCGACGCCCTCGCAGGGCTGGATCGCTACATCGCGACGCCCGAAGTGGCCAAGCACAGGTTTTTCGTCTTCCTGTCGGTGAACGAAATTCCCACTGGCTCAATCTATGCGGTTGCCCGCGACGACGACACGACCTTCGGCGTCCTGCATTCGCGCTTCCACGAACTCTGGGCGCTGCGAATGGACACCTCGCTGGAGGATCGGCCACGCTATACGCCCTCGACCACCTTCGAGACCTTCCCCTTCCCCGGCGGACTGACGCCCGACATTCCCGCCGCCGCCTATGCGTCCAACCCGCGCGCGCAAAAGATCGCTGCTTCCGCCGCCCGCCTGAACGAATTGCGCGAAAACTGGCTGAACCCGCCCGACCTTGTTGCCCGTGTGCCCGAGGTGGTCCCCGGCTATCCCGACCGGCTGGTGCCAAAGACCGATGCCGCCGCCGTCGAACTGAAAAAGCGGACCCTCACGAACCTCTACAACGCCCACCCCGCATGGCTCGACCACGCCCACCGCGCGCTGGATGAGGCCGTGGCCGAGGCATACGGCTGGGGCGACGATTGGCGCGCGGGCAAACTGACTTGACGACGAAATCCTCGCACGTCTATTCCGGCTCAATCAGGAACGCGCGGCCTGATCGCTTGATCGTTTCTCAACCGCCCGCGAAAAGGAACATAAGAATGACCATTAAAAGCTTCGCATTCCTGCTTGGCCTGGCGCTCGTCCCGGCCCCGGCGTTGTCCTATGTCTCTTCGGATGGGCACGAATACGACGCAACATGCAACGCGGATGGTTATGTCCTGACCTCTCTTTTCCCGGTCGCGCGCGCTGTGGGGCACGGTGCTGCAACGCATCACATCCGGGGCGTCGAGACCCTGTATCTTGGTCGAAGCTGTGACGCATACACCAAGGCCTTTGGCCACGGGCAGTGGTGCTGGGCGAATGGGGGATTTGTCGTCGAGTTCACGGGGCTAAGCGTCGGCTTCGCGCGACAAGAACTTTATTGCGCAGCGCGCGAAGCCATCGGGGATAACTGTCGTTGTGAGTAGACGATGCGTTCTTGACGGCGCCCCTATTTGCGCACCGTCGCAGGACGCGCGCCCACCGTGCAGCATTTTTGCCACACTGACATTTTCGCCCCTTGTGCTTCCAGTTTGCTTCCACTGCTGTTTGCGGAACGCATGAATCCCCGCGCGCTGCGGGGTTAAGGCATTGCAATAACCTGGATTTTTTTGGTTGCGGGGGCGTGCAACCAACGATTTCTGCGATTGGTGGAGAACGAGGTTCCACAGATTGCAGCGTAGGTTCGAGTTCTCTCCGCTCGCGGCGGTCCGAACGAGCCGAAGTTGCGTGATTGGGCATCGCCTCACTACGAATTAGGTCACATATATTTCGGGTCTCGCTTCCACTCAACTTGTGCGGCATCCTGTGTCGTCTTGCTGAACAGAACACCGATTGGGCGCATTTGGACGCCGCTTTTCTTATCCCGTAGGAGAAACAGGGCGTCGAGTTCGCGTTCTGTTGCGAGTGCCGCGCCCGCTTCGGGGCCGAGCACTATGAGCGCGGTCGCCCATGCATCGGCCTCGGCACAGGTGCGGGCCACCACGGTGACGGAGGCCGGCGAGGCGATCAGCGGCGCGGCGCGTGCCGGGTCCATGGTGTGCGACAGACGACGTCCCTGCACCTCGACCCAGTGGCGGTAATCGCCCGAGGTCGCGACGGCGGCGTCTTGCAGCGCGAGGATCGAATGCGGCGTCCTGCGGGCGGTATCCGGCGCCTCAATCGCGATCACCCAGGCCTCGCCATCCGGCCGGAGCCCCATCGCCCGCATCTCGCCGTCGATTCCGACGAGGGCGTCGGTGATCCCGTGGTCATGCAGAGTTTCGGCCAGCCGGTCGACGCCGTAGCCCTTGGCAATACCGTTGAGATCGAGCGCGATCGGCGTGGACTTGCGCACACGGGCGCCATCGATTTCCAGCACCTCATGCGCCGGTTGACGGCATGCCCCCATCGCCGCGCGGATGGCCTCGGATGTCGCCTTGTCCGGCCCGAAGCCCCAGGCCGTCACCGCGTCGCCCATGCCGATATCGAAGGCTCCGCCCGAGGCGCGCCCGATCTCGAGGCCGAGGCGCAGGACCGCAGCCAGTTGCGCGGGCACCGTCACCCATTCTCCCACCGGCGCCGCATTGAGCCACATCAGGTCGCTGCCCGGGTTCCAGGTCGACATCTGTCCGTCCACCTCGTCCACGGCTGCCTGCAACGCCGCGCGGGTCGGGGCCGGGTCGAAGTCCGGCTCCGCGAAGAACGTGGCCTGCCAGCGCGTGCCCATGGTCGCCCCGTTCAGGGCGTGCCTCGTCAGCTCAGTAGACATCTTCGACATACCGCCCCTCCGCCTTCAGGACCGCCGGCGTCAGCCCGGCTGGTGCGAGGATCTCGGCCAGCGCCTCGGCCACACCGGCGGCCATGTCCCGTCCGCCGCAGACCATCACGCGCGCGCCATTGCGGATGAGCTCCGCCACCTGAGTGGAATCGCCGCGCAGCGCGTCCTGGACATAGTGGGGACGCGCCCCGCGTGAGACGGCCGTGACCAGCCGGGTTACACGCCCTTCGTCCTGCCATCCGGGGAACTCCTCGCCGTAGAAGAAATCGCTGCCCTGATGGCGCATGCCGAAGAAGAGGTGAATTGGCCGGCCGCGCGCGTTGCCGCGCACAAAGCCAGCAAGCGGCCCGATGCCGGTCCCCGCGCCGATCAGGATCAGCGGCGCCCGGCCCCGCCCCGGACGGAAACCGGGGTTGGGGTGCAGGAAAGCGCTCACCGTGTCGCCAGGCTCCAGCGCCGTCAGCTGGCCGGAACAGAGGCCGCCGGGGTGCTTCCTGACCACGATCTCGACGAAGCCGTCGCGGCGTCCGGAGGCGAGCGAGTAGAACCGCGGAACGGCGCTCCCCTTGGGCAGAATGCCGATCAGGTCGCCCGCCTGGAACCGCGCGAAACCGGCCCCGCACAGCCGTTGCCAGACCGAAACGCGCGGAAGCGCGAAACGGAGAACGCAGGTCGGGGCCTGCACCTCGGCGCCATAGTCGCGGCGCGAGACCAGGGTCAGGCTGTCGAACACGGGCAGCACCGGCTGATGCGAGAGTTCAAGCGCAATGCCCAGCGCATCCCCGAGCGCACGGCCCCAGCGCGCGAAATCCTGCGGCGACTGGCGGTCGATTGTGTCGAAAGCCAGCAGTTCGGGCCAGCCCTTCGCCTCTGCCGCAGTTGCGACGGACTCCGCGTAGGCGCAATAGGCCGGAAAGCTTCTATCGCCGAAGCCGAGCACCGCAAGAGGGATGTCCGCCGCCCGGTCGCACGCGTTCAGCCGGTCGAGAAAGCCCTTCGCCGAGGCGGGCGCCGCGCCGTCGCCATAGGTTGCGGCGAGCAGGATGATCCGCTGGGCCATAGCGTAGCGTTCTGGCGCGAAGGCCGACATCGGTGTTGTGTGTACCTTCTGCCCGGCTTGCGTCAGTGCGGTGTGGAGCGTGGCCGCAAATCCCCAGGTGCTGCCGCCCTCGCTGCCGACGAGCAGGATCGTCTCGGCACGTCCCGCGGGCTGATTGCCTCGGATGCGCGGCCGCCCCCTCCGTCCCGCGAGCCAGACGACAACGCCAGTCACGCCCATGGCCGGGACGCCGAGCGCCATCAGGCCCAAAACGAGGCCAAGCGTCGCCGCGCCCTGTCCGGTGTGCAGCATGTAGATGGTTTCCGAAACGCGTTCCCACCCGGTCAGGTCAGTCCAGGCCAGCAGCGCCCCGGTGCCCTGATCGAGATACCCGGTCCCACGGTCGGTCTTCAGCGTGAAGACGTCCGTAGCGTCGCCGGGATAGGGAAAGCTCAGTTCGCGCAACTCGGCGACGGGCGTCTGCTGCAGCGTGGCCATCCGGTCCAGCGCAAACCCCGTCGCTCCACTGACCTCGGTCGGCATGGCCGGGATGGCGCCGCCATCCGGCAGGAGATCGAAGGTCGACGCCGTCATCCAGAGGGCGGTCGTGGAGGATAGAACGAGGCCGACGACGGCGATCCGGCCGATCTCGACGTGCAGCCTGCCCGCGAGCGGACCACGCAAGCGCGCGAACCAGTGCCGCCAGCCGCCCGCCCGGCGCGCCACCAGCGCCGCGCCGGAGAGCGAGAGGACCAGCATCGCGGCAGCCCCTGCGGCCATGGCGATGCGGCCGCCGTCCCCGAGGAAGAGCGAGCGGTGAAGGTTGGTGAGCCAGCGTTCGGCCTGGTTCGGGTCGGCCGAGGCCACGCCCTCACCCGTCGCCGGGTCGATCACGGCGGCCCCCGGCGCGCCCTGATCGAACCAGTAGGCAGTGATCCGGCCCGAGGGCGACCGGCGGATCTGCTCCACGCCCGGATGGACCGCCCGAATGCGGTCCGCGAGGGCGGCGACCGTGAGCCCGGTCTCCGGCTGCAGGGCGGCAAGCCGTTCGGCCGCAGGGAAGACCGACAGTGCCGCGCCACTCAGCGCGAGAATCGTGACGAGCGCGAGGGCCAGAAGACCCGGCCAGCGATGGAGTGCACGGATCATGGCCCCGATCCTCACATGTCGTAGGCGAAGCTGGCAACGTACCGGCGCCCGCGCACCGGCGTGCCCGCGCCGTCGGTCGTGAGCGGCACCGCCACCTCGTTCGGACTGTCGCGCATGTCCTCGACGGCCGCGTCGATGTGGAGCGTGTAGCCCGCATCGAACAGCGCATCAGCCAGATCAAGCGTGATCTCAAGACTGCGGCCCGCGCCGACGCTGGCCCCGGTAATGCCGTTGACCTGCGCAGTATCGCCGCCCGTGGCACGGTACCAGTCGCTCAGATGCTCGTAGTATTTGGACTTGCCACCAGCCATCCAGAGACTGCCAACATAGGCGCCCGAGGCGTCGGTGACGTAAAGTGCAAGATAGGCTCCGTCACCGCCATAATTGTTGAGGGTGGTGGTCAGCGTCACCGGCCGCGCCATGGCGAGGCCGGGAAGCGTCAGCGCCGTGGTAAGCGCGAGCGTTGCGAGAAGTGATTTCATGGGAATGATCCTTGTTCAGGGTGCTTCGGAGCTGTTCAGTTCACCTGAACCTGCGGAGGGGCGCCATTTCCGAAGAGGCCGTTCTGAGGAGGAGCGACCGTTCCAGCGGGCGCGGGATTGCGGGCGCCGCCCCGACAATCGTCGTCGTCATCATCGTCGTCACAGTCATCATCATCATCGTCATTGTCGTGTCCGCGACGCGAACCGTCCCGCCAGCGGTCGTCATCGTCGCTTGCGAGAATGAGAGGCATGTCTTGTGAGGCGTCGTCAAAGAGCGCGGCCACGGGCCGAAGCATGCTGTCGGCCGGGGCCTGCATCGCGCTCCAGGCAGGAACGCCGATGGCGGCGGTCAGCGCCGTTGTCGCTGCGAGAAGGGTCAGGGTCTTTTTCATGGCAAGGTCTCCTTTCGTCTGATGAGACAAATCTGGCGCGTCGACCTGAGGGCTTCCTGACGCCCCAGCGATTCCTCCTTCAGCTTGCCGTCAGGAAAAAAATGGCCCCGCCGATGATGGCGGGGCCAAAAAGATGCGAGCGCAGGCTACAGGGCTGGCATGGCTATGCGCCCTGCCCCGCGTTCAGGCGAATTCGAACTGCTCGAAGCGGACACGGCGAGGCGTTTGGCCTTGTGCTTTCAAGCCCTTGAGAATCCCGTCCTTCAGACCGGTTGGGCCGCAGAACCACAAATCGGCTTGCCGGATCGCGAAAGGGACCGCGCCGATCAGGCGCTCGGCCGTGAGCCTGCCATCGCGCGCCGTGACGAACACCTCGAAACTGAAACTCGGATTGCGGGCGGCCGCAGCGCGCAGCGTCTCCAACCCGATCGCCTCGTCTTGCGTTCGAACACAGTGGACGAGGTGAATGTCGCGCCTTTCCGCCTCCGTCAGGCTTTCCGCCCAGGCGAGGAACGGCGTGATACCTATACCGCCGGCCAGCCAGATCTGGCGCGCACCGCCCTTGCGAAAATCGAACCGCCCATAGGGGCCTTCGACCTGCACGCGCGTTCCGGTCCGCAACGTCGCCGGAAGGCTCCGTGTCCACCCACCCAGAGCCCGGATGGAAAACGTCAGGGAGCCATCAGGGCGCGGGGCACTGGCGATCGTGAAAGGGTGCGGCTCGGACAGTCCAGCTTCCGGCGCTCGAACGAAAGCGAATTGCCCGGGCCGCCACCGCATGGCACGGCCTTTGGGAGTGAGCATCAAGGTGGTCGTGTCACCGGTCTGGCTGATCTGGCTGACAGTGAAGTCTCTACGCCGTAGATGCGGAGCGAGCAACTCGGTGAAGATCCAGGCGACAACTCCGGCGATTCCGAAAGCATTCAGCACCAACATGAATGTCGGGTCCACCCCAGCAGGCACATCGACAAAAAACTGGTGAAACACCACGATAGCAAAAAGAGCTCCCATGAAACGATGGCTAAACCGCCAGAGCTGATAGGGAATCTCGAGCCCGATGAAGGGCAATCTCCGGAACCAGCTGACAGCAACCAGGGCGAGAAGCGCGTTGAAGGCGAGTTCGCCTGCCTCTTCACCCAGTTCCCCTAGGGAGGTTTCACGCACCAAACGCTCGAAATCCGGCTCTATCTGTTGGTGCAGGATCATGAGGACCATTGCGGAAATGCCGAGCCATTTGTGCACCCGGTACATGCGATCGAGACCGCCGAACAATGGTTCCACCAGTGGGGGCCGTGCGGCGAGGATCAATGTCTGCGCCATCGCGACAACCGCCGCGGCCCCGACGGCAATACCAAATGCTGCGTCCGCACCATAAGGCGCATAGGTGTTCAACCCGAGCAGAGCCGCCAGCAGGCATGGCAGCGCCACCAGCACCGGGCCCGTCAGGGCCAGAGGAGAGTTGAGGGAAAGCCGAGGGAGTGTGGGAAGGCCCGGCGCAGAGACATTACCATCACGATGCGCCGGATCAGTCATCGTCGCGTCTCTCGTGATCGCGGTCGCGACGATCATCATCGTCGTCCTCAAACTCGAACTCGATTACTTCCAACGTCGCCGGGTGGACCGTCACCTCGATCGCACGCCCTTGGGCATCCCGGCCGTCAATTTCGTAGCAGCCATCGTCGATCTTGATGCGGCGCACCGCCCAGCCATTTTCCTCGGCAAGACGGGCAACCACGTCGCGCGGCTGCCAATCAGCCATCGGAACGAAGCAGTCGTCGTCAGCCAGCGCCGCGCCGGCCGGGAAGACCGCGAGAAAGCCGATAATTGTCAATGTCTTCTTCATGGGCCAAACTCCTCAACGAGGCCATCTTAACACCGTTCGTGCGCGGCGAAGCTGACGGCAGCCTGAAGGGGCGTGCCCCACCCGCTTCAGCTTCGTGTCAGCCACGCGGATCATGGAGGGTTATCGGAACAGTACGGGACCGAACATGCGTATTCTGCTGATCGAAGACGACACGGTGCTGGGCGCCGCGGTGCGCGACCAGATCGCGGCCGATGGACAGTCGGTGGACTGGGTGACGCGCCTCGATGCCGCCGGCGACGCCGCAAGGACGACGTCCTACGACCTGATCCTGCTCGACCTCATGCTGCCCGACGGGCGCGGCATCGCGTTTCTGAAAGCCTTGCGCGCACGCGGCGACGTGACGCCGGTCATCATCCTGACCGCGCTCGATCAGATCTCTGACCGGATCGAGGGGCTCAACGCCGGCGCCGACGACTACCTCGTGAAACCCTTCGACCTTGCCGAATTGTCTGCCAGGATCGGCTCGGTCGCCCGGCGCTACAGCGGCAACCCAAACCCATTAGTCACCCATGGCCCGCTTCAGATCGACTTGGCCGCGCGCAGCGTCCATCGCGACGGCAAGCCTGTCCAACTGACGGCGCGAGAGTGGGCGCTGTTCGAAGCCTTTCTCGCGCGCCCG
Source organism: Pontitalea aquivivens (assembly GCF_046507575.1). NCBI lineage: Bacteria > Pseudomonadati > Pseudomonadota > Alphaproteobacteria > Rhodobacterales > Paracoccaceae > Pontitalea > Pontitalea aquivivens. The sequence continues at coordinate 20,024 of NZ_JBKFEY010000027.1, read as the reverse complement.
GGGCAGCTGCTGTCCAAGGCGCAGCTGGAGGAGAAGCTCTACGCTTTCGCCGCCGAGGTGGAGAGCAACACCATCGAGGTCCATGTCAGCCGCCTGCGCAAGAAGCTGGGGAGCGCGGTCATCGAGACCGAGCGCGGCATGGGCTACCGGCTGGGCAAACCATGAGGCTGCCGCGCAGCCTCCAGGCGCGGCTTGGCCTGTCGCTCGGGCTAATGCTCACGGTGCTGTGGCTGCTGGCCGCGACGGTGACCGCCGTGATCGTCCGGGGCGAATTGGACAAGGTTTTCGACAGTGCCCTGCGCGAGACGGCGGAGCGCATCCTGCCGCTGGCCGTGACCGACATCGTCGGGCGGGAAGATCAGGGCGTGAGGCAGCGGCTCGCCCCGATCCGGGAACACGACGAGTTCTTCACCTATCTTGTCCGCGATGCCGAGGGGCGGATCCTGCTGCAGTCGCACGCCGCCGACCCCGCCGTGTTCCCGCCTTACGACGGACCGGGGTTCGGTCAGACCGCGACGCACAGGCTCTATAGCGACGCGGCGCTGCAGGGTACGATCCGGATTACCGTGGCCGAGCCGCTGGCGCATCGCGCGTCGGTCGCGCGGGAAATCCAGATGGGCCTCGGCCTGCCCTTACTGATCGTCCTGCCGGTCGCGCTCGCGGCTATCATCCTGGCCGTCCGCTTCAGCCTCGATCCCCTGCGCCGGTTCCGCGCTCGGCTCGAGGCGCGTGGCGCCAGCGACCTGTCGGAGGTTCCCGCCGAAGGACTGCCGACGGAGATAGGTCCGCTGGCCGAAGCCCTGAACAGCCTTCTGACCAGGTTGCGCGAGGCTTTCGAGGCCGAACGCAGCTTCGCTGCGAACGCCGCGCACGAATTGCGAACGCCACTCGCAGGCGCAATCGCTCAGGCGCAGCGGCTGAGGGCGGAGACGGAGGAGCCGGCCACCGAAGCGCGTGCCGCCGAGATTGAGGCGACGCTCAAGCGCCTGACCCGGCTCTCGGAACGCCTCCTGCAGCTCGCCAGAGCAGAGGGTGGCCGGCTTCGGCTCGAAACAAGCACCGATATGCGAACCGTCGCGCGCGTCATCGTGGAAGATATCGGACGCACCGATGGCCCGGGCCGGATCGTGTTCTCGCTGGCCGAACGCCCGGTTATGTCGGATCTCGACCCCGACGCCTTCGCCATCCTCTGCCGCAACCTGATCGAGAACGCGCTACGTCATGGAGATCCGGCCGCATCTGTCGAGGTGACGCTGAGCCCAGACGGCACTCTTACCGTCGCCAATGACGGTCCTTCCCTGCCGCCGGAAGTTCTTGCGCGCCTTACCGACCGTTTCGAGCGCGTCGGCACGTCCGGGGGTGGCAGCGGGCTAGGGCTCGCTATCGTCGACGCTATCGCGAAGGGCTCTCAGGGCGAACTGCACCTGCGATCTCCGATACCTGGCCGAACGGGCGGATTTGTGGCGGAGTTTCACCTCCCGAACTGAGAGCCCGGTCCTCCGATTTCGAGCCGGGTTTTGGTGTCTTCCCTAAACACTATTGCATTAAAGCATATTAGATAGTAATTAATCACTATCTTTAGGGGCAACCAGATGACCACTGCCAGGAAACCAGCGGCTGAGCGTCAACAGGAAATCGTGGAAATGACCCTTCGTCTGCTGTCCGAATTGGGTGAAGGTGGTTTGTCCACTCAGACGATTGCCGATCATATTGGCATCACCCAAGCCGGCCTCTTCCGGCACTTCCCCACCAAGAATGATCTCTGGATTGCAGTTCTGACGGAAATCGAGCGACTTGCCCGCCACTCCTGGGAACGTGCGAGTCAGGAAGGCGACCCGGCAGTCGTCCGAGTCCGCAAGACTCTGTTGGCACAACTTAAGCTGATCGAAGATTATCCGGCGATCCCGACACTGCTGTTTTCAACCGGACGTCTCGCCGCCGAAGACGTCGTCCATCCGATACATGTCCGTATCATGACGGCGCTCCGATTGCGCATCACGGAAGAACTCTCCGCAGCGGCGCAGGAATGCGGCCGCCACCTTCAGATCGATTCACTCGATATGGAGTCCTTACTACTCGGAGTGGTTCAGGATTGCGTATTGCGCTGGTCGCTGACCGGACGCGGTTTCGACCTGGTGGCAGAAGGTGACCGGCTGATCAGGCTGCAGCTTCGCCTGTCCGGACTGGAAGCCGGGGGAGACAGTTCGTGAAAATTCCACGCCTATTGAAACTCGCACCACCGGTCGCCATCGGCATCGGCGCCGCTGCATGGCTTATCTCAACGGCGGAACCTCCGGCGCGGATAGACCAATCCGAGCGCAGCGTCGTCGCGCGCACTGTGATCGCTGAGATGACGCGTGTGCGGACCACCGTGCGGGGGTACGGCAATGTGCAGGCGGCGCGAAACTGGGAAGCGGTGGCCGAGGTTGCCGGAACGATCGTCTGGCGTCATCCCGATCTGGAGACCGGCAATATTATCGGCGAAGGGACAAAGGTTCTCCGGATCGACCCAACGGGTTACGAACTGGCCATTGCGCAGGCCGAGGCCGATCTGGCCGCATTGGAAGCGGACGCCGCGCAACTCGGCGTTGACGAGGCAAACACCAGCCGTCTCCTGGCCCTGGAAGAAGACCGGCTGACGCTGACAGAGGCCGAACTGGCGCGAGTGCGCGACCTGTCCGAGCGTGGAGTCGCAGCCCAGTCTACGCTCGACGCCCAGGAACGCACCACCTTACAGGTGCGTCGGGGTGTGGAGGAGTTGCGCAATGCCAACGCGCTGATTCCCTCACGCCGTGCACGACTTGAGGCCCAGGTTGCGCGGACGAGAACCATTCTGGCCCGCGCAACGCATGACCTCCATAAGACTGATATCTCGGCACCATTCGATCTCCGGATCAGTGAGGTACGTGTCGAGCACCACCAGTTTGTGAGCGCCGGTCAGTCTCTGGTCGCGGCCGACGACATCGGCCAGGCGGAGATCACGGCACAGATTCCCGTGGACTCGTTCCGCCGCCTGCTGAGTGGCGCTACGGGAAACGGCCCAATGACGATCTCGGATCTTTCCGAGCGGTTCGCATACATTGCCGCAGAGGTGCGTCTTGTGTCCGACCCATCCCAGACATGGACGGGCCGGCTGGTGCGGGTGGAAAGCGCACTCGATCCGCAGGCCCGGTCGGTTCCCGCTGTCATCGCGGTGGATGATCCCTATGCCGGCGCGAACCCGCCGCTGCGCCTGCCACTGGTGCCGAACATGTATGTCGAGGTCATCCTCACCGGGCCCGAAGAACCGGCGCGCATCACTCTGCCCGATGGTGCAATCCATGAGGGCAATGTCGTTTATCTTCGAAACGAAGAAGGCCGCCTGGAGGTGCGCACGGTATCGGTAGACTGGCGGCAGTCGGGCATTGTGGTGCTGGATGGTGGCATCGCAGCGGGCGAAGAGGTCGTCACCAATGATCTGATGCCGGCGATCCCGGGCATGATCGTCGAACCGGCGGAGGGCTCGGAATGATCCGCTGGTTCGCCGGGCACCCCACCGCCGCCAACCTGTTACTCGTGCTTATTTTCGCGGCCGGTCTGATGGCTGCGCCAACGCTGAAGCGTGAGACCTTTCCTGATTTCCGTCCTGTCGAGGCGGAGATCAGCGTGGTCTATCGCGGCGCCACGGCCGAAGAGGTCGAGGACGCCATCTGCCGACGGATCTGGGATGCGGTCGAAAGCGTCGAGGATCTGGAAGAATTGACCTGCACCGCGCAGGGCGGCGTTGCGCGAGCCATCGCCACGATGGCCCCGTCGGGCGACAGTGCCAGATTCGTGAATGATCTGCGCACCGAGGTGACGGCGATCGACGATTTTCCCGACCAAGCCGACCCGGCAATCGTGCGCGAGCTTCACCGCACCGACAACGTTACCTCGGTTGCCGTGGCGGGCGATTTGCCGGCCGCGCATCTGGAACGTTACGCTGCTGGTCTTCAGGACAAATTGTCGATCCTCCCCGGGGTGGCGAAGGTCACGATGTCCGGCTTCGGAACGCGTCAGTTCCGGATAACAGTGCCTCGGGCGGTGCTGGAACAACACGGCCTCACCGTCACGCAACTTGCAGGAACAATCGGCGCACAGAGCCTCGACCGCCCCCTCGGTACGCTTGAGACCGCCGACCGTGAGATCAGCCTCCGTTTCACCGATGAGCGGCGCAGCGCGGCCGGCCTCGCCGGCCTTGTCGTTCTGTCCCGGCCGAACGGCGCCGAGCTTACCCTCGGACAGATCGCGTCGATCTCCGAGCACTATTCGCCAGAGGAGGAACGCGCCTATCTCGACGGGCAACGCGCAGTCTACCTGCAAGTGGACAAGGCGCTTGGAGCCGACGCGCTGGAAGTGTTCAGCAGCGTCGAGAAGCTCGTAGCTTCCGAGCGTCTGGCCCTACCCGACACGCTGCGGTTGGACGTCGTCAAGGACATGACCAGCATCGTGCGCGACCGGCTGACGATGCTTGTGGAAAACGGTGTTTTGGGACTGATCCTGGTCGTCGCGGTGATGAGCCTCTTCTTCCGCCCCGGCTTCGCGATTTGGGCGGCCATGGGCCTTCCGGTGGCCTTCATGGGTGCGTTCGCCGCGATGGCGCTTCAGGGGCTGTCGCTGAACATGATGACACTGGTGGCTTTGTTGATGGCCATCGGGATCGTGATGGACGATTCGATCGTCATTTCCGACGCCATCGCCGAGGCCGCGGCGGACGGCGCCTCGCGCACCGCGGCAGCAGTGAAAGGCACTATGGCGGTGATGCCGGGGGTGCTCTCGTCCTTTGCCACCACCATCGCGGTCTTCGGCCCGCTGGCCTTCCTGGTGGGCGAACTGGGCGCCATCCTCGAGGTGATCCCCATGGTGCTGATAGCGGCACTGGCGGCAAGCTTGGCCGAGGCTTTCTGGGTGCTGCCGCATCACCTGAGCCACGGATTGAAGGGGGCGGAAAAGCCGCCATCGCGGTTTCGCGCGGGATTCGATGCACGTTTCGAACGGTTTCGCGAGAAGCGGATCGGCGCCATGGCGGACATGGCAATTCGGAGAAGATACCTCGTTACCGGCGCGACGATCGCGGCCCTGATCGTCACCTTCGGGCTTCTCGGTGGCGGGTATCTCAAGCGCGAGGCGATCCCGGCCATTGACGGCGACGTGCTGGAGGCACGCATACTCATGCCGCAGGGCACGCCGTTTGCGCGCACCGCAGAGGTGGCCGACCGGGTGAGCGCCGCATTGGGCCGGGTGGATGCCGCCTTTGCGCCCGATCAGCCGGGCGGCGCGGCACTGGTGAAGTCCGTCCAGACGCGCTTCAACTACAATCCCACCGCCGGCGAATCCGGCCCGCATGTTGCCACGATCAGCGCCGATCTGCTGGGCGCCGAGACACGCACCGTGACGCTGGATGAGATCGTAACGCTTTGGCGCGAGGAGATCGGAGATGTGCCCGGTGCCCTGACGATCTTGCTGATGGAACCGAGCATCGGTCCACAGGGGATCGCCATCGAGATCCGGCTGTCGGCACCGGATCTGGAGAAACTGGCCAGGGCCGGCAATAGCCTTCTTGCCGAGGTCCAGACCTATTCCGGAGTATTCAATGCCACCCTTGACCTGCGCCCCGGCAAGCCGGAACTCCGGTTGCGTCTCGCCGAGGGTGCGACCGGGTTGGGACTGACCGCACGCGACGTGGCCGATCAGATCGGCGCCGCCTATCTGGGTCGGGTGATAACGACCGTGCAGCAAGGCGATATCGCCCACGAAATCGAGCTTGAGCAGGCTGAGGAAGATCGCGACTCCCACGATGATCTGCGTGATTTCACCATCGCCCTACCGGACAGCCACACAGTGCCTCTCTCAACCGTTGCGGTGGTCGACGAGGCGCGGGGCTGGTCCTCCATTACCCATGTAGACGGGCAGCGCACCGTGACGGTGCAGGCCGATGTCGATACGCGCATCGGCAATGCCGACGCGATCGTATCCGAATTGTCGAACAGCTTTCTGCCACGGCTTGCTGCTGAGTTCCCGGGTCTTGGTTTCGAGGTTGCCGGGCAGAGCGCCAATTCGGCGGAAACCGTCGCGTCGATCCTGCGTGGTTTCCTCATAGGATTGATCGGTATCTACGTGGTTTTGTCCTTCCAGTTCCGCAGCTATGTGGAACCCGTGATCGTCATGCTGTCGATCCCGTTGGCCTTCATCGGCGTGGTGCTGGGGCACCTGATCATGGGCTACAACATCTCGATGCCATCGCTGATCGGCGCCGCGTCGCTGGCCGGCATCGTGGTCAACAATGCTATCCTGCTGGTGCAGGTCATCAAGGCGCGCGCCGCGGAGGGCATGGACCTGGCCCGCGCCGCGGGACAGGCCAGTCGCGCGCGGTTTCGCCCGATCCTGATGTCGGTCTCGACGACGATGATGGGGCTTGTGCCACTGCTGCTTGAAACCAGCACTCAGGCCCAGACGCTGAAACCACTGGTGATCTCGGTCGTCTTTGGCCTGCTTTCGGCCACCGTCCTTGTTCTGATCGTCCTGCCAGCCTTCTACGCCATTCTCGGCGACCTCGGGCTGGCGCGGGCGAAGAATGACGAGAACCCGATTGCGTCAGACGAGAAGGAGGCGACGTCCCCATGATTGAGACATCGCCGGTCCGGCGCCCGCATGTCTTTCCAAAAGGACCGTTTCGAGGGTTGAACACTCGCGCGACCACCGCGGCCACGGGACTGGTCGGGCTTTGGGTCATGCTGGGAACGTGGCGCCCGGATCTGGTTGCAGAGGCTCTGTCCGATGTCCGATCCGCAACCGGGCCCACGCTCGGATGGTACTATGTACTGCTCGTCACGGTCATCCTGGCAATCGTTCTATGGCTCGGTCTAGGGCGTTACAGAAACGTGCGCCTGGGTAAGGATAACGAGCGTCCCGAATTCGGGATGGTATCATGGATCGCGATGCTTTTCGCGGCCGGCACCGGTGTCGGACTGCTGTTCTGGAGCATCGCCGAACCCATCAGCCATTTCCAGGGCAATCCGTTCAGCGGCAACCCCGGAACAGCGGAAGCAGCGGTGGACGCCGCGCGGCTGACGTTGTTCCACTGGGGCCTGCACGGTTGGGCCATCTTCGCCTTGATGGGCGCAATGCTGGCTTATTTCAGCTATCGCGGAAACCTGCCGCTGACGACGCGGTCCGCTCTCTATCCGTTGACCGGCGAACGTATCTACGGCTGGCGCGGGGATCTGGTGGATACCTTCGCCGTCGTCAGTACGGTTTTCGGAATCGCCACGACGCTCGGGCTTGGAGCCGCGCAGATGAATGCCGGGCTCCACTGGTTGATCGGCATCGATATTTCTGTTGGCCGTCAGTTGACGATCATTTTGCTTGTAACGAGCTTGGCGATCTTTTCGGTGGTTTCCGGAGTGCGCCGCGGTGTGCGCTGGCTCAGTATCGGAAACATGTGGCTCGGTGTCGGCTTGCTTCTGTTCTTTCTGATCGTCGGACCGACGAGTTGGCTTCTGCGCTTCATAATTCAGAGCGCCGGTAGTTACGGGCAACACCTCATTGAGATGAGCTTCTGGACCAATGTGACCGGTACGTCCGGGTGGCAACAGTCCTGGACCGTGTTCTACTGGGGCTGGTGGCTTTCATGGACACCGTTCGTCGGAATGTTTGTCGCGCGGATCTCGCGCGGGCGCACCTTGCGAGAGTTCGTGTTCGCCGTGCTCTTGGTGCCGACCTTGTTCAGCCTGATCTGGATCGGCGGTCTTGGTGGCGCAGCATTGCACAATGAACTCTACGGACTCGGAGGAATAGCCGACGCAGTCACCCGCGACGTCACCCTGGCGCTGTATGAAACCATCGATGTTATCGCGAGCCCCGGTCTTTCGACCGTGGCGGCCATTATCGCGACAGTTCTGATTGCGACGTTTTTCGTCACATCGGCGGACTCGGGCATTCTCGTGATCACCACAATTCTTACGCTCGGAGAATCTGACCCGCCGGTCACACCTAGGATCGTCTGGGGCGTGGGTATCGGCGCTTTGACGGCCGTCTTGTTGGCAGGCGGCGGCGTGACCACGCTGCAGTCAGCCGTCGTGATGGCGGGGTTGCCATTTTCGCTCGTCGTTTTGGCCATGGCAATCGGATTCCTGAAAGCTTTGCGAAGCGAACCCCAAGCTCCACGTCATCCCGAGAAAACACGCCTGCCCACCGAGCCATGGACAGGCATCGATACGAAGCAGGAAGGAGAACCTAATGTCGGTTGAAGCATATTGCAGACTTCATGGGCATTTTGCCGACAGACTTTCTTCAAGGATGCCCCCTGAGGCCGAACCCAGAGTTGGACGGCGTCCAGCCAACAGGGGATGCCCGTTACCGCAATACCTGAAAACCGGCCTCCTGGCGGCCGCCATTCTGATCGCACTCTGCATGAGGAGCGATGCTCAGGAAGCGCTGTCAGCGGCAGGGATCGAAGATCAGATTATCGGTCACGCCTTCCAGGGGCGGAAGGGCATTCTGTCGGTTTCGTTGCAGTATGGCACCGATGGTACGGTCACGATGCGCTCGCCGCTTGGCACCGGAACGGGCCGATGGATGATTTCTGGCGACCGGCTTTGCGTCAAACTGGAGACTGGACCGAGAAAAGCGGATGAGTGCCTGACATTTGTAACCGAACCGGATGGAACATATCGCGCGTCCAATGGCATGCGGTTGATCCCGGTAGAATAATGTTCTTACCATTTGTTGGGTCATCAACCCAACCCATCGCGATGCCGCACCCGGACGTTCGGGCGGTCAAATCGGCACCCTGCCTTGGAATGGGCCCTGAACCTTTTCGTTGTTTTGCTAAGCGGATTAGCTTTCGTCAGACTGGGTATCAGGTCCACCCGGGCATACGAACAGCACGCGCTTCATTTCTCTAGTTAGAATCTCGGTACGCCACAGGAGATAGTTAGCCGAATCCACCAGTTTCTGGGATTTAACACACAACCTGTTCGCGCATTTGCATGATCATGGTGCCGGTTTGGCGATTCAGAATCGCTACAGCTTGGTCCAGCCGCCCGATCCCGGCCAGCCCGCCCCGGCTGGCGAAATCCGCCGCGGCCCTGACCTTGGGGCCCATGGACCCGGCGGGCAAATCCAGCGCGCGGGCCTCGTCGGGGGTCAGCACCCCGATCGCCGCCTCTTCCCCGGTGCCGAAACCGCGATAGACCGCGTCGACATCCGTCAGCAGCAGCAGGGCGTCGGCCCCCAGTTCCCGCGCCAGAAGGGCGCTGGCCGCGTCCTTGTCGATCACCGCCTCGATGCCCGTCAGACTGCCATCGGGCCGGCGCAACACGGGAATGCCGCCGCCGCCGGTGCAGATCATGATCACCCCCTGGTCCAGCAAAAGCCGCAGCACGCGGATATCGGGGATTTCCTGCGGCGCGGGCGAGGGCACGACGCGCCGCCACTTGTCGCCATCCTGCGCGATGGTCCAGCCGGCGGCCCGCGCGCGCGCCTCGGCCTCGTCGCGGTCATAGACCGGGCCGATGAACTTCGTCGGCTTGCGAAAGGCCGGGTCGCGCCCGTCCACGACGACCTGCGTCAGCAGCGTGGCGACCGGGTGCGCGTGATCCAGCGCGTTCTCCAGCTCCTGCTCGATCATGTAGCCGATCATGCCGCCGGTCTCGGCCCCCAGCACGTCCAGCGGATAGGCCTCGTCGGGCTTGTAGGCCGCGCCCTGAAGCGCCAGCAGCCCCACCTGCGGGCCGTTGCCGTGGGTCACGACCAGCCGGTGCCCCGCCCGGACGATGCGGGCCAGCGCATCGGCCGCATGGCGGACATTGGCGCGCTGGTTTTCGGCGGTCAGCGGATCGCCCCGTTTCAGCAGCGCATTTCCGCCAAGTGCTGCCACGACCAGCATCCTCAGCCCCCCAGCGTGGCGACAAGCACCGCCTTGATCGTGTGCATCCGGTTCTCGGCCTGGTCGAAGACGATCGAGGCGGGGCTTTCGAACACCTCTTCGGTCACTTCCATCGCGTCGAGGCCGAACTGTTCCTTTATCTCCCTGCCGACGGCGGTGTCGGCATTGTGGAAGGCAGGCAGGCAATGCATGAACTTCGTGCGCGGGTTGCCGGTCTTTGCCATGACCTGCGCGGTGACCTGGTAGGGTTTGAGAAGCTCGATGCGTTCGGCCCATTTCTCCTTGCCCTCGCCCATCGACACCCAGACATCGGTATAGATGAAATCGGCCCCCTCCACGGCCTCGTCCACGTCCTGCGTCAGGGTGATCCGCGCGCCGGTTTCCGCCGCGATCTCCTGCGCCTCGTCGCTGATGTCCGCGCCGGGCCACAGGCTTTCCGGCGCGCAAAGCCGCACGTCCATGCCCATCTTGGCGCCGCCGATCAGCAGGCTGTCGCCCATGTTGTTGCCCGCATCCCCCATGAAGCAATAGGCAATCTCGCGCAGGGGTTTTTCGGAATGTTCCTGCATGGTCAGGAAATCGGCAAGGATCTGGGTCGGGTGGAATTCGTCCGTCAGCCCGTTATAGACCGGCACGCCCGACCATTCGGCCAGGGTCTGCACCACCTCCTGCCCGAAGCCGCGATACTCGATCGCGTCATAGACGCGGCCCAGCACGCGGGCGGTATCCTTGACGGTCTCCTTGTGGCCCATGTGGTTGCCCGAGGGGCCCAGGTAGGTGACGGTCGCGCCCTGATCGTGCGCCGCCACCTCGAATCCGACGCGGGTGCGGGTGCTGTCCTTTTCGAAGATCAGCGCGATTTCCCTGCCCCTGAGCATCGGCACCTCGGTGCCGGCATACTTGGCGGCCTTCAGGTCGGCCGAAAGCTTCAGCAGGAAGGCGATTTCCTGCGGCGTGAAATCGCGCAGGGTCAGGAAATGACGGTTTTTCAGGTTGTAAGCCATGCGGTGCCTCCTCAGACCGGGTCGCGGATCGTGGGGCAGGACATGCAGCGGCTGCCGCCGCGCCCGCGCCCCAGTTCGGCGCCGGGCAGTTCGATCACCTCGATGCCCTCGGCGCGCAGGGCGGCGTTGGTGTCGTCGTTGCGGTCATAGCCCATGACCAGCCCGGGGCGCAGCGCCAGCACGTTATTGCCGTCGTTCCACTGTTCGCGCGATTGTTCGAACGGGTCGCTGCCGCCGGTGGCCACGACCTTCAGCCGCTTGAACCCCATCGCCTCGGCCACGACATCGAACATCGGGCGGGGATCGTGGCGCATGTCGAGCGGCCTGTCCCCCTCGCCCGGGTGCAGGTCATAGCAGGTCATCTCGTCGGCGACCTCCTTGAAGCTGGTGACGATATCGCCGCCGCAGAAGGTAAAGACCGTATCGAGATGCATGGCCGACCGCGCCTTGGGCATCTGGCAGGCGATGACCCGCTCGGCCCGGCTCTGGTCGAACAGCGCCTGCGCCAGCAGCCCCACTGCCTGCGGCGAGGTCCGCTCGCCCATGCCGATCAGCACCAGCCCGTCGCCGACCGGCATCTGGTCGCCGCCTTCCAGCGTGGCAAGCCCGTGATCGGCCAGCGGATCGCCCCAGATCACCTCGGCCCTACCCGCGAAATTCGGGTGGAAGCGGTAGATCGCCGCGGTCAGCAGGGTTTCCGGGCGCCGCGCCTGCCAATACATCGGGTTCAGCGTGACGCCGCCATATATCCAGGCCGAGTTGTCGCGGGTGAACAGGAAATTCGGCAGCGGCGGCAGGATGAAGCCGTGATAGCCCAGGTAGCTGCCGAACATGCCTGTCGCCTCGAACGGCAGATCGCCCACCGTCAGCCCGCCGATCAGGTAGTCCGACAGCGCCGCCCCCGGCAGGGTGTCCATCCAGTCCCGCAACTCCCGCTGCATCCCAACGCCGACATGGCTGGCCGATATGCGGTTATCCAGCACCCATTTGCGGGCCTCGGGGTTGTCCAGCACCTCGGCCAGCATCGCGCCGGTTTCCAGCACCTCGACACCCTCGCCGCGCATCGCTTCGGCAAAGGCGTCGTGATCCTTCTGCGCCTGCTTGACCCAGAACACGTCGTCGAACAGCAGCTCCTCGCAATTGTCCGGGGTCAGGCGCCGATGCGCCAGCCCGGGGCGGCAGATGATCACCTGCCGCAGCGTGCCGCTTTCGGAATGGACCCCGAGTTGGTGGCCGGTCATGTCGGACCTCCCTTTCAGAACAGCGCGCCGACGCTCAGCGCGGCCGAGATGAACACCAGCAGGATCAGCATCAGCGGCCAGATGAAGACGATCCAGCGGTCATAGGACACCCGCCCGATGGCAAGCCCGCCGATGACCACCGCGAAGGTCGGGTTGATCAGGTTCACCAGCCCGTTCGCCGACTGGTAGGCCGTGACCACCAGGTCGCGGCCGACGCCGGCGAAATCGGCAAGCGGCGCCAGGATCGGCATCGACAGCACCGCAAGGCCGGACGAGGAGGGGACGAAAAAGCTCATGCCGATCTCGATCCAGAACATCAGGTTGATGAAGGCAAAGTCGCCAAGCCCGGCAAGCGACTGTTCGGCGCCGTGCAGGATCGTGTCGGCGATCAGCCCCTGCTCCATGATCACGACGATGCCGCGCGCCAGCCCCACGACCAGCGCGACGCCCAGAAGGTCGCGCGCGCCGTCGACGAAATTGCCCGTCAGCTGCTTTTCGCCCTGCCGCGCCACCACCCCGATGACGATGGCCGCGCCAAAGAACAGCGCGCCCATCCGCGCCATCCACCAGCCCTGGCTGGACACGCCCCAGATCATCACCGCGAAGGTGACGGCAAAGATCACCAGGACGATCTTCTGCGTGCCGCTCAGCGCGGCCTCGGTCTTTTCCCCGGCCGCGTCCTTCAGAAAGAACTTCCGGTGCGCCTCGGCCTGCTTGGCCACGACCGAGCGCGCGGGATCGGCCTTGACCCGGTGCGCATAGCGCATGACATAGGCCGCGCAGATCGCCAGCCCGCCCAGCAGGATCACCAGCCGCAGGATCATGCCCTCGGTAAAGGGGATGCTCGCCGCGTTCGAGGCGATGACCGTGGCGAAGGGATTGATCGTCGAGCCGAGCACGCCGATCCCCGCCCCGACCAGGATGATCGCGACCCCCGTCACCGCATCGTAGCCCGCGGCGATCATGACCGGGATCAGGATCGCGTAGAAGGCCAGCGTTTCCTCGGCCATGCCATAGGTCGTGCCGCCCAGCGCGAAAAGGCACATCATGATCGGGATCATCCAGATCTCGTGCCCCTTCATCGCGGACATCGCCGTTCTGATCCCGGTGTCGATCGCGCCGGTGGCGTTCACCACGCCGAGGAACCCGCCCAGGAACAGGATGAAAAGCGCAACGTCGATGGCGTTCGCCGCATAGCTGTCGGGATCGTAGAACCCCGCAATCGGCGCCAGCATCACCGCGACGAAGCCCTGCGGGTTCGGATCGACCTGCTGATAGGTGCCGGCGACGGCCACTTCGCGGCCGACCTCCTCGTTCATCACCCGGTCGTACTGGCCGGCCGGGATGATCCAGGTCAGCACCGCGACCAGCACGATCAGAAGGAACAGGATCGTGTAGGCCGACGGAAACCGAGATTGAAGCTCCGGGGCGCCACTCTGACCATTTGCGTTGTCTTGCGACATGCTGCCCTCCCTAGCTTGTTAAACTAATTCAGTGACGTTCTTCTAGCTGTTCTGGAGCGCGCCCATCCGGGTCGCGGATCGCGAGGCCGACAACGACGCCCCAGACGACGGTTCGCAGGCTCATGGCCCATACCGTCCGCATCTCATAGGCGCCGCCGAGCAGAACGTGGACACCGAAGGCGATCATCACCAGGATCGTGGCGATGAGGATGGCGATCGATAACTTGACCGCCCAGTTTGTCTGCAACATGAGCCCGATACCTGCTGCGACATAGGCGAAGCCGGCCAGGAAGTTGAACCATAGAACGAAGAGGACCGCATCGCCGACCGCCGCACGTGCCTCCGAGCCACCGAAAAGTGCGCGCCCGCCCGATAAAACCGTCAGCAAGCCGAAAAGCGTGACGACAACCGCCGCAATCAGGATATCCCATCGTCTGCTTTGCATATTTCTCACTCCAGTTCTTCCCGGCGTCCGCTGATGCGTTATTTCTGAAACACAAATGTTCCCGGCGCGTCGTCGAGCGGCGGATGATCCTTGCGGCCCATCCGGGGCGGGCCAGTCATGTCGCCCGAGCGGGCAGTCAGCCATTCTGACCAGGTCGGCCACCATGATCCCTCCCGCTCAGGCGTCTCGCTCAGCCACGTGTCGGGATCCATGTGCAAGTCCTCGGCCTTGCGGTGCCGCACCCGGAAGGTCCGGCGCGGGTGGCCCGGCTCCGAGACGATGCCGGCATTGTGCCCGCCGCTGGTCAGCGCGAAACTCACGTCGGTGTCACTGAGCATGTCGATCTTGAAGGCCGACCGCCAGGGTGCCACATGATCCTTTATCGTGCCCACGGCAAAGATCGGCACCCGGATATCCGAAACATGTACCGGACGGCCATCGACCTTGAGTCGACCCTCGGCAAGGTCGTTGTTGAGATAGAGCCTGCGCAGATATTCCGAATGCATTCGATACGGCATGCGTGTCGCGTCGGCGTTCCAGGCCATAAGATCATTCATCTGGGCACGTTCGCCCATCAGGTATTCGCGCACAATCCGCGACCAGATCAGATCGTTCGAGCGCAGCATCTGGAAGGCGCCGGCCATTTGCGTGGTGTCAAGATAGCCCTGCTTCCACATCACGCTGTCGAGAAACGCGAGCTGGCTTTCGTTGATGAACAGCGCCAATTCGCCCGGTTCGGTGAAATCGATCTGACTGGCCAGCAACGACAGCGAGGCCAGCCGCGCGTCGTCATCGCGCGCCATCGCGGCGGCGGCGATCGACAGGAGCGTACCGCCGAGGCAATAACCGACGGCATGAACCTTCTGATCCGGGACGATCGCGCTGACCGCATCCAGCGCTTCCATTACACCCAGCCGACGATAATCGTCCAGAGTCATGTCACGGTCGCCCGCATCGGGGTTCTTCCACGAAATCATGAAGACGGTGTGGCCTAGCTCGACCAGATAGCGCACCAACGAGTTTTGCGGCGAGAGGTCGAGGATATAGTATTTCATGATCCAGGCCGGGACGATCAGGATCGGCTCAGGTCGTACCTTGTCCGTGAGTGGGGCGTACTGGATGAGTTCGATCAACTGATTGCGGTAAACGATGCTGCCTTTCGTTACCGCCACGTCCCGGCCTGGCTGGAAGGAGTCGGCGCCATCGGGGGCCTCTCCTGCCATGAGGTCCTGCAGGTCCTCCATGTAGTTCTGGAACCCCCGGATCAGGTTCAGACCGCCGGTCTGTTGCGTCTTTTTCAGAACCTCGGGGTTGGTTCCGGGAAAGTTGGATGGAGAGAGAACATCAAGCATCTGGCGCGTCAGGAATTGCAATTCGCGCTCGTGCTGAACAGTCACACCGGGTACATCAGTGACCAGGTTGTGCCACCATTGCTGCTGCAGCAGAAAACCTTGCTGAATCAGATTGAAGGGGGGCATTTTCCAAGCATCGCCGCGAAACCGGTTGTCTTGCGGCAGTGGATCAATGCAGGGCGCCACCGCGTTGGTCGAACCTGTGCATGCCATTGCATAGCGCGTGTACCGACCGAACTTTTCTCCAGCCTTTTCTGCGATTTCCAACTGTTTTCCCGGAGCAGCGACCATATGCGTCGCCCAATCGAACCAGGCATTCATGAGGGCAGCGGGCGACAACCCATGCGTGAAGCGCGAAAGCCAAACCTGTGCCGCATGGTCGAACGCTTCGTGACGGGTATCATGTGTATCCGGACGATCATCGGTGTCAGACGTCATCGCCGCATCCCGTTCCGGCTCGGCCTTAGCGTCTGACATGTCGCGTGTAGAGCGGTCAGGCACCGCTCGTGCTGTCCCCTGCTTTCCTTGCGCATCGCGCAGTTTTACCACCTGGTCCGACATTTGCCGCTCCATCGATATTGCCTGATGTCCGGCCGGCGATCTCGAGACCATGATCAATGGCACCGGCACCGCTGGACAATCTCGAATCAAGATAGTAATTGATTACTATATTTATTCAAGCCATGATGCACGGCAAGGCAGGTAAGTGCCGCGACTGACCGAGGAGGAAACCCATGCTGACGGGCAAAACGAATGTCGTGACGGGCTTCGCGTTTCTGGCACTTTTCATGCTGTACGGGTTCGTGCTGATCTTCTTGCGCGATTTCGCGCCGGGCAAGGAGCAGTGGATCGCTGACTATGCGGTGGGTACGCATTTCGAATCGCGGCTTGCGCATGTTCACGGCAACCTGTTCGCGCTCATCAATATTGCGGTCGGTCTCGCCCTGTCGCGCGCCCCGGACACCCGGACCGGGCGCTGGATATCCGCGTTGGCACTGCTCGGGCTGCTGATGCCTCTGGGCATTCTGGCAGAGGTGCTTTTTGGTGTTCCGCCGATCCTCGTTGTGGCCGGCGGCATTTCAATGGTCGCCGCGATGATATGGACGGCTGCATATGTATGGCAAACGGAGACGTTTCATTGAGCAAGACGAAACCAAAAAAGATCCCGGCGGAAGAGCGCCGCAACATTACCGTTGAAGCGGTCATCGACCTGGCCGGCTCTTCCAACCCGGACAGCATTACGACCGCGGCCATTGCCAAGCACATGAAGCTGACACAGGGCGCGATCTTTCGCCACTTTCCGAACAAGGACGCGATTTGGAAAGCGGTCATGAACTGGGTGGCCAAGAACCTGATGGCCCGGATCGATCGCGCGGCCAAAGACATTACTTCGCCTACGCGAAAGATGGAGGCGATGTTTCTCGCCCACATCGCATTTGTCGCCGATCACCCGGGCGCACCACGCATGCTGTTCGGAGAGCTTCAGGGCGCTCGACAGACGCCGGCCAAGCGCCTCGCGCAGAGCATGATGAAACAATACGCGGCACGCCTGCGCGACATGATTACGAGTGGCAAGGAATGCGGCGAATTGCGCGACAATCTTGATGTCGAGGCGGCGGCCACGCTGTTCATCGGCACCATTCAGGGCCTCGTCATGCAATCCCTGATCGCCGGCGACATGGATAAAATGCGCGCCGATGCGCCACGTGTTTTTGACATTTATCTACACGGCATTTCTAAGGCGGGCGATGCCGAGGAGCAGGAGTGACATGGCGCCGAAGATCAGCTTTTTGGGCGCGGCGCGCGAAGTCACCGGCTCCTGCTTCCTCGTCGAAACCGGCGAAGTCCGGTTTCTGATCGATTGCGGCATGTTTCAAGGCGGGCGGGAAGCGCCTGCCCGCAATCGAAAACCCTTCGGTTTCGACCCGAAATCAATTGATTTCGTTCTTCTGACACATGCGCATATCGACCACAGCGGTCTGCTGCCAAAACTGACCAAGTCAGGGTTCACCGGGCCGATCTTCACAACTGAAGCGACAGCGGATCTGCTGGGTGTCATGCTGCCAGACAGCGCCCACATTCAGGAATCGGACGCTCGAAAGCACTGGCGCAGATCCAAGCGCGGTGCAGCCGCTTCGACAGAGCCAATCTACACCATGAACGATGTCAGGCTTTGTCTGCGGCAGGTTCACGCGATCCGCTACGACACCAAGCTCACCCCGAATGAAAATGTGCGCTGCCGGTTCCGCGATGCCGGCCATATCCTCGGCTCGGCGATCATCGAAGTCTGGATATCCGAAGGGGACGGCGAAACAACTAAGATCGTGTTCAGTGGCGATCTGGGGCAGCCCGGGCGGCCAATCCTACGGGATCCCACGCCCATTCCCGATGCTGATATTCTGGTGATCGAGTCGACCTATGGGAACCGCGAGCACGAGGATCTGAGCACAACTCTGGACGAGATGATCGAGATCGTCGAACGCACCCGCCACGGCGACGGCGGAAATATTATCGTGCCCGCCTTCGCAGTCGGTCGCACGCAAGAGGTGCTCTACCATCTGCATCGGCTCACCTGCGAAGGACGACTTCGCGACTTGATGATTTTTGTGGACTCGCCGATGGCGACCGAAGCCACAAGGATCACCCGCCGACATCTGGAGTTGTTCGACGAACAGGCGAAGAACCTCGCGGGATGGCACAAGGTGGGTGCGGACCTCCCCTATCTCAAGTTCACATCGAGTGTCGACGAATCGAAGGCACTCAACCAGATCAGCGCAGGGGCGATAATCATCTCGGCCAGCGGTATGTGTGATGCCGGGCGCATCCGTCACCATCTGCGACAGAACCTGCCCCGACCCGAGTCCGTTGTGATGATCACCGGGTTCCAGGCCAAGGGATCGCTGGGTCGGCGGCTTGTGGATGGCGTCCGGCGGGTCCGCCTGTTTGGAGACGACATCCCGGTGCGGGCCACCATTCACTCGGTCAACGGGCTGTCCGCGCATGCGGACCGGAAGGCGCTCATGGCTTGGGCGGATGGTTTCAGAGCGCCACCGCATCAGACCTTCATTGTGCACGGCGAGGAGACAGCGGCACTGGAATTCGCGCACGCGCTTCGAACCGAGAAGGGCTGGACGGTGACAGTTCCTGAACCGGGTGCATGTTTCGAAATAGGCCCAAGCCCATGACCATCGACCGGACGAGCGAAAGAGAACTCACCGAACATATCCTCGTCGGGCCCGCGTATCGATTGGCGCACGAGGACTTGGATTTTCTGGCGGAGGACGATCTGCGTCCGGTGCGCCTGCAACTCGAACTGATCAAGCCAGAACGCACGCTGCGTCACCATGATATCCACTCGACTGTGGTGGTATTTGGCAGCGCCCGTATCGTCTCGCCGGAAGTCGCAGAAAAGCAGTTGGAAGAAGCTCAACAGCTCCACCGGGAGGACCCGGCATCCGAACGACAACTTCTGGCAGCCGAACGCCGGGTACATTGGTCGCGCTACTATGCGGAAGCGCGGTGTTTTTCTGAGCTCGTCTCGCACCAATTTCAACGGGTCGGACGCCGGGATTTCGTTATCGTCACAGGCGGTGGCCCGGGCGTGATGGAGGCTGCGAATCGCGGTGCCTTCGATGTTGGAGCGCGCTCGGCCGGCTTGAATGTCACCTTGCCGAGCGAACAGAGGCCAAACCCGTTCATCACACCGGACCTCGCATTCCGTTTTCGCTACTTCGCCATACGCAAAATGCACTTCCTGCTGCGGGCCAAGGCACTCGTGGCCTTTCCCGGCGGCTATGGCACCCTCGATGAACTGTTCGAAGTCCTGACCCTTGTGCAAACCCGAAAGATGCAAAGCCTTCCGATCATCCTGTTCGGACGGGAATTCTGGAACCGGGCGATCGATTTCGACTTCCTGGTCGATGAGGGAATGATCTCTTCGCAGGATCGCGCCCTCTTCCGCTTCGTCGAAACAGCAGAGCAGGCCGTGTCGGTCCTGAAAGATTTCTACGGCGGTCACCCTCCTGACGAGCCGATGATCGTCCAAGGACATGACATGAAGGGAGACCGATAAAGATGTCACGCAAGATTTCAATCGCGCTTGTTCTCGCTGTACTTGCGGGATTCATGGGCTATGCCCTTTGGTCGATCTTCTTGGCACCGAGCGGCCTGCCGCCCGAGGGCTTCGCGCGGGGCAACGGCAGGGTTGAAGCCGATCTCGTCGATGTCTCGACCCGTCTTTCCGGGCGGGTGGCCACGATCGCGGTGCAGGAGGGCGATCTCGTCGCCGCAGGCGACGTCCTTGCGGTCATGGACACAACCGAACTCGAAGCGCAAAAGGCGCGCGCCGAGGCGGCGGTGGCCAGTGCGGAGGCCGCGGTAGCCGTGGCACAGGCGGGTGTAACCAAGGCCGAGGCCAGCCTCGCGCTCGCCCAAACCGAGCTCGCGCGCGCCGAGGCGCTGAGCGGGCGTGACGTGATCTCCAAGGCGAACTACGACATCCGCCGGACCGAAGCTCAGGTGGCAGAAGCCAGCCTCGCCGCCGCGCAGGCCGAAGCGCAGGCAAAGGAACGCGTGGTCGATGCGGACGTTGCGAACCTGCAAGAGATCGAGG